>JBPRGD010000001.1:0-22828 GCA_051428125.1 Candidatus Wenzhouxiangella sp. M2_3B_020
GCGGGCACGCAGCCGGGAGTCCGGCACCGTGCTCGGTTCATTCATGTCGCTTTCCGGCGGCTCGCGCCGCTGCACCGTTCCCGGCCAAGGCTGGTTCGAAATCGATCTTGCTCACGCAATGTGAAGTGCGTCTCAATATACCCGACCCAATGAGCGGCGCATAGAACCGGCGCGAATGGGAAAGACCGTGCTCCGGAAATCGGATCGTTGGGCGGTCGGTCGATGCGATGGGCTGCGCGGGAGACGACTCTTCGACGTAGGGCCGCATGATCGTGGCCCGGGGCCTCGGTTTCGCCTCGACGTTTCGGCGCCGGGTCACCGAACCCGTGGGCGGACGCGGTGCGTTTCGGCCCGTCCGTTGCTCAGACGCGTTTCATGAACAGGTCGAACCTTCCGGCATGCGGCGAGCACTGCGCGTCGAACTCGACGACCAGCAGATGCCGCTCGTCCTGCGGCACCGAGCCGAGAAGCCGGTCGCCGTCGTTGAGCGGCTCGCCGGCGAAGTACATCTGGGTGATCAGCTCGTGGAAGCCGCGGCGGGCGACCTTGAAGTGGATGTGCGGCGGACGCGTCCAGCCCGGCTGGATCGGATAGGCGCCCGGCTTGATCGTCGTGAACCGGTAGCGCCCGTCCGGCCCGGTCTTCAGCCGGGCCCAGCCCTGGAAGTTCGGGTCCAGCGGCGCGGGATTCGGATCGGCCTCGTGCGCGTAGCGGCCGTGCGTGTTGGCCTGCCAGACGTCGACGAGCACGTCGGCGATCGGCTCGCCGTTCTCGTCGAGCACGCGACCCGAGACCTCGACGACCTGGCCTTCCGCCCGCTCGCCGTGTCCCCGGATCCGGGTCATGTCGGCATCGGTGTCGGGCTGCGGGTGTTCGGGGAAGAAGGGCCCCTCGGGCTGGCGTGGCGTGGTCAGCGCCGTAAGAGGCGCCGCCGCGGCCAGTGTCGTGGCGCCGAGCGTGCCCTGCAACAGCCGCCGGCGCGCGGCTTTTTTCCGATCGTCCATGATGCTGTCCTCAGTGAAGTTCCGTCGCGTCCGGGATCGACGTCCGCATGGGCGGCGGAACGGTTTCACCGCCTTGCCGAGCGCAGTGGGCGCTTCCCGTGACGGTCGTCGCAGCATAGCGCCCGATGACGGCAACCGCCAAGCCCGGGGATCGACAGACCGACTGGATCAGACTGACGAGAGGAGACGCACCAGCGCGGCCCGTTCGGGCGCGTCGATGACCTGGCCGTGATACCGCTTGAAGGGGCCGTCGGCGAGCTCCGGATGACCGTCGCCGCCGTAGCCCAGGGCCTGGAACGTCCAGCGGCCGCGGACGTTCTTGACCAGCCCGACGTGGCAGCCGTCGCGGTCGAACACCGCGTGCAGGTCGTTGCGCAGGAAAAACAGTTCCAGGTCGTCCGGGCGGGCCGCTTCCGCGACGGGTACGAATCGGAAGCGCCGCCAGGCCATGGCCATGGGCGCGAAGATGGTGTTCAGCGGCGCGAAGCTCCTGCGGTGATGTTCGGTGGGTCCCTTGCGCAAGAGGCCGAGGTAGTGGGCGTCGGTGCCGTAGCCGACGTTGGTCTGCCAGCCGTAGTCCGGGAACCGGTCGGCGAGTTCGTGCATCAGCCGGTCGCGCGTGACCTTGGCGATCACCGAAGCCGCGGCGATCGACAGCGAGCGGCGATCG
The DNA here is from genome assembly GCA_051428125.1 of Candidatus Wenzhouxiangella sp. M2_3B_020. Lineage (GTDB taxonomy): Bacteria > Pseudomonadota > Gammaproteobacteria > Xanthomonadales > Wenzhouxiangellaceae. Next base: position 1,675 of record JBPRGD010000001.1, read on the forward strand.
CCCTTGACCACGGTCTGGACTTCGCAGTCGACCGGTGGTCGCGCCTTTCCGTCGACCAGCGCGAAGCCGGGCCGCTCCGGAAGCTCATCGAACGCGCGCTGCATCGCGCGCATGTTGGCGTGGTAGATGTTGACCTCGTCGATCTCGCTGACCGATGCAATGCCGACCCCGACGTGGGCGATGCGGTGGATCACGTCGAAGAAGCGTTCCCGTTCCCGGGCGTCGAGCAGCTTGGAGTCGGTCAGCCCGCGCAGCGCGCGCGGCTTCGAGTCGGTCGGCAGCAACACCGCCGCGGCGACCACAGGCCCGGCCAGCGGTGCGACACCCGCCTCGTCGATGCCGCAGACCGCGCCGTCGAACCCGCGTTCGAGGTGCAGCGTGGGCCATTTGGGCAGGGGGGATCGGGCCGGCATCGAGACAGATGGTAAATGAGAATCCGTCGCCACACGGTTGCCGCGCTTATCGCCAGATCTTCTCCATTGCATCGTGCGCGATCTCGACTTCGACGCCGCGCTTCTCGGCCTCCCGCCGCAGTTCGGCGCCGACCTTGCGCTCGTCGCCGCCGACGATGTCGGCGCCGCAGTGAGTGACGATCATCTTCTCCACGCCCTCCTTCATGCACCACGTCAGCTGCTGCTGGATCGTCGCGTGGCCGATCAGCTCGCCGTGCTTGTCCTTGCGCACCATCTCGCGGTGGACCGTGGCGCCGTCTCCGATGTAGCCGCGGATGCCGTCGAAGGCCTCATCGCGGTCGTGGATCCAGACGACGTCGGGCACGTAGAACAACGCGACCCGGCCAGCGGTGATCCGGTAGCCGACGGCGGGCGCGCGCGTGGAGTGGATGACCGGGAACGGCTCGAAGCCGATGCCGGCGATCTCCCGGACTTTTCGCGGCGCCAGTGTTCGGCGCAGGTCGCCGGGTACGGCGAAGTCCTTCATGACCTCCCAGGATTCCTCGGACGCGAACACGGGGCAGGGCGGCTCGGCGTCGCCGAGCGCGAACGCGTGGTCCGGGTGAGCGTGGGTGATGACGATGGCGCCGGGGTCCACCTCGTTCCAGCGCTTTTCCCAGCCCTCGCCGCAGTCGATCATCACCCGGCCTCCCCGGTACTCGACGAGTGCCGACGCGTGGTATCGATGGAGGTCCGTGCTGGGCTCGATGTAGCCGCGCGTCCCCAGGAACGTGATCTTCATGCGGCCGACTCTCCGGCCTGTCCTCCGGCCATCCTAACCGGTGACGTCCTGGACGAGCGGAGGAGTACCATGGTTCGGACTGGCCGAGCGGAGCGGACATTGGCGCCACGGATCGAAAACGACGGCTGGATCCGCGATGCGATGGCGCTGAATCTCGGCGTCAGCCTGCTGCTTGACTCCGGCCTTCGCATCGTCGAGGCCGTCGGGGCCTGTCGTGAACTGCTGGGCCGGGAGGCCGACGAACTGCCCGGTGCGATGCTGACCGACCTGGCCGAGGAACGCGACCGCGACGGCATCCGGCAGGTGCTCGAGCGCCTTGAGTCCGAAGCGTCCGTGGAATTCGCGCTGGTACCCGTGCGTGCCGAGGCCCGCCATCGATCGCATTGGCGTGCAACGATGCGCGACGACGGCGCGATCCTCGCGAGCGGAGTGGATCCCGGCGCGAGGGCCGCGCAGGTGACGGCCATCCTGAAGATGACCGATACCTTGCCGACGCTGATCGCCTACGTCGATCCCGAGCTTCGCTACCGCTTCGTCAATGCAGCCTACGAACGCCTCGCCGGCATGCCGCGCATGGCGCTGTTCGGCAAGGCCGTCGCGGACATCGTCGGCGAGGACGCCATGGACCGGCTGGAGCCGCGCATGCGGCGCGCGCTGAACGGTGAACGGGTTCGCTTCGAGCAGACGGTGCGGCTGCGCGCGGGCCACGAGTTCCGCGCGCGGACCGAATACATTCCCGACGAAGGCCATGGCGGGGAAATCCTGGGCTTCTACGCCGTCATCGAGGACGTCAGCGATTACGCCGAGGTCATCGAGATGATGCGACGGGTCCACGAAACGGTGCACCGGGCCGGTCTCGACCACGAGTCGACGATCAACGAACTCCTGAACTACGGTCGCGACTACCTCGAAGTCGAGACGGGCATCGTCAGCGATACGCGCGACGGGCGCTACACGGTGCGCCACGTGGTGCCGGCCGATGCGGGTGTCTCGCCGGGCGATGTCTTTCCCATCGGCGACACGTATTGCGACATCGCGCTTCGGGCCGGCCAGCTCGTCGCGACCGAGCGTGCCGGGCGCGATCCGCAGATCCATGGCCATCCCTGCTACGAGCGGTTCGGGCTCGAAACCTACATCGGCGTGCCGTTGCTCGATCGCGGCAAGGTCGTCGGCACGCTGAACTTCTCTTCGGCCGAGCCACGCGATGGACCGTTCTCGGACCTCGAGATGGAACTGGTCCGCCTGATGGGCGGCGCGATCGAGCGCCTGTTGATCCAGGATCGCTTCGAGAAGGGCCTGTTCCGGTCGCGGCTGGACATGGAAAAGCGCGCGAAGACCGACAGCCTGACGGGCGCGCCGAACCGCGCGGCGATCTTCTCGGAGTTCGAGAACCTGCTCGATTACCGGAGCGCCGAGGGCGGACGCGTGTCCATCGCGCTGATGGACGTCGACCACTTCAAGCGCATCAACGACCGCTACGGGCACCAGGTGGGCGACAAGGTGCTGGTCGAGTTGTCCGAGACGCTCAAGGAGGCCATCCGCCAGGGCGATGCGATCGGCCGAGTCGGTGGCGAGGAGTTCCTGTTGCTGCTGCCCGATGCCGGCCTGGACGAAGCGCGCGGAATCCTCGAGCGAATTCGTCAGCGAGTCGAGTCGATGAGCATTCGCTCCGAGAACGGCGAGGCGGTCTCGGTCACGATTTCGGTCGGCGTCGCCGAGGCCGGCGGCGACGACGATGTCGATCGCGTCTACAGTCGTGCCGACAAGGCGTTGTACCGGGCCAAGGAAGCCGGGCGTAACCGCATAAAGGTCGCCGACTGAGACGCCGTAGGCCCGGCCTGCGCCCGGCCGTGACGTTCAGGTGTTCTTCACGACCGCTGCTATGCTCGTGCTTGATTCGAGGCATGGATTGGACGGCCCGATGGCCCCACGCGAGGGAATGTCCGAAAAGAAAGGAAACGCGGTAAGAGAAAGCCGGTCAACCGCGTGGCACAAGCCGCTGATGGCCTGCGTCGCGCTGATCGTCGCCGGCGCGCTGGCGATCGTCTGGATCTTCAGCACCGAGCCGACCGCCGAACGCGAGACCGCCGTGCGCGAGTCGGCGATGCTCGTCGACGTCACCCGCCCCGAGGCCGGGACGTTTCGGCCGATGATCCGGGCGACCGGAACCGTGCGCCCGTCGCGCGACGTCACGCTGCGTCCGCGCGTCGACGGCGAGGTCGTGGAGATCGCCCCCGATTTCGTGCCCGGCGGCGACGTGAGCGCCGGGGAGACCCTGATCCGGCTCGACGACGACGATTACCGCACGGCGCTGGCGCAGCGACGCAGCGAACTCGAACAGGCGCTGGCGTCGCTGGACATCGAGATCGGCCGCCAGGAACAGGCCGAGTCCGAGCTCGCGCAGTTCGGTCGCGAGTTGTCGGCCGAGCGGCGGGCGCGGGTGCTGCGCGAACCGCAGCGACGAAGCGCCGAGGCCGTGGTCGCGTCGGCGCGCGCGGCTTTGCAGCGCGCCGAGCTGAACCTGCGCCGGACGACGATCGACGCCCCGTTCGACGCCCAGGTGCTGTCGCGCTCGGTCAACCTCGGCTCGCAGGTCGCCGCCGGCGACGCGCTGGGGCGACTGGTCGGCACCGAAACCTACTGGATCGAACTTTCGGTCCCCGTCTCGCAGCTGCCGTGGCTGATCGTTCCAACCCTGGACGGCGAAGAGGGTTCGCCGGTCACCATCCGCAATCGCACCGCGTGGCCCGAGGGCGTGACCCGCGAGGGCACCGTGTTCCGACTCGTCGGTGAACTGGACGGCCAGACCCGGATGGCGCGCCTGCTGGTCGCCGTCGACGATCCCCTGGGCAGGAACGGGGAGCCCGGCGAAGATCGTTCGCTGATCATCGGCGAATACGTCCAGGCCTGGATCCGGGGCCGGCCCCTGGAGGATGTGGTCCGGGTGGACCGCGACCACGTGCGTGCCGGCGACACGGTCTGGTTGATGGAAGACGGCCGGCTGCGCATCCAGCCCGTCGAGGTCGCGTTCCAGGACGAGCGCTACGCCTACGTCTCCGAGGGCCTGACCGCGGACGACCGGGTCGTCACCAGCCGGCTGGCGACCGTCGAGGACGGGGTCCGTCTTCGCGTGGCCTCCGAAGGCGACGAAGCCCCGCAGGATTCCGCTCCATGAGCGCTTCCGGGACGCCGGATCGCATGCGCGGACCCATCGCGTGGATGGCGCGCAATCCCATCGCCGCCAACCTGGCGATGGTGCTGCTGCTCGTCGGCGGGGCGTGGACGGCGATCACGATGCAGAAGGAAGTCCTGCCACAGTTCCAGCTCGACGTCGTCGAGGTCAGCGTCGTCTATCCCGGCGCGGCGCCGGCCGAAGTCGAGGAAGGAATATTGTTGCCGGTCGAGGAGGCCGCCCGCGGCGTCCAGGGCATTCGCGAAATCCGGTCCGAGGCCCGCGAGGGCGGCGGCGTCGTGCTCTTCGAACTCGTCTCCGGCGTCGACCGGATGCGCGCCTACCAGGACATCGACCAGGCCGTGGCGCAGATCCGCACGTTCCCGGTCGACGCCGAGCGTCCCGAGGTCCGTCTGCAGTCGCGCCAGCAGGAGGTCATGGAGATCGGCCTGTTCGGCGACGCCGACATCTGGACGCTGCGCCAGCTCGCCGAGCGCGTTCGCGACCAGCTGCTGAACCAGCCCGAGATCACGCAGGTCGAGATCGGAAACGTTCCGGCCTACGTCACGCACGTCGAGATTCCGCAGGAAACCCTTCGCGAATACGGCCTGACGCTGGGCGAGATAGCCACCATCATCGACGACTCCGCGCGCGACATTCCCGCCGGGTCGGTGGATTCCAGCCGCGGCGAGATCCTGCTGCGCATGGGCGAGCGCAAGCAGTGGGCCGACGAACTGGCCGACATCGTCGTCGTCAGCTCGACCACCGGCTCTCCCATCACGCTGGGCGACATCGCCGAGGTCCGCGACGGCTTCGAGGAAGTCGGGTTCCACTCGCAGTTCAACCGCCGTCCATCGGTGGAGATCGCCGTCTACCGCGTCGGCGAGCAGTCGCCGCTGGAAGTCGCCGCGGGCGTCCAGCGCGTGCTGGAAGATCTGGAGGGGCAGCTGCCGTCCGGCGTGGACGTGCGCATCGACGGCAACCGCGCCGCCGACTTCGACGACCGGCTCGGCCTGCTGCTGGAAAACGGCGTGCTGGCGGCCATCATCATCATCGCCATCCTCAGCCTCTTCCTCGAGTTCCGGCTCGCGTTCTGGATCATGATGGGGATGGCGATCTCGTTCGTCGGCTCGGTGATGTTCCTGCCGCCGCTGGGCGTGACGATCAACATGATCTCGATGTTCGGCTTCCTGGTCGCGATGGGCATCGTCGTCGACGACGCCATCGTCGTCGGCGAGAACGTCTACGAGTACCGGCAGCGCGGCATGGGCATGCTCGAAAGTGCGATCCAGGGCGCGCGCGAGATGGCGCGGCCGGTGACCTTCAGCATCCTGACCAACATCGTGGCGTTCCTTCCGGTGATGTTCATGCCGGGCGTGACGGGCAAGTACTGGTGGCCGATGCCGGCGGTGGTCGTGACGGTGCTGGCGCTGTCGCTGCTCGAGGCACTCTTCATCCTGCCGGCCCACCTCGCGCACGTGCGCGATCGCAGCAAGGGTCGTGTGGCGACCGTGCTGCACCGCTGGCAGCGCGGCTTCGCCCGCGGGGCCGATAACTGGATCCAGACGCGCTACAAGCCGTTCCTGCAGCGCTGCCTCGTGCATCGCTACGTCACTCTGACGGCGGCCTTCGTGCTGCTGGGCGTCACGGCGGCCTACGCGTGGAGCGATCACCTGGGCATGGTGATGATGCCCGAGGAGCCGGCCGACGAGATCGAGGCCGGCGTGCGTCTTCCGGTGGGCACGACGCGCGACGTCTCCGCCCGGGTCGCCGACGAGGTCACCAACGCCACGCACCGGATGTTCGAGGAGCACGACCTCTACACCGCCGCCGAGGGCATCAAGACCAACGTGCGCGGCAGCAACTTCATCGACGTCGAGATCGTCATGAAGCCGCCGGCCGGGCGCGACCGGACCACGCCGGAGGTCATCCAGCTGTGGCGCGACCAGATCGGCGACCTCAAGGGCATCGACCAGATCACGTTCGAGGCCGAGCGCGGACCGGGCGGGTGGCGCGACGACATCAGCGTGGATCTCAGCCATTCCGACATCGACGTGCTGGCGCGTGCAGCCGAGCGATTCGTCGCCGAGCTCGACTCGTTCAGTGCGACGGCCGACGTCAACGACAGCTACGAGACCGGCAAGAAGCAGTTCGACTTCACGCTGCTGCCCGAGGGCCGGTCGCTGGGACTGACCCCCGAGGACGTCGGCCGGCAGGTCCGCAACGCGTTCTACGGCGCGATCGCGATGCGCTTCCTCCGTAGCACCAACGAGATCGAGGTCCAGGTCAAGCTGCCCGAGGACGAGCGCGAGACGCTGCGGTCGATCGAAACGTTCATGGTGCGCACGCCGGCCGGCGGCGAAGTGCCGCTGTTCGAGGTCGCGCAGCTGACCGAGAGCGCGGCGTTCTCGGCCATCGACCGGCGCGACGGCCGCCGCGTGATCACCGTCGGCACCGACGTCGAGCCGCCCAGCGCGATCGGCCGCGTCGTCGATGAACTGACCGAGCGCGTGCTGCCGGAACTTCGCGCCAGCTTCCCCGGCCTGACGTGGACGTTCCAGGGCAGCAACGCCGAAATGCGCGAATCCACGGCATCGTTGTGGGGCAACTTCGCGCTCGCACTGGGCGTGATCTACGCGCTGCTGGCCATCGCGTTCGGCAGCTACATCCAGCCGCTGATCGTCATGACCGCGATCCCGTTCGGCATCGTCGGCGGCGTCATCGGCCACATCCTGCTGGGCTACGATCTTTCGCTGGTCAGCCTGCTGGGCGTCGTCGCCGTGTCCGGGGTCGTCGTCAACGGCGCGCTCATCATGGTCCATTTCGCCAACCGCAAGCGCTCCGAGATCGGCGCGCTGGATGCGGTCACGCAGGCCGGCGTGCGCCGCTTCCGCCCGGTGGTGCTGACGACGCTGACGACGTTCGGTGGGTTGACGCCCATCATCCTCGAGACCTCGGTGCAGGCCGTACACCTCGTACCGATGGCCATTTCGCTGGGCTTCGGCATCGTGATCGCCACGACGATCATGCTCATCATCGTGCCGTGCCTGTACATGGCGCTGGAGGACCTGCGACGCGTCGTTCGCAGCGCATCGCGGTATCGCGAAGTCCGCCAGGCCTGACGCCCTACTCGAACCCGTCGATCAGCAGGATGGCCGGCGCGGCGCAGTTGATGTCGTCCGGATTCGCGTCGCAGAACGCCGTTACGGTGCTGGACACGTCGAGATCCAGCAGGATCGTCGAAGTCTCCAGGTCGGTCACGACGACCCGCTGGATGTCCGGGGTCAGCAGCATGTCGAAGGAACCGGTGGATTCGGTCTGCATGTCCAGGCGTTCGCCGGTATCGGTTTCGGCGAAATGCCACAGCGGGCTCCAGGCGTCGTAGCGGTCGATCAGCCGCCCCTGGTCGTCGAACCATTCGACCAGCAGGTGTGGCGGGTCGCCGACGTGGGTGCCGGGCGGTGAATTGCTGATCGACAGGTTCGGCGGCCCGGTCGTGCCGTCGTCGCGGATCAGTGCCTCGACGACCAGCGCGCGGCGGGCGTCTTCAAGAACTAGATCGAACGACGGAATCGGCTGAACCGTAGGATCGTCCTGCTGCGCAGTCGCTCGGTTGGCGGCCGTGGCCAGCAGAACCATGGTGATTGTCACGGCGGTGATGAATGTGGAATGTTTCATTTCAGCACTCTCCGGACAGGCAGCGGCTCAGGAACCACGACATTCGTGTTCGTTCCGAATCGCCAATGCGGTACTGATCCCTGTTGGAGCGGTCGACCCAGACCGCATTGCTGGCGTTGCCGGAGCGGACGCACAGCCAGAGGTTTTCGTCAGATCCATCAGGAACGCCGTCCGGATCGGCGAAATAGGTTTGGCCGTATTCGTCGCAGGCCAGCAAGCCGTTGGGGTCGGCGTCGTTTCCTGAAAAGTCCGCAGGGACCTGCGTGCAATCACTGAGATTCGGGAATAGGGATGGATCCGCTGCGATCGTGCAACCGGTGCCTTGCATCAAATCACCTGGCTCGGGTGACAATGCGTTCTTTCGCGGTTCGAACAGCCACCAGTCTTCATCGTCGACATCGGTGAACGCGGTACACGTCCCTGGATCGAACCCGAGCACTTCGGCGGCGTCCTTGCATCCCTGCTCCGATCGGTATTCGTTGGCGAACGGCTCGTTCTGCTGGTAACCGCCGTCGCAGCAGTACTCGTCGAACATGCCGAACGGCGTATGCCCCGCCTCGTGGCCGAGAACCTGTAGCCGCCCCGGCTGGGTCTCGATCGTGAAGGCGTAGCGACCCGCGTTGTCCCTGCACGCGGTTGGATGAACGATTGCGGCGGCTTGCGCGAACAGGTAATCCCGGCGCAGATTTTCCGGCGGGACGCGGCGACAACTGATTCCGTTACTCGGGTTGCCGTCTCCGGGGTCGGGTCCCGAGTCGCCGAGATCCTTGCCGATCCAGATATTGAACATGTCCTGGTGTTCGATGAACCACGGGATCCGGAAGAGGCCTTCATAGAGAAGGTTGCGCGTATCCCTGATGAATTCCGGATCGTCGAAGCCCGCGTAATCCGACTGCGACGCGAAGAACACGAGATCGACCTTACGGTCGAACGGGCCGTTGAACAGCACCGGGTTGGCCGGGAAGAAATCGAGGGGTCCGCCGGCCTGGACGCGCCGCCAGCCGCTGAACGCCGTCAGGCCGTTGTGCTCGGCGCGGCAGGAATAGCCGAAATCGGCGTCGGCGATGAAGGTCTGGTTCACCACGTCGATATCCGATGTCGATGCGATCGGCGCCGTCAAATCGTTCTCGCGCCAGATCTCGAGGGATGCAGCATCGAACGGCCGGCCGTCCTGGTCGACGGCCTGGGCGCGGAGCCGGACCGTCTGGCTGCTCTGGGCCGGGAACAGCGGGTCGTGCAGGCAGCGGACGAGCAATTTCTCCGGGCAGTCGGCATCGGCCGAATCCACGTCGCCGTCGCCGTCGTCGTCGATCCCGTTGACGCAGTCCTCGACCGGAGGGGGCGGCGGCTCGGTGGGAAGATCCGGATCGAACAGCGCGATCCCGTCGATTCCCGCCGTCGTCACGAACGCGAACGCCGCGAAACCGAGGCCGTTGAACCCGGCGCTCTCGATCGATCGGGGCGGCAGCCAGTGCGCGAAGCCCTGCACCGTGGCGCCCTCCAGGGAGCCGCCTTCTCGAACCGCCGTCAGCACACCCGCCGAGTCGTCGTAGAGAAAGAGTCCGCGATCGTCGCTCGATCCGTCCGCGGTGCCGGTCAGCGTTGCCAGGAATAGCACGTGACCAAGCTCGTTGATCGCGTAGGAGCTGATGTTGCTGAATGTTCCGTTGCCGTCGGGAGCGGGGTCTCCCGGGCGGGCGATGGCTACCAGTTCGCTGCCGTCGCCGCGGAACAGACCCTCGAATCCGTCCGAGGCGCCGTCGAGGTCGGCGCTGAAGACGACCTGGCCGGCATCATTGAGCAGGAACGGATCGTTGTTGAACCGCAGGAACGTCCCGTCGAAGCCGCCTTCTCCGTCGGGGGCTGAATCACCGACGGTGGCGATGCGTACGACGCCAGAAGGGCCGCCGCGGAACAGCGCCGTCGGGGCGGCATCGAAGGAGGATGGGTCACGAAGTTCTCCTTCCCATGCCGTTTCGGCCAGGATATTGAGATCGGTGTAGCCGGAGATGCCGGTAAATTCCAGGCCCCCCGGGCTCAGCGTTCCGTACGTCTCGGCGATGAACTGGGTAGACGTCCCGTCTCCCACGTAGATTCCATAGCCGAGTGCGTCGGCATCCGGGTCGGCACGAAACAGCACCTGCCCGTTCTCATTGAGTGCGCTGTCGGTTCTCAGGGCGTCGAAGTCGGTCCCTTCCCTGGCGATCGTGACAAGTCCGCTCGCCGATCCCCGCACGACGACGACGTCGTCGTCGCTGCCGTTCGCGGTGCCGTCCAGGCGAATGCCGAAGGCGATCTCGCCGGTATCGTTGAAGCCGTCGACGCTCAGCGTGTGGACCGTCGCCGGGAACGTGCCGTTGCCGTCCGGCGCGGCCTGTCCCGAGCGAACGACCTGGTCCAGGTTCGTCCCGTCGCCGATCCAGATGCCCTGTCCCTGACTAACGCCGGACAGGTCGGTGATGCCGGCCCGGAACGCGACCTGGCCTCCTCCGTTCAACCAGGTAAAGGTCCCGAGGAGCCCCCCGAAATACCCGTCGTCCGCACCGGTGGCATCGGGTGCGGGGTCGCCCCAGCGCGCGATCTGCACCGCGTTCGTACCGTCGGTCCGGAAGATGCCGTTGAAGTTGTTGGTCAGGCTGGCCGTGAACGCCACCTGGCCGTTGTCGTTGAGCACCGGGTCCTGGAAACCCTGGCCGAAGTTGGTATCGCTGCCGCCCTGGCCGTCGGGCGCGTCGTCGAACTGCTGGACGAGGATTGTCCGCGTCGGCTGGGCCCAGGCCGGCACGCAAGGAAGCCAGGGCAGAGCGATCAGCAACAGCAAGCATGCAATCAAGGGTTTCATGGGTTTTTCTCCTCGCGGCCCGCGTTTTTGCCGGGTCAGTTGCAGGGCCCCCTGGTGAACACGTTCTTGCGCCCGTGCCGATGCTGCGTCGTGAACGTGTCGCGCTGCCGCTCGAGCAGCGTTTCGAACCGGCCGTGGAAGTTGTCGAGGTCGCGGACGTCGGGCTGCATCGCGAAGCCGCGGCCGGCCGGTACGCCGATCCGGTAGTCGCCGTCGCCGGTGAATTCCCATTGCGTGGTTTCCTGCCCGCCGTAGACGCTGCACCAGATGCCCTCGAGGTAGTCGCCGCTGAGCTGATCCTTCGGCAGGCCCGCCTTCGCCTTGTCGAGATTCTTCTCGGTCTCGCCGATGCTGCGTTCATGGATCGCCCGCTCGCGTGCGATGGCGTCGTCGCCGGAGTAGTCGCTTCCGCCCTGCTGCTCGGCGCGTTCCAACGCGCGTTGCTGCGCCTGCTGCATTCCGCTCAGGTCCATGTCCGGGTTCTCGCACTGCGCCCACTTCATCGCGCACTGGCCGGCGCACATGCCCATCTGCATCAGTTCGGGCGGCACGCTGCGGGCATCGCCGGAGTCCTGCTGCTGTTCGTATTCCTCCATCACCTGCTGGAGGCGCTTGTAACTCTCGCAGGAGCAATCGCAGTTCTGCGCCGATGCCGGCATCGCGATCGTTGCGACGAGCAGGAGCACGGCGCACTGGAGAAGGGCTGGGTTCGCCGGAAGGTTCGGCAGGGAATGCGGTTTCATGAAAATCTCCTGGGGGCATGCGGAACGGGTTTGGGGGTGCGGCTATGGCCGCGCGTCGAGTCGGCCGAGCCAGATGGCGGATTGCTCGGCATCCGGGTCGCGGCCGGTGCCGACCACCCAGAAGCCCGATGCGTCGGCGACGAGGGTCTTCAGCGCTACGGGGTCGTCGCCGTCGGTGGTCACCGGCGTCTGTTCGGCGAGTCGGCCGTCGCGATCCAGCGCCAGCAGGAAACCGAGGTCTCCGCCGCGTGGGCGTTTGTTCGCGACGAGCAGAAAGATCCGATCGTCGGTGACGTGCAGGTCGGTCGGCTCGACCTCGAACCGGTCGATCAGCGGTTCGATGCGGATTTCGCGCAGCAGCGAGTCGGAGCCGACCTCGATGAAGTGCCAGCCGTGCGCCGGCGGTTCCAGCCGCCGGGAAACGGTGGCCTCGGCCAGCGTGGCGTAGCCGTTCGGCGTCTGGCGGATGCGCACGCCGTGCAGTCCTTCCAGCAGCCGGCGCTGCCCGCGATAGTCCGCGGCGGCACGCTGCTGCAGCGTCATCTGCTGCCCGTTCTGCTCCATGATCCGCTCGTGGGGCAGATCCTGCGGAATCGCCTGTTCGCCCGACCACCGCACGTCCTGCGCCAGCGGTGCGCCGAAACGGCGACCGTCGTCGCCGTCGGGTCCGGTCGTCAGAAGTACGGTCTCACCGGAAACGTTCAGCGTGATCGTGCGACCGCCGATCTCGTGGTCGACGGAATCGGACCGGCGGTGATCCAGCGCCGGGTCGTCGGTCGCCGTACTCGCGATCACCAGGCCGACGCCGCCGTCCGGCGGGGCAAAGGAACCGAGCACCTGAAGCCGGGCGTCGGGAAGCCGGTGGTTCCCTCGCCCGGTGACCGATCCGTCCGGCGCAACCTCCACCCACTCGATGGTCCCGACCGTGCGTTCGCGGTCCGGGCCGGTGTGGGTGCGGACGAACGCGACGTTGCCGTCGGCCGTCGCGGCCTGCATGGGACCGCTGCCGACGTCATCGACCGCGGCGGCCAGGGAAGCGAGTCCGGTCGACTCGCCGGAGGGCAGTTGCCGGGTTTCCAGGGCGCGTGCCTTGCCGTCGTCGGAGCGTACCTGAAGCAGGGCCTCGTCGTGGCCGCGCCGCAGCCGCATCGGCGACAGTGCGTCGTAGCGGCCGTCCTGGCCGGAATAAAGAAGGTGTTGTGCCGGTACGTCGCCGGGCCCGACTTCGACCAGGTAGACGTTGAACGACCAGTCGTCGCGCCGGCCCTGCGGGAGAGACGGGGACGTCGCATAGAGGATGCGCAGCCGGTCGTCGCGGAGATCGACGTCGTGCAGCCAGAGCTGGTGCATCTCGTCCGGCCGCTCGATCCAGTGCCCCGACGCGGCCATTGCGCCGGGAGAAACGAGGACCAGGGTCAGAAGACCCGTGACGAACCGTTCATGCATTTTCGGAGCTCCTGGGTCCCGTACGTCGGACCCGGCCGCCCCCCTTGCCCGGCCGCCGGCGGCCGGGTGTTTCTTACTCTAATGACTACGCGGCCCTCGATGCAAACGGGCCATTCTCGGTCCGGGCGCTACTTCGGGTAGAAATGAACCTCGTCGCCGTCCAGGTTCAGCGTGACCAGGAAATTGCGCAGCACCTCGTAGCCGAGGATGCCGTCGCTGCCGGTCTTCTCGTGGATCCGGCGCACGCCGTAGATGTCTTCGTCGGGCACGGTGTCGGAGGGGACTGCCGTGATCACGTTGCTGATCTCGAACGGGCCGAGCTTGAGCTTGTCCAGGCGCGTCAGCGCGACGGCGGGCCAGATCGGAATGCCGGAGTCCTCGAACGGGGCCGGATCCAGCGTTTCGCTCATGAGGTCGAGTTTTCCCGCGAGGTCCGGGTCGATCAGCGAGAACGTCGGATTGCTGGTGTCCAGCGTCATCCACGCGGTCCGGCCGCCGACGCGCGTGCGGACCATCGGCTGGTGGTAGCGTCCGCGCTTGACCTGCACGTTGCCCTCGAACGAGGCGTTTTCGGCCGGCACCAACCTGACCCGACGACCGGGGTAGTCGATCTGGACGACCAGCGCCTTGAGCACCGGACGGCCCAGCACGATGCCGTAGCCTTCCAGCGGCATGACGACCGAGCGGTCGAGTTCGACCGGGCTGCCGCCGATCTCCATCGTGAACGTGCCCGAGACCGGCATCTCCTCGCCGCCGTGGACGTCGCGGACGCTGATCGAACGCGGGCCCGCCGTGATCTTCGCGCGGTTCGCGAAAGCATTGGACAGGGCGTTGACCGAAATGGCGGTGTCGATCAGCGCGACGGTCTTCTCGCCGTTGACCGTCACGTCGATGGCCGGTACGTGATGGCCCTCGGCGAACGGAATCCACCCGGCCTCGTCGGGCTGCTGTGCCCCGGCCGCCGGGCAGGCGAGCAACGAAAGAACGAAGAAAAACGGCAGGAACGCGTCGAGGACGCGGGTGCGGCATGGTTGGGTCATGTCTCCCTCTCGATTCGGGTCGATGCACGTATGCGTGGCGCTTCAACGCCTGTCGCATGCCTCCGAATCGCGAGGATCCGCCCCTTTCGCCGCCACGGCGTGCGCCGGTTCGCCTCCCTGCGGACCGGCGCGTCGAAAGCTTATCACCGACGCCGAACGCGGCTCAACTGTGGCCGAGAATCCTGCTCAGCGCACCCGCATGTTCCGTGCCCGCCGCCCGGTGTCGGCGTCGGAAACCGACGGCGTCAGCGCCAGTCGCGCGATGTAGTCCTCGGGCAGGCCGTGCTCGCGGGCGCCCTCGACGACGAAGCGCTTGTACCAGTCCAGCGGCTTGAGTTCCGGGTCGGTCGGAATCGCCCGGTAGGTCCTCGCCAGCCGCCGCCGCGACCCGATCGTGATCGGCACGTTGCAGGCGTAGTAGCCGGAATCGAGTTCCTCGTGGTAGTCCAGCGCCGGCATCTCGCTGCGGCGGATCGCCCACGCGACGCCGTGCACGCGGTCGCCGGGATTGCCCGTGAACACAGCATCGCATTTGCCGGTATCGTCGCTCCCGACCTTGTGCCAGGCCAGCCGGAAGCGGGGCAGGATGGCGTTGCCGGCCTTGTGCGCGGAAGGGCAGCGCGCCTTGAGCCGGGCCGACATCAGGTTCGATCCGTAGGCGAAATAGAGGAACGCGCTCGCCGGTTTCATGGGCGCATCACGAGGAGCGGGTCACGACGGAGTCAGGACAGGCGCTCGCGGTCGTGCGCGCGGTGGAAGTCCTGCGCGGGACCGACCGGCACGATGCCGGTGGGGTTGATCGTGTCGTGGCTGCCGTAGTAGTGCAGCTTGATGGCGCGGAACTCGACCGTCTCGGAAATCCCCGGCATCTGGTAGAGCTCGCGCAGGTAGTTCGAGAGGTTGGGATAGTCGTCGATGCGGCGGATGTTGCACTTGAAGTGGCCGACGTAGACGGCGTCGAAGCGGATCAGCGTCGTGAACAGGCGCCAGTCGGCCTCGGTCAGGCGCGATCCGCACAGGTAGCGGTTCTCGGCGAGGATGCCCTCGAGTTCGTCCAGCGTCTCGAACAGCGGGATCACGGCTTCCTCGTAGGCCTGCTGGCTCGTCGCGAAGCCGGACTTGTAGACCCCGTTGTTGACGTTGTGATAGACGGTCTCGTTGATCTCGTCGATGCGCTCGCGGAGATCCTCGGGATAGTAGTCGCCTTCGTTCGCACCCAGGTGATCGAACGCCGAGTTCAGCATCCGGATGATCTCGGCCGATTCGTTGCTGACGATCGTGTTCTTCTTCTTGTCCCAGATGGCCGGCACGGTCACGCGGCCGGTGTAGTCGGGGTCGGCCTGCGTGTAGACCTGGCGCAGGTACTTGGCATTGTGAATGGGGTCCGGGATCACCTTGTAACCGGGCTCGAAGCTCCAGCCGTTTTCCAGCATCAGCGGGTTGACCACCGAGACCGGGAGCATGTCCTCCAGTCCCTTGAGCTTGCGGAAGATCAGCGCGCGGTGCGCCCACGGGCAGGCGTAGGCGACGTAGAGATGGTAGCGGTCGGGCTCGGCCTCGAAGCCTGCTTCGCCGGAGGGACCGGCCGAGCCGTCGGCCGTGATCCAGTTACGGAACGCCGATTCCTGGCGCTTGAACCGTCCGCCGGTCGAATCGGTGTCGTACCACTGGTCGTGCCATTCGCCGTCGATCAACAAACCCATTGCTCGCTCCTGGCCATTGCCGGCCGCCGGTATCGGTGGCCCATCGGTGTTCGAGATGGTTGCAAGTGTAACAATCCGAACGACCCGCGACGCCGTGGCGGCGGGCGCGTGGATTCAGTCCTTGCGACGCAGCGCGATACGCAGCAGCAGGCCGACGACCAGCGAATAGCCGCCGACGAAGAAGGCGATCCAGAAGATCAGTTCAGCGTCCATCGACTTCCTCCTGCGTCATCGGCCCGGCGGCGATCCGGTTCGCCAGGAAGCGGTTCAGGAGCAGCACCAGCACCAGCACGATGCCCCACTGCAGGAACATGGTGCCGGTGGAGAACGTCTCCATCGGGTTCCACCAGGTCTCCGGGTTGTCCCGGACCGACTGGTAGATCCACCAGCCGAACAGGACGAGGAAGACCACGGGGATCGCGCGTACCGTCCACCTGAACCAGGCCCCGACGCGGACGTCGCTGTTGGCATCGATGTCGGCGCTTGCCCGGCCGACCCCGTATTTGAGAATCGCCAGCGCGGTCAGCAGTCCACTGATCAGCAGCCCCACGCCCCAGACCCAGTCCTGGTTGTTCAGGAACTCGATCGAAAGCGCCGACGGAATGCCGAACAGGAACGCCACGATGCCGATCACGACGGCGGCGTTGCGGCGCTGGAAGCCGAAGTTCATCAGGTTCGTCGTGGCCAGCTCGAACATCGCGATGAACGACGACACGCCGGCCAGCGCCAGCGCCAGGAAGAACAGCGGCGAGACCAGCCAGGCCCCCGGCATCGTCGCGATCAGGTCGACGATGTAGATGAACGTCAGCCCGACGTGGCCGGCGTCCAGTGCTTCGTGGGCGATCTCGGGCGTGGGCGCGACGGCGAACAGCGTGCCCAGCACCAGCGCGGCGGCGAACATGCCGACCAGCACGTCGGAAAACGCGACGATGCCGGAGTTGACCGAGATTTCCTCGTTGTTCCGCGCGTAGACGGCGTAGACCATCATCAGGCCCCAGCCCGCGCCGGTGGACCACGCGGCCTGCGTGAACGCCTCGAGCCAGACCCGCGCGTGGACCAGCTGCGACCAGTCGGGCACGAACAGGAACTCCAGCCCGGCCGCCGACCCCGGCAGCAGCACCGCGCGCACGGCCAGGATGACCAGGATGGCAAGCAGCGCGACCAGGAACACCTTGAGCACGCGCTCCAGTCCGCCCTTGATGCCCTGGTAGACCACGAACGTCGTGAACAGCACCGCCGCGGCGTGGAAGCCGACGGTCTCGACGGGGGCGTTGATGAACGAATCCCACTGCTGCTCGCCGAACGTGGTCACGCCCGCCGTCGATCCGTCCGGCACCAGCCCGCCGGTCGCGGCTACCGCGAAGTAGCGGATGCACCAGCCGGCCACGACCGAGTAATAGAACATGATGCCCAGCGTCACGGCGACCATGAAGCCGCCGGCCCAGGTGTTCTTCCGGCCCATGAAGTCGCGGAACGCGCCGATGTTGCCCAGCCGCGACTTCGAGCCCATCAGGAATTCGCACATCAGCAGCGGCACGGCCCAGACCAGCAGCGCCACCGTGACCGCGATCAGGAACGCCCCGCCGCCCCATTCGGCCGCAACGCGCGGAAAGCGCCAGATGTTGCCGGTGCCCACCGCCATGGACACCGCGGCGATCACGATGGCCAGGCGTCCGCTCCATTGTTCTCGTTGCTGAGCCATGTTCGATCCGATCTCGATGGACCGACGCAGTATAGGACCGAATCCGCCGGGGTCCAACCGGCCGGGCTCCCGGTGCTGGTCGTCGCCGGGGCGGCTCGTCTTTTGATTTCCTGCCGGTTTCCGGTATGGTCGGGTCGACGAGGATGGAAAGGCCGATTCGAACGGGGCACGCCATGACGGGCCTGTCGGTTCCTCTTCGGACCAGCGAGCCGCGCGTTCGAGGCGTTGCCGCTCCGGTGCCGCGGCGCCGGTATCCTGCGGGCGCTCCGCATCCAGTTGCCATGATCAGGAGGCCAGACCCATGCAACCCGAACCGCAAGCCGAACCCGACGAAATCCTCCTGCAAGAGCGCATCGACGACGGAATCCTGCGCCTGACGCTAAACGATGTCGGTCGACGCAACGCGCTTTCCGGCACGATGCTGGCGACGCTGAAAACCGCGTTGGAGCAGGCCCGGGATGACGATTCCATTCGCGTCATCGTCCTGGCAGCCAACGGTCCGGCGTTCTGCGCGGGCCACGATCTCAAGGAAATCAAGGCCGCGCGAGTCGAAGAAGATGGCGGGCGTTCCTTTTTTGCCGAGTTGATGAAGAACTGTGCCGAGGTCATGCAGCTCATCGTCAACCATCCCAGACCGGTGATCTCCGAGGTGGCCGGCATGGCAACGGCGGCCGGCTGTCAGCTCGTCGCCAGCTGCGACCTCGCCTACGCCGCGCCCGGCGCGCGCTTTGCCACGCCCGGCGTCCACATCGGGCTGTTCTGCTCGACACCGATGGTCGCGCTGTCGCGCAACGTGGAGAACAAGTTCGCCATGGAGATGCTGCTGACGGGCGACCCGTTGGACGCCGACCGCGCCGCGGCGATCGGGCTTGTCAACCGGGTCGTTTCGGACGGTGATCTGACCGAATTCACCACCGGCATCGCGAGAAAGATCGCGGCGAAATCCGGCATGACGGTGAAGACCGGAAAGAAGGCGTTCTACCGCCAGCGCGAGATGTCGCTGGCCGAGGCGTACGAGTACGCCTCGAACGTCATGGTCGAAAACCTGCTCGAGCGCGACGCCGCGGAGGGAATCGACGCGTTCATCGAAAAGCGCAGCCCGCGCTGGTCGCAGAAGTAGCCGGCCCAGCCCCGCCGTGGCCAATCCGTTCAACACCGACCTCGATCGGAATCCAGCGAATTTTCAGCCGCTGACGCCGTTGACGTTTCTCGACCGGGCGGCCCGGGTGATGCCCCGCCGCGTCGCCATCATTCACGGCGAACAGCGCTGGACCTACGAGGCGTTCTTCGGCCGCTGTCGCCGCCTGGCCTCGGCGCTGTCGCGCAGCGGCCTGGGCCGCGGCGACACGGTTTCGGCGCTGCTGCCCAACGTGCCGCCGATGCTGGAGGCGCATCACGGCGTGCCGATGTGCGGTGCGGTCCTGCACGCAATCAACACGAGGCTCGATCCGAAGACCATCGCGTTCCAGCTCGACCACGCGGGCTCGCGTCTGCTGATCGTCGATGCCGAGCTGCTGCCGCTGGCGCAGGAGGCGTTGGCGCTGGCCGAAAACCCGCCGCCGCTCGTGATCTACGAAGACCCGCACGGTCCGGCGGCGCCCGGCGCCTCGACGGAGGCCGAAGACTACGAGACGTTCCTGGGGACGGGAGACGCCGGATACGAGTGGCTCATGCCCCAGGACGAATGGGACGCCATCTCGATCAGCTATACCTCGGGCACCACCGGCGATCCGAAGGGCGTCGTATCGCATCACCGTGGTGCGTACCTGCTCGCGCAGGGCAACGCGATGATCTCCAACATGCCGCGATATTCCGTGTACCTCTGGACGTTGCCGATGTTTCACTGCAACGGCTGGTGCTTTCCGTGGACGATGTCGGCCGTCTTCGGCACGCACGTCTGTCTGCGGCAGGTACGCTCCGATCCGATCTGGCGCGCGATTGCCGAGCACCGCGTCACGCACTTGTGCGGAGCGCCCGCGGTGATGTCGCTGTTGACCGGTTCGGAAGGCGAGGGACGGCGCGATTCCGGGCGCACGGTCGAGTTCTTCACGGCGGCTGCGCCGCCGCCGGAAAAGACACTCGCCGAGATGGAATCCGCCGGCTTCAACGTCACGCATCTCTACGGCCTGACCGAAACGTACGGCCCGGCCGTCGTCAACGAGTGGAACCCCGAATGGGACGCGCTGGATCGCGAGGCGCGCACCGCGCGCAAGGCCCGCCAGGGCGTGCGCTACCTGCCGCTGGAACGTCTCGAGGTGCTGGATCCCGAGACGCTGGAGCCGGTCCCGCCCGACGGAAAGACCCTCGGCGAGGTGATGTTCCGCGGCAACGTCGTCATGAAGGGCTATTTCCGCAATCCCGAGAGCACCGAGAAGGCCTTTGCCGGCGGCTGGTTCCACTCGGGCGATCTTGCCGTGGTTCACCCGGACGGCTATATCCAGCTGAAGGACCGATCCAAGGACATCATCATTTCCGGCGGCGAGAACATCTCGTCGATCGAAATCGAGGAAGCCCTGTATCGGCATCCGGCCGTCGCGGTCGCCGCGGTCGTCGGCATGCCCCACGAAAAGTGGGGCGAAACGCCGTGTGCGTTCATCGAACTCGCCGCAGGCCAGACGGTCACCGACGACGAGCTGGACCGACACTGCCGAAGCCACCTGGCCTCGTTCAAGACGCCGAGCCGGTTCATCTTCGAGGAAATTCCCAAGACCGCCACCGGCAAGATCCGAAAGAACGAGCTGCGCGAACGCGTCGACGGCTGATTGCCTTCGTTGCCGGTCCATTCGGCCGGTCCGACGTGCAGGAGCATTTCCTCGCGGCGGCTCCCCTTCGGCCTGCCGTACGTCGGTTCCCGCCGCGCGCGAAAGCGGATGGGCGCCGGATCGGTCCGTAAGGGAACAATGATGCGATCGATCCCCAAGGAGACCGGCATGGAACTGATCGACAAGCAGAAGGCATTGTGCGAGGACCACGACTTCGACTTCTCGGGCCTGAAGGCGCTGTTCGTCAACTGCACGCTCAAGCCGAGCACCGAGTTCTCGCACACCGAGCAGCTGATGAAGGTCTCCGAGACCATCATGCGTAAAAGTGGCGTGGGCACCCATATGCTGCGAATGGCCGACTACACGGTCCCGCCCGGCGTCCAGCCCGACATGCGCGAGCACGGCTTCGACGCCGACGACTGGCCGAAGCTGTGCGAGAAGGTCATGGCCGCGAACATCCTGGTGATCGGCACGCCCATCTGGCTGGGCGAGGAAAGCTCGGTCTGCCGCAGGCTCATCGAGCGGCTGTATGCCGAGTCCGGAAAGCTCAACGACAAGAACCAGTCGGTCTACTACGGCCGCACCGGCGGCTGCATCATCACCGGCAACGAGGACGGCATCAAGCACAGCGCCATGACCATCCTCTACGCGCTGCAGCACCTCGGGTTCACCATCCCGCCGCAGGCCGACGCCGGCTGGATCGGCGAGGCCGGACCCGGACCGTCCTACGGCGACGAGGGCTCCGGCGGCCCGGACAACGACTTCACGCAGCGCAACACCACGTTCATGACGTGGAACCTCATGCACATGGCCAGGCTCCTCGCCGAAGCCGGCGGCCTGCCGTCGCACGGCAACGACCGCGAAGCCTGGTC
>JBPRGD010000002.1:0-7350 GCA_051428125.1 Candidatus Wenzhouxiangella sp. M2_3B_020
GTCGCCGCCGATGTCGAACCCGCCCACCGAACGATCGAACTCGCCGGTCAGCACCTCGAGCTCGCCGGCCAGACCGTCATCGTCCCAGCCGGCACGCGCGATCTCGGTGTGGTTATAGACCCAGTCGGTGATCGGCTCGTAGTTGCAGTACAGGAATTCGCCGTCGGGCGAGAACTGCGGCCCGGTGCAACTGAACTCGCCCGATGTCACTGCCTCGGGTTCACCGCCTTCGACCGGCACGCGGTAGAGATGATGACGCACGACCGAATGCGCGGCCTCGTGCAGGTTCCCGGTGGCCGCGAACACCAGCGCCTCGCCGTCCGGCGTCCACGTCGCCTGCAGGCTCTCGCCGCCCAGCGACGGCACGCCGGCGTAGCCCGGTCCCGAGACCAGATCGGTGCCGTAGAGCAGGTCCGTCGGCTCGGCGCCGGCCTCGGCGGCCTGCACGAACAGCCGCGTGTGCTTGTCGTCGCGCCAGCGGTCCCACTGCCGGATCGGGAAGGTCTCGTAGCGCGAGACGTTGATGCCGTCTTCTTCTTCCTGCTTCTCGCGCTCGGCATTCGCCTCGTCGTCGGCCGCATCCGGCCAGACCCGGCTCTCGAACGCGATGCGCTCCCCGTCCGGGCTCCAGCGCGGGTTCGAAGCACCGGTCGACAGATCGGTGATTTGCACCGCCTCGCCCGGCCCGGTCATGTCCAGCACGTGGATCTGCGCCGGATCGTCGTCGGCCTTCCCGCGGCTGGCGCTGAACGCGATCGCCCCGCCGTCCGGCCGCCAGTCCACGCCGCTCTCGCCGCCGGGTGTGGCCGTCAGCCGCCGCGGCGGCGCGCTGCCGTCGACCGTGACCAGCCAGAGATCGGAGACCTCGCCGTCCTCCTCGTACGACGGCTCGGTGACCGACACCACCGCCAATTTCCCGTCCGGGCTGACCACCGGCGAGCCCAGCCGCTCCATCAGCCAGACCTCCTCGTGGGTCACGGGCCGCAGCTCGCCGTCCTGTGCAACCAGCGGCGCCGCCACAAGCAGCAGCACGATCGTCAGAAAACGAAGGAACATCGAAATCTCCCGTGGAAAGACATGATTGGAATCGGACCCAAGGGTAGCCCATCGTGCACGCGCGGCGCCGAAGGGCTTCGACCCCCGAGGAGCGGCAGATCCCGGTCTTCGGTCTCGCCAGCCCCCTGTGGGAGCGGCGAATTCGCCGCGACGAGCAAAACCTCCATCAGTCGGATCTTCCCCGACACCAGCAACCACCCGAAACCCTGAAGCCCCGCCTGCTGAAAACCTGAATCCGAGAACTTCAAGTCGGCCGTCGGGGACGGCGCCCCGATCTACGGCTTTCAGCTCGGTTTTCCATGGGAGTGGTCTCCGAACCGCGACGATCCAGGTCCCCGCAGATCGAGCCACCTCCCACAACAATCCAGACATGCTTCAGCTCGGCATTCTTTTCTTTCCTGTGGGAGCGGCGAATTCGCCGCGACGCTCAGAACCTCTTTAGCCGAATCACCTCCGAAACCAACGCCCCACAGAAATCCAGCAACCCGCCTGCTGAAAATTCGACTCTGGAAACTTAAACCTCGCCCGGCACGTAGGTGCGACCTCCAGGTCGCGATGGACTCCCCTTCAACCTGGCCACGAAGCCGAGAACGACCCGACCCAATTGACAAGGAAAAATTCCTTGTTAGAGTAAGGAAATGGCCAAGGTCACCAGCAAGCTGCAGGTCACGCTGCCCAAACGGGTCGCGGAACGACACGGCATCCGGCCCGGCGACGACATCGAATTCCAGTCCGCCGGCGACGTCATCCGCATCGTCACCGCAAAGCAACGAAACGCCGACCGGTTGAGCGTGGCCGAGCGACTGCGCCTGTTCGACGAGGCCACCGCACGCCAGGAACGCCGCACGGCCGAGCGGCCGCCGACCACCGAAGGTTCCACCGGTCGCGACTGGACCCGAGAGGATCTCTACCGGCGTGGCTCGACTGATTGACACCAACATCCTGGTCTACCGCTTCGATCCCCGCGATCCGCTGCGACAGGCCACCGCGACCGAGATCCTCCGGGCCGGATTCGCCGACGACGATCTGGTGGTACCGCACCAGGCGATCATCGAATTCGTCGCCGCCACGATCCGGCCGCGCCCCGATCTCGGCGGCCGGCCATTGCTGGAACGTGACGAGGCGATCGCCGAGGCCGAATCGATGATGCGACAGTTCCGCATGCTCTATCCGACCGAAGAGACGCTGACCACGGCCATGCGTGGCATGGCGGCCTACGGAATGTCGTGGCTCGATGCGCACCTCTGGGCATTCGCCGAAACAAGCGGCATCCCGGAAATCCTGTCGGAGGATTTCGAGCACGGGCGCCACTACGGACATGTCCGCGTCGTCGATCCCTTCCAGATCGCCGAAGGCAAGGTGCAGGAGCTCCCGCAGCTCTACGCCTGACGACGGACCCGATCCGCCACGCTTCGACCGCGTGCGCGATCCTGCCCTTCCCGTAGGAGCGGCGTGCACGCCGCGATGACCAACCCTGTCTCACCCCATTCGCACGCGTCTCGCACAGGAAACGGGCCCCGACACGAACCAGTTTTCCGTCGGAGCGGCGAATTCGCCGCGGCGATCAGAGCCTCTGTAGCCGAATCTCCTCCGAAACCAACGCCCCACAGAAATCCAGCAACCCCGCCTGCTGAAAATTCGACTCTGGAAACTTCAACCGCTCCCGGCTCTTTGGAGCGGCCTCCAGGTCGCGATGAGCTCCCGTCCACCCCCGGCCACGAAGCCACCACCGCGTCCCGGTCCAATCAGGCAAGGCCGACGTTTCATCGCGATCGCTGCGCTCTACCCCGCCAACCGTTGCAACCGCGCCTGCAGATCGGGCAACCGGGCCTGGCTGGCCGCATCGCCGGGCAGGAAACCGGCCATCGCCTCGGTCAGCCGAGCATCGGCAAGCAACGCGGCCGCGTGCTCGCCGATGGCCGCCCGGATCTCGGACGGCGCCGAGGCGAATTCGCGCTCCAGTTCTTCGCGCCCGTCCAGGACCGTCATGACGTCCTCGAGGTCATGGCTGTAGACGAGATCGGACGCGCCGCGCGCGCCGAATGCCTCGAGCTTGGTCAACACGAACACCGGAGCCGGAACGAGGCGGATCGGCCGTCCGCCCGGAAGCGCCACCGTCTCGGCAAGCGCCGCGGCATGCGCATACCAACGATTGCCGAACCCGAGCACGGCTTCCTCGGTCGGCATCACATCGACGATGACCTCACCGAAACGCCAGCGACAGATCGGCGCTTCCGGCGACTGGTCGTTGACGAAGCCGAGCGCACGGAGTCGCCGCTCCATGTCCCGGTAATCCTTCCGCGTCGCGACCTCGACGACCAGGTCCACATCGCGCGTGGGCCGGATCATCTCCGAGCGCGCCGACGTGATCAGCAGGCCGGTCGCGCAGCCACCGACCAGCACCACCTCGTCACCCAGGCCACCCAATGCCTCGAACGCCGCTTCCACTGCGTCGAGGTTCGGGTCACCCGGCACGCCGACCGATGTCACGCCACGCGCTCTTCGATCAGCTTCCTCGCCATGCCGCGCTCCCGCGCCCGCCCGACGCGCAGCGCGTCGAACAGCGCCAGCAGTTCGTGAAGCTCGGGATCGGCGACCGCGGCCTCGGGAAGCTTGGGGTACAGCGGCAGCAATGCGTTGCCGCGCGTCTTGCCGTTCGGGTGCGGCCACACCGGGGGCAGGTCGCCGCCGGCGGCGAAATGCGCCGACAGCGGAGCGGCCGCGTACGCAGTGGGCACACCGACGGTCGGCTCGCCGACGACGGGCGGAAACGCGTAGCGCGCGCCGTGGAGCAGGAATTCCCGGAGTGCCGCGCGCGCCAGCTCGTTGCGCTCGGCGCCGGCCACGACCAGGCGCGCCGCGGCCAGGCGCTGGACCGCGGCATGCGCCTCGTACGGCGAAAGCCGCATCGCCTTGGCCAGGGCCGCGTACGAGAGATCCTCGCCGCGCAGCAGCAGGAGCTTGAGCGCAACCGCCAGGTCCTGTGGCTTCAGCGTCCACTGCTTGCGCGCGGCCCGGCGCATCGCGACGGTTTGTTGAGCATGAATGACCATATGCTATATGCATATACCATATGAACGGCGCCTGCGCAACCGA
The DNA here is from genome assembly GCA_051428125.1 of Candidatus Wenzhouxiangella sp. M2_3B_020. Lineage (GTDB taxonomy): Bacteria > Pseudomonadota > Gammaproteobacteria > Xanthomonadales > Wenzhouxiangellaceae. The sequence goes on from JBPRGD010000002.1 coordinate 4,153, forward strand.
GCCAGCATCTGCAATATGCAAATCGCATATGTTCCGGGGTGGTTTCTTGCCGAAAAACTCGAACCTGAAAATCTCTTGTCGACGGGAGCGGCGTCCGCCGCGAAGGCCTTTGACCGCGGAAACCGGAAACCCGAACCCGGAAACCGGATTTGGCCTGCCGAAAACTGAAAACTTGAAACTGAAAACTCCGCCGCTCCCCGGCGCACGGGCCTCAACCGCTCGGCCGACCATGCCCCTCGGGCTCACCGAACAGCTTCACGAATATCCGCTGCACGGCCGGACGCACCACCAGGAACCCCCGGTAGGCCCGCTCCAGCGCCCAGAGCACCGCCCGGTTCCTCGCCGCCAGCCCCAGCGGCCTCAGCACCGGAATCTGCCGCCACATCGCCGCGAACGCCGCCGCGCCGTCGACCAGCTCGTCGCCCTCGCGGGCATGCATCCGGGCCAGCATCAGTTCGCGATCGAGCGGACAGCTCGCATCCTCGCGGTCGATATCGACGAACTCGATCCGGTCGTGCCTGTCCAGCCGGTCCATCAGCGCGATCTCACGCACGCACAGCGGGCACCCGCCGTCGTACCACACGGTGACTTGATCACTCATGTCGTTATTCGATCTCGATGTCATTCCAAAAGCGTACGCAACAGCGGCGAATTCGCGGTGAGGGAGCCAACAGAATCCGACCCGCCGTCGGGGGGTGCTGAAGCCGATTCGGTAGTACGGGACCCGCCGGCTTTCGAGATCGCTCGCGCCACCGGCATAATCACACTAGAGCCCGGAATTGTGAATAACGGCTTGCGCTATTCACAACCGAGGACTAAAGCGAATCCTGAATCTCGAGAAATTTCCGAAAACGTTCCGCTAGCCTATCCCGATCCGGACGATCATCGACGGCTTTGGGAACAGTCAATCGAGCCCGATGCATTTCCTTCAACCCGTGTTGCAGCATCGGGCCGTCGGTCTCGTCGAGCAAATCGCGGCGAATGTTAATCACACCATCCGGGTCGATTCCCAGAAAGTGCCGGTCGAATGCGGTGTGATGAATTTTGCACAGAGAAAGCCCGTTCGATACCCGAGGCTCGCCGCGCGGATCGTTGTCGGGGATGATGTGGCTCGCATCCAGCAGCTCTCTATGTCGCAGTCGACAGAGCGAACACTGCTCCCGATAGGCCTTGAGCACTCGCTCGCGGAAACTGCGCTGATGCAGACGAACCTGCACCGCCGAAGTGATGTACTGCCGCCTTGGCGCATCCCCTGCGCGGTCGGCTTCGGCTTCCGCCCCGGCCAGGAGCGTGTCGGCAATGCTCTGCTGGTCATCCGCCATCACCGTGAAACGCAGTCCGGCCGGGTCGTCGCCAACCACGAACACCGGCCAGATGGGCAGATATCGTCCAGGTACAAGTCCGAACAGATAGATCAGCGGCGCTTTCCGCCGCATCGCTTCCCGAAGTCCTGCATTGTCGCGATGATTCGGGTCGCGCCCGCGATACGCGTAGGAAAGGCGATGGTCGTCGGCGAAATTGTCCAGGTACGGCCCGTCTGGCACGGTCGTGATGGTGAGCGGAATCTCCGGAAGTACACGCGGCTTGAAGATGCCGTTCGGCGCGATGAAGGGAACGCGCTGACCCTCGAACTGGAAACCGGCCGAGAGCAAGACCTTCGGCAGCACGTCGCCATGCAGGCCCGTCTGGCGCTCCAGCCAGTCGAACGCCATTTTGCGGACCTGCGCATCACGGACATTCGGGTCCATGGATCCAGGATACCGAAAGAAGAATCCCTGCACTTTTGCCACCCGGTCCCGTGCGATAGAGTGATGTTGGCGCGGGCGGTTTTCCAATAGCAGTCCTTCGACAAAGGCGGCATCGGGCCGGATTCGAGCCATCACAAGCAGGCCTTGCCGCGCGAGCCGAGGAGGCCTCCGGGCCGTGGCGAAATATCTGTCGGATTTTCAGTGACCTGGAGCGTAGCCCGCCCGAAAGTTGATAAATCGAATCAAAATAACCATAATGGTTAGTACTGAGCCAGAACGAAAAAAGCGACCGGAGTATTCGCTCGACCGCATCCGGGAGCTCGCAAGGTCGGCGCAGGTCGCCTACGGTAGCCGCCGGGTTGAAAGCGACTGCCAGAACCTGGGCTACGGTCCGGAGGAAATCTGCGAATGCATCGCCAGCCTCGAGGAGCAGGATTTCCGCGGAGTCGTTCGGTACGAGAATCGCCCTTTCTGGATGGACGAATACCAGATTCGCTGGCGATCCGCTGCCGGAGCCTCCGACCAGCTCTATTTGAAGCTGCACCTGAATCGCGACATGATCATCGTGACGCTCGACTCGTTCCACCGGAACCGATGAATGCCATGACTGAACGGACGCCTACCTGCCCGATGTGCGAGCAAGCAACGCTGCAGCCGGATACGCATACCGGAGAAATCGAGCACAACGCGAATCGACTGGAAGTCCGGGACCTGGAGTTCTACTGCTGCCCGGAATGCGGAGCCGATCCGGTGTTTCCGGATCAGGCGAGGCGAAATCATTGCCGTTTTCAGGATGCCCGCCGGCGTTCGGACGGGCTTCTGACCGGCGACGAAATCGTCCGGGTTCGGGAAGCACTGGGGCTCACCCAGCGCCAGGCCGCTGATCTGTTCGGGGGCGGCGCCAATGCCTTCTCGAAGTACGAACGCGGCGACGTCATCCAGAGCGTCGCGATGGATCGGCTGATGCGCCTGATCGCAGCGCACCCGGAACACATGTCCGAACTGCGCGAATTCCCGAGCCGCTCCGGTTCGACTCACCGCCCTTCCACTCAAGACCCTGAATCAGCCCTCACAGCACATAACGCCTGACCACGTCGACTCGCGCGTGCAAATGAGATGTGCTTTGCGTTCTCCCGCGACCGATCTCCCCGGGGGCGCCGATCTGCAGTCCCTGAGCCCATCGCCGCTCGGAGGCGCCTCCCACAGGAATGAACCCGGCGAGATCCAATCTTCTGTGGGAGCGGCGCCTTCGCCGCGACGGATGAAGCCCCACCATCCCAATCTCCCCCCTCTTCCAGACAAGCCACCACCGCCGGACCAACCCGCGCTTCCTTAACCCCTAAACCCTAACCCCTAATCCGGCCTTTTATCTCCTACTCCTCCCCCGAACCAACCAGACAAAACTCCCCTCCCCCTCCTCGAACGTACTGTTGACCACGACCACCTCCCC
>JBPRGD010000003.1:0-1547 GCA_051428125.1 Candidatus Wenzhouxiangella sp. M2_3B_020
GCTGGAGTACATGGACCGCGAAGACGGGTTCCACGCGTTCAACCTGGGCAACGGGACCGGGTTTTCGGTGCTCGAGGTGATCCGGGCGGCGGGGAAGGTGGTCGGGCAGGAGGTGCCGTACGACGTGGCGGATCGGCGGGCCGGGGATCCGGCGGTGCTGGTGGCGAGCAGCGAGCTGGCGGCGAAGGAGTTGGGGTGGCGGCCGGAGATTACGGATCTGGAGGAGATCATCGGGTCGGCCTGGGGGTGGCACAGAAATCAGAGGTACTGATTTCTAGTTTTCAGGTTTCAGATTTAAGGGGTCAGCAGGCGAAAAGCGCGGTTTACGGTTTAGGGTTTACGGAAGCAAAAAAACGGTTTCGGGTTTCGGGAAGAGCAAAGGTGGAGTAGGTCGGGGCTACGTCCCCGACGGGGATTCCTGGAGTGCTTTTCGCCAGTGGAGTAGGTCGGGGCTACGTCCCCGACGGGATTTCTGGGGTTCTTTTCGCCAGTGGAGTAGGTCGGGGCTACGTCCCCGACGGGGATTCCTGGGGTGCTTTTCGCCAGTGGAGTAGGTCGGGGCTACGTCCCCGACGGGATTTCTGGGGTGTTTTCCGCCAGAAGAGCGGCGGTTGCCGGACGACTCGAATGGCACGATATCGTGATATCATTTCTGCGGATTACGGCTTTGGAGCTGACGATGGCGCAGTTCGTTGTGCGGAATCTGGATGACGATGTCAAGGCGGCGCTGAAGCGGCGAGCGCGGGCGCATGGGCGGAGCATGGAAGAGGAGGTCCGGCAGATTCTCAGGCGCGCGGTGCACGAGGAATCGCCGGTTCCGGTTGCGTTGGGATCGCGCATGGCGGCACGGTTCGCCGAAATCGGTCTCGAGGAGCCGCTGCCCGAGCTGCGGGGCCAGGAGGTCGAGCCGATGGATCTGGAGTCTTGATCCTGCTGGATACCAACGTGCTCTCGGCATTGATGCAACGAGAACCGCCCCCGGCCGTGATCGCCTGGCTCGACGCCCAGGCCCCCGAATCCCTGTGGATCAGCAGCGTGACGCTGTTCGAAGCGCGCTACGGGATCGCGGTGCTCGCGGACGGCCGGCGCAAGGACGCGCTGCTGCAGGCCCTCGAATCGCTGGTCGGTGAGGATCTCGAGCACCGGGTCGCGGCGTTCGATTCCGGCGCGGCGGAACACGCCGTACGTCTCGCTGCCGATCGCAAGCGGGCCGGCCGGCCGGTGGATCTGCGCGACACCTTCATTGCCGGCATCGCATTGGCGCACGGCGCCACGCTGGCGACCCGCAACACGCGTCACTTCGAGGATCTTCCGGCGGTGGTGGATCCGTGGGGGTAGGAGAAGAAAACCAGGTTTCAGGTTTCAGATTCAAGGGTTCAGCAAGCCGAAAAGCCGGTTTAGGGGTCAGGGTTTAGGGGTTAGGCAGGCAAGAACGGTTTCGGGTTTCGGGAAGGTCAAAGGTGGAGTAGGTCGGGGCTACGTCCCCGACGGAAATTGACATGGCCTGTCGCGGCGAATTCGCCGCTCCCACAGGAGGAGAGAAGATC
>JBPRGD010000004.1:0-3064 GCA_051428125.1 Candidatus Wenzhouxiangella sp. M2_3B_020
GTGGGGTTCTGCTTGACTTCTGTAGGAGCGGCGACCTCGCCGCGACGGGTCGGGCCGAAGTCCGGTTGTTCTCAAGTCCAGGTCGACTGCGTTTCGCCACGCCCGCTGCGCGGGCTTTCTGGCGACCTACTTTTATCAACAGCGATAAAAGTAGGCAAAAGCGCCGTAAAGGCAGGCAGCTGCTGGCGGCGGGCACCGATCCGTCGGGTGGTTCCTGATTGCCTACCGGTCGTTGCTGGTGTCCGGCTGCCGGTATTCCGGCCAGGTTCGGCGTTGCGGAGTAGCCCGCTCGGAGCATTGCGACCTCGAATAGGGCAGGCCCGCGGCCCTTGGCCGCGCCAGCCTCGGGCTTTGGATCTGTTGTTCCTGTCTTCGGAATTTTCGGGATGGGTGGTCCTGATCCGTCGGCGCGAAGTCGCGCCTCCCACAGGAGTGGGGTGGGGTTCTGCTTGACTTCTGTAGGAGCGGCGACTTCGCCGCGACGCAGAAATCCGCCACCACCCGGGTCTGCCTCCTTGGCAGACGAGGTGCACGATTTCCAGTCGGCCTCTTTCCAGAAACCCGGATGCCCTGCGATCGGCTCCACCACGACTGCGGCCAGACCCGGGACCACTCAGCCGAACCCTCCCGAAGCCCCGTGACAAGTAGGTAACCCCGAACGGTTCAATGCCGACGACAACGGCTGCACGCTTCTGAAGAGCATTTTTGCCTACTTTTGTGGCAACTGACAAAAGCAGGTCGCCTGCAAGCCCGCGCAGCGGGCGTGGCGAAACGGGTTTTACACAAATGAGCAGTCGTCCCATCGCGGCCCGGAGGCCGCTCCTACGGGAGGAGGATGGGAACGACCCGGGCAAGTCGCGCAGCGGGCGTGGCGAACGGGTTCCATGGACATGAGTGCAAATGGCCATCGCGGCCTGGAGGCCGCTCCTACGGGGTGGAGATGACAACGACAAGCCGCGCAGCGTTCTTGGCGAAGTCGCTCGGTCTTTCCCCGGGGCGAACCCGCCTCCGGCCAGCCCATGTATCGGAAAAATCGAATTCCTTGTTGCACTGCACAAAAAGGTGTGCTAGCCTGTTTGTGCAGTGCACAAATCCAGGTCATCGAACGGAGGAAAACCACCATGACCAGCAAGAACCAGACCGCATTCGACGAAATCCGCAAGGCCCAGGAAATCATGATGGACGCGTTCGACAAGACCGCGCGTGCCAACCTGGCCACCGCCGAGAAGATGCTCGAGCTGAACAAGCAGAGCTTCGCGACCGTGGACGACTATTCCAGCCCGGCCGACCTCGTCGCTCGCCAGTCGTCGGCATTCAAGGAATACGCGGACGAAATCAACCAGCAGTTCGAAACGCTGGCCTCGATCGGCAACGAGTCGCGCGAGCAACTGACCGAACTCGGCCAGGAATTCGCACGCAACGTGGATGTCGGCAGCTTCTTCAACTTTGCCCAGCCGGGCGCGAAGAGCAAGCCGAAGGCCAAGAGCACCAAGGCTGCGTAAGCACGCTTGCGCCGTGCCGGCCGGCACGGCGCGGCCGCCGGACGGTATCGTCCCCTCCATCGGTCGTCCGGTGCTTCACCGTCCCGCCGGGCCCCGGCCCGGCGGACGGTTCCGGATCCAGTCCACGGGAAGCGACATGCCAGAATCTTCGCGGGTCATCCGCAAGTACGCCAACCGCCGCCTCTACGATACCGAGACCAGCCGGACGATCACGCTGCACGACGTTCGCGACCTGATCGGTGCCGGCGAGTCGGTCAAGGTCGTCGAGGCCAAGAGCGACAAGGACGTGACGCGGCAGGTATTGCTGCAGATCGTCGCCGACCAGGAATTGATGGGCAGGCCGGTTCTCAGCGACGAGTTCCTCGAAGCCATGATCCGGGTCAACTCCAATCCAATGCGCGACATGGCGCGCGATTACCTCGAAAAGGTCATGCACCACCTGCAGTCTCAGCAGGAGACGGTCGAGTCCGCGTTCCGGGATACACTCGGACGATCGGGTCTCGACGAACTCGGCTCGGCGTCGATGGAGTCTTACAGGAAAATGCAGGACCGCATGTTCGCGGTATGGTCGGAAGCACTCAAGCCGCCGGTTTCGCGCAGGAATCGCGACGACGAGGATTGATCGAGTCCTGGATCGGCGCATCCGTTGCGACAGCGAAGAGCGAACGACAGCCGAAAGCCGGCAACGAATAACCAACAACGAATCCGAAGCAGGGGAGCCCTCATGGATCTGACCGACAGGAAAGTCATCGTCACCGGCGCCGCGCGCGGCCTGGGCCACGCCATGGCCGCCGAGCTCGCCGAAGCGGGCGCGCGCATCGGATTGATCGACGTCGACGAATCGGCGCTGACCGAAGCCGCGTCTTCGCTGCCCGGCACCGGGCACGCCGCAGCCGTTGCCGACGTTGCCGACGAGGACGCCGTCGAAGCCGCCTTCGAGCAGCTCGAGCATGCGTTGGGCGGCATCGACGGGCTCGTCAACAATGCCGGGATCACGCGCGACGCGCTGCTGGTCAAGGCCCGCGACGGCGAGATCGTCGATCGGATGTCGCTGGACGACTGGCGCCAGGTCATCGACGTCAACCTCACCGGCGTGTTCCTGTGCGGGCGCGAGGCCGCCACGCGCATGATCCGGCGCGACAGCGGCGGCGTCATCATCAACATATCCAGCATTTCACGGGCCGGCAATTTCGGCCAGTCCAACTACGCCGCCGCCAAGGCCGGCGTCGCCGCGATGACGATCACCTGGGCCCGCGAACTGGCCCGATACGCGATCCGCGTCGCCTCCATTTCGCCGGGTTTCACGGCAACGGAACTGGTCGCCAGGATGCCGGAAAAGGCCATCGACCGGATCAAGGGTGAAGTGCCACTGGCCCGGCTCGCCGAGCCGTCGGAAATCGCCGCGACGGCCCGATTCATTTTCGAGAACGACTACGTCAACGGCCGCGACCTGGCCGTCGATGGCGGACTGCGGCTGTAGTACGTCGGAGCGCATAGAGGAGGCCGACCATGAGCGAGAACGAGCAACCCACGACTTCCCGGCACATGGCGGAGCTGACCCG
>JBPRGD010000005.1:0-30788 GCA_051428125.1 Candidatus Wenzhouxiangella sp. M2_3B_020
CGGATCTTCCTGGGATTGGACGACTGCCTGTACCTGGGCAACCTCGACGCGCTGCGCGACTGGGGCCATGCCCGCGACTACGTCGAGGCGCAGTGGCTGATGCTGCAGCAGGACGCGCCCGAGGACTTCGTCATCGCCACCGGCGAGCAGCACTCGGTGCGCGATTTCGTCGATGCCGCGGCGAAGTGCATGGGCGTGGAGATCGAATGGCGCGGTTCGGGCTCGGACGAACACGGCGTGATCGCCGCAGCGCCCGAAATCTGCAAGGCTCAACCGGGCGACACCGTCGTGGCGGTGGACCGGCGCTATTTCCGGCCGGCCGAGGTCGATACGCTGCTCGGCGATCCGAGCAAGGCGCGCGAAAAGCTGGGCTGGGAGCTGAAGACCACGTTCGACGAGTTGGTCTCCGAGATGGTGGAGAAGGACCTGGAGCGCGCCCGCCGGGACGCGCTGGTCGAGGAGCACGGCTACCAGACCTACAAGTTCCGGGAATGAGAGGAAGAGTTTTCAGTTTTCAGAGTTAAGTTTTCAGTAATGAGGCTCAATGGCAAGTCAGGTATCCAAACTAAGTGGTGATCGAATTTTCGTCGCCGGCGGCCGCGGCATGGTCGGCGGCGCGATCTGCCGGGCGCTGGCTTCGGCCGGCCACGAAAACGTGCTGGCCCCGGGCCGCGACGACCTGGACCTGGGCGACCAGGCCGCGGTTGATTCGTGGTTCGCCGAGCACAAGCCGGATCACGTGTTCCTGGCCGCGGCGAAGGTCGGCGGCATCCACGCCAACGACACCTACCCGGCCGAGTTCATCCACGACAACCTGGTCATCGAGACCAACGTCATCCACTCGGCCTGGAAGCACGGCACGAAGAAGCTGTGCTTCCTGGGCTCGTCGTGCATCTACCCGAAGCACGCATCGCAGCCGATGTCCGAGGAACACCTGCTCACGGGGCCGTTGGAGCCGACCAACGAGTGGTACGCGGTGGCCAAGATCGCCGGCATCAAGATGTGCCAGGCCTACCGGCGCCAGTACGGCTTCGACGCGATCAGCCTGATGCCGACCAACCTCTACGGCCCCGGAGACAACTTCCACCCCGAGAATTCGCACGTGCTGCCGGCGCTGATCCGGCGGTTTCACGAGGCGAAGGACGAGGGGCGTGACAAGGTCGTGATCTGGGGCACCGGAACGCCGAAGCGCGAGTTCCTGCACGTCGACGATCTCGCCGATGCCTGCCTGTTCCTGATGAACGAGTACTCGGGCGAGGAGATCGTCAACGTCGGGGTGGGCGAGGACATCGCGATCCTGGACCTGGCACGACTCGTTGCCGACATCCTGGGCTACGAAGGAGAGATCGGGACGGACCCGTCGAAGCCCGATGGGACGCCGCGCAAGCTGCTGGATGTCTCTCGTATACATGCCCTGGGCTGGCAGGCCGGTATTTCGCTGCGCAAGGGAATCGGCCAGACCGTAGATTGGTTTCTTGCGCACCAGGACCTGTTTCGGGGCCGCTAGCGCGCGTCGAGGGAATAACGTGACTCGTTGGCGAATGACCAGCATGTTCATCGCGAAGTCGCGCTCCGATGTCGAGTGTTCGGCCACCGCGGCGCTTTCGGATTCCGCAGCAGGCGAGCAGCGTCGAGGCTGCGACGAAATTAAAATCGGTGCTTCCGTGTAGGAGATGCAGACCATGCCTATGCCTGAAGGCTTCGATCACCGACTCGAATTGGCTCTGGAAGAGAACAAGGTGCTGCGCGAACAGATCGCGGAAGTACAGCAGGCTTTCGAGCACCGTGTGCTCTATAGTGGGTCGGTCGAAGTCCCTGAAGTACCAGAGGCCGAGGCTTTCCGGCCGATCCCGCCGACAGTGGCCGGTGGACCATCCAGCCTCGTGCGGCACGTTCGCTGCCGACTTGCCGACGTGGCACGCGCCGGGAAAGCGAGGCGCGCGCATGCAGGACCGCCGAGAAGTAGTCGGCGTAACGAACCGCCCAGTGAGGCGTCGAAACGAAGAGAATGGGCTCGGCTGCGGGCGGAGCTCGCGCTGGCCGAAGAGAAATCGAGCAAAAGCGTCGAACAAGTTCGCCAGGCGGAAGCCGCGCTCGCTCAGCTCAGAATCGAGCACCAACGATGCGAGGAACAGCTCCGGGGCGAGTGCAAGCGACTTACGAGTGCTGTCGAGGCCCTCAAAGCTTCGCAGAAGCTGGTCCGTCACCTCGAGCGGCTTGTCTTTTCCATGGAAGCCTGGTTGTCGGAAACGAGTGGGCGCATAGCACAACTATATAAGCGACTGAAAAAGACCGAAGAAGATCTCGATTCCGAGCGAAGTCTGCGCCAGGCCACTGAAGAGGCCCGCAGGGCGGATGCGGATCATCTGCTCGTTGTCACGGAAAAGCTGCATCAGGCCGAGCTGCAGGTTGAATCGGAGCGCGATATGCGCCGTACCGAGGAGCAGGCCCGCAACAAGGTGACGAAGAGTCTCGACAACGCCCGTGCGACGTTAGAGCAGGCCGAGCGAGAACTCGAATCGGAGAGGGAGTCACGCCGTGCCGCGGATCAGGGCCTCAGGGACGCTGCCGAAAGTCTGGATCGTGTGCGAGATCGGCTGCAGGGGACGGAACGGGAACTTGAGTCAGAGCGACATGCTCGCCGCGCTGCCGAACAAGCGGGTATTCTCGATGCCGAGAATCTGAACGAGCTGCGAGAACGCTTCGCCGAAATGACGGAGAAATTATCCGAGCGAGATCGGTTGATCGATCGGCTGGGCGCGCACCTGGATGCGGCATCCGCCAGCGCGCAGCGATTGATAAGCGATAGTGAGTTCTCCACGGTAGCCTGGTCTGAACTGGCCGAAGAACTTCGCGAGCGAGTAGACGACGTGAACCCGGATGACGCGTAAAGGCAGCCCGCAGCTCGAGGTCGCTCGCTTGGTGGGCGAATTGCGTGACGGACAATGTTTGATCGATCGATTTCGGAGCGTAGAGGAGAGCGAATCGGAAACGGATTTTCTTGAGCCCGGCGCTGCTGGAACGTGCCTAAGAGAACCAATTCGGCTCGTGCATCACTTCGCATGCACCGGGGGCACGCTGCTGTGCAAAGGCATTGCGTCGATGCCCAACGTACAGCTTCTAAGCGAGGTTGACCCGCTCGATGCGCAGAGAAGATCCGCCCCAGGCCGATTCGCACCGACGGACCTGATTAGCCTCGTGCGGCTAGGCACGGTTGCGGTTCCCGAGCGACTACTCCAGGCTGTTTTCCTGGGGGGGCTGGAGCCGATCCGCGAATACGCGGAGAAAGCAGGGTTGAGGTTGGTTCTTAGAGATCATTCGCATGGACATTTCTGCTTCGGATCGCTTGAAGATCGCCCAACATTGCGTGAAATTGTGGCCGAGCAGGCCGAGACTTGCTCGATTCTATGGGTCCGGCATCCACTTGAATCATTCATGTCGCTGCGTCATAACGGTTGGTTGCACTTCGAGCCTCCCACGCTGGACGAGTACGCTCGCCGCTACAATGCATTTCTTGATCGTCACACGGGTACACCACGGTTTCAGTACGAATCTTTCGTCAGGAATCCTCGGCAGAGCATGAAGGAGATCTGCCGCGCTTTCGAAATACCTTTTCGTGAGACTTTCGAGCGGACAATCGCGGCACACAGACTATCCGGGGACAGTGGGCGAACTGGCACCACAATCGCACCGAGACCGCTTCGCCCCATCGCCGAAGAGGTAGAGCAAGAAGCACGGGCGTCAAGAAACTTCCTCGAACTTTGCGGAAGGCTCGGATATTCTGACTGCATACCCGCAGATGAGCGGGGTCAAAATCAGAAAAAGTCGAATGATTATGACGCCTGATCGAATCCCGAGTAATGCATTTTCGTGCTGCTTGCAAGAAGTCGCGCTATGCAGCTACCCCGCGGGGGTCCACTCCAACGAGCACGACGACGCAGTGATCTTGTTTCGCACAATGGATGCGTCGGCTCCTCTGCCTGGGCTGGTGATCGATGATACGACGATCTGTAATGCCCGAACTCTTGCCTGTAACCCATGCCTGCGACAGGACCACTCGGGTCCGAAGATAGGATTTCCTGCAAGCGAATTGCCGCAAGACCTGGGCTCCAATCCGGCTACCAGAGGCTCCGCGCGATGCATTCTGCACTAGTTGTTACGTCGATCAATCCGTATTCTCGGCTTCAGCACCAGCTGCGCTGTTTCTATCAGTGGCGAAATTTAGGCTTCAATCCGATGTCCTTCAATACCGGACGTGAGGCCAAGGACCTTCACGCATCGGGAGTGGATACAGAACTTGTAAAGGAAATCGACACGGAAGATAGCGGAGCAAGGCTTTTTGGAAAGCCGGTGCCACTTATATTGCCTATCATTAGATTTTTGGTCAGGGAAGGCGGCGACGGACCCGTTATTCTCACGAATTCAGACATCTATCCTGCGATACGATCCTCCTCTATCTTGCGATATTGGGAGTCATGCGCCAATGCGTTGGCAATGACCCGGGAGGAATGCCTAGCGCTTGATAGTCACTCGTTTTCTGTCCAGAATCCGTATAGAGGTGGAGTCGATACCTTTTATTTCAGCAGGCAAGCGCTCGAAACCATATCTGAGGTCCTGCAGTCCATACCTGCCGCGGGACGGATGGCGTTCGGGATTCCTGGTTGGGACTATCTCGTCGCTGCGTCAGCTCTAAGACCGGAGGTTTCCGGAAAGATCATGGATGGCAGGGTTCTGCTTCACGTATCTCACGAACAAACCTATACCACTATCAGTGAATTCTCGCATTATGTCGAGTATCTGTACTTGAAAGGATTTGTTTCGGAAAAAAGCTTCGAAAAAGCTGCTGAGGAATTCGCAAACCGGATCAGTTCCGAATGCGCAGGTAATCGCGGACGGTCGAGAATGGCAGGTTTGCTGTATTACGATCGACCGGTAACAGACAATCTCCGTGAAAGAATTCCTTCGGAAGTTTCCAGGTACGTAAGTCGGCTAACGGGGATCGCGCCGCAGATTGAAGATTCGTATAGCGCACGCGAGATCGTATCGATGGTCGATAAATTGATAACCGAAGAGGAAACGCTGCAGTCAATATTGCAATCGTCTTTAAATAGCAGAAGCATTCTTTTCCAATTCACCGAAACGCTCTTCGTGACGGCTCTGGCGTTAGGGTGCCGCTGTCGCGGTGAAGGATTTTCTCCACGCGAAAATTATCCGTCCGGTAATCGACACTCGGAGGCGATCGACCACATCCTCGACCGGTACAGCTCTTCGCCGGAATATTTACGGGTCGGTCTTGCCAAGCTGTTTGGCACGGAACTGCTGGATTATCAGATCGTCAATCGTCGGATTTTCAATTACCTGGCTTTTTCGTGTGAAAATGATGTGGAACGCCAACTTTTGACGGAAATCAGGATGTACATATTGGAGAAGCTGAATGTTTCCTCGGCCGCTTGACAACAATTCGAGGCTTCCTTGGGAGGACTCGGTCGTCGTAGAACGTGCAGACGCGCGATATCCCGGCATTTCGGTCGTAATTCCGATCTTCAATTGCGGGTCGTTTCTCGAAAGAACTTTGCGAAGCTTGTTGTTCAACGATCTACAGAGCGTCCAGATCATCGTCATGGATGGCGGGAGCACGGATAATACCGCTGAAATACTGGAACATTACGGGGAACTTTTCGATGTATGTGTCTCGGAGCCTGACGAGGGGCAATCCGACGCGATCAATAAAGGCTTCGCTTATGCGGATAGCCCGATCCTCCACTGGCTCAACGGAGACGATCTGCTACTACCGAACGTACTCAGCCGCGTGCAGGCCGCTTTCGGGGACGCCAAGGATTGCGATGTTCTGGTGGGGGACGCGTATATGACCGACCGAGAACTCGAGCCGATACGCCACGTGCAATTTACCGAGAGTGGGCTTGGCTTCGGTTCCTTGATCAACTATTCCGTGAACCATCTCGTTCAGCCGAGTGTTTTCTTTACGCGAAAGGCGTGGGAGGAATGTGGTCCTCTCAGAACCGACCTTCACTACGCAATGGACGCCGACCTGTTTCTCGGCATGAGTTCGAAATTCAAGTTGCATCATCTCCCCGAAGACATTGCGTATAGCGTTTACCATGAACACTGCAAAACGCGCAGTAACAGATTCGATTCAATTCTGGAACTCTCGTTGGTTCAGGCGAAACACGGCGGTCTTGCAGAGGCGCTGAAGACGACAAGCCTGATCACTGCAGAAGCAGCTCGGGCGAAGCACGAAGACCCAGGATCTGGCGAAGGTGGTACGTCTGCCAACGAAATCTGCCCGCATTGCAGCATTCTTCAGAAGAAGCTAAGTGCCGTTGAATCAGAGGTTTCAAAGAACAAGAAATTGCTGCTGGAAATCGATAAATGCAATACCTAGCAAAGCCCATATGAGACTCAGCCTGTGAAGATCGCCATCTTATCGAGCGCGAGATCAGGCGGCGCTGGAATCGCTGCTGTGCGGGTGAAAGCAGCTTTGCAGGATCATTCACCGTACGAAGTGGATTTTTTGGATTCAAAGGCCCTTGGCGAGCGCCTTCCCGAGGATTGTTCGCCTGCCGCCAGTATGACCAACGGCAAACTTGCAAATACTCACTTCACGGTAGAGTACCCTGGTTTCATTCGAGGTTGGCTTATTGATCTTCTCTCGGATTATGATGCATTGAACATTCATTGGGCAACAGGCCTTATAGGATTGAGCGAGATATACGAACTCGGGAGACGTGGTACGCCGCTTCTTTTTACATGCCACGACTTTTATTACTTTAGTGGTGGTTGCCACTATCCGGCTGGCTGCCTGGGGAATCTTTCCGGTTGTTACGATTGCCCTCAGATTGATCGTAGTCGCTGTGATCCGGAAGTAATCTCCAGTAATCTCAAATTAAAAAAGAAGATTTTTAACAGTCCGATTGTTGATTTCGCAGCCCCAAGCCGCTTTCTCGTTAGTCGCGCGCAACTGGCGGGACTTGTTGAACAACAACAAGCCCACGTTCTGAGAAACCCGTACGAGCCCGAGGCGGGAATCCACCGCGCCAATACCGAGGAACCAATCCAGATCGTTCTAGTAGCTGACTCGTTTGGCGAGCGACGCAAGGCAATGCCACTAGCTCTGGAATCCTTGGCCGTCGCTTGTGGGACTGAATGGTCTCGTAGCGTCCATCCGGCAAAAGCGGTCTTGCATGTAATCGGTGCGTTGGACGACGCGCTCGAAAGGCAGCTTGACACCCTCCCGATGCAAGTAGTCAAGCATGGTCGTACCTCGGAACACCGGGATCTGGCCGGGATTCTCGCATCGTGTCACGTCTTGCTGACGTGTTCCTACGAGGACAACTGGCCCAACGTACTTGTAGAGGCGGGAGCCTATGGAGTCGTGCCGGTGGTAGGACCAGGACACGGATGCGAGGAGTTCGTAAATGAGTGCGGCGGTGGCTACATAGCGAAGGAGTATACCGCGTCCTCATTCGCCGAAGCTATATCGGCTGCGATCGACGGGTACAATTTCAAGGACCGGAAGGGCTTCGAAGGATCGGTAAGAGCGAAACACGCGCCGGCTAAAGTGGCAGCCGAGTACCAGGCTGTTTTCCGGCGCCTTCTACGCAGGGCCGGAAAAGACGTGCACGGATCGGTAGCATGAAAGCATGCGCCGGATGCCCGCATTACCCGGATCTGTGCTAATTAAAGTTTGCTTGGAAAATATTTATGACTAAGGTACACCTTGACCTGAGGGCAACCAGTTTTATCGATCAGGCATATAAAAGGTCAGCAGAGGAAATTTCACGTATTTCCGGAGAGAATCTAGGCAATCTCGTGTTTCGCCACGCTCTTTGGCAGCTAATCGATGATTTTCAAGAGTATATCCCGGCGACGTACAAGGACTTGCTCGAGATCTCTGCCGAGCAGCCGGTCGAGCAAGTGATTGTTTCATGCGCTAATTGGCTTGGTACTAAAGAGCGCGATGAAAGAGCAAACAGAAACAGAGCAACGGTTCTCGAGTCGATTGACGCCCCAATATGTTGCTTTGGGCTTGGCGTCCAGGCCGAGTATGGCGCAACTCATATTGAGTTGGGTAAAGAGAGTCGGCGACTTGTTGAGGTAATGTCCGGCAAGGCTGCGAAGATCAGTGTCAGGGACGAGCTGACGGCGAACACGTTAAATGCCATGGGGGTATCCAACGTCGTAATAACAGGATGCCCTTCGAACTTCCTTAATCTCGAGTCGAATCTAGGGGCTCAGATTATTGCGCGTAGCCTGCAGATGATCGAAGAGTGCCCGCCCGATTGGACGGCTATGAGAGGCGTGGTTTCAGAGTTCAGCGGCGGCCATCCGGATGCGATTCGCCTCGTGCGCGCGTTGATAGGCTTTCTGAGAGAGGCACCGGGATTCTATGTGGTGCAGTCGCCACTATTGCTCGAATTTCTTTACGGTGAGACCAGCGAAATTCCGGCGCTATATGCAAAAAACGCAGCGGTAAGCGACGAGGTATTGCGTCGCGTTCTGCACAAGAGTCTGGCAGCGTTTACATGTATGGAGGCATGGCTTGATTTCGCGCGAACCTGCTCCTACGCTTTCGGAATGCGAATTCACGGTACGATGATTCCGATCCAGGCTGGCGTCCCTTCACTGCTGATCGCCCACGACTCCAGAACTTCAGGCTTGGCAGAAGCGATGAATGTTCCGTCCATCGAGCCCCGAGAATTCTCGGAGGTCCTGGAAGGCGGGCCGTCACGGTTTTACGAATGTGTCGCGGCCGGCATGGATGACTATGATCCACGGCGTTATGAATTAGCATCCACCATGTATAGCTTTCTTCGCGATAACAAACTTGCGCCGAGCGCCGCACTTTATACCTTTACCGGTAGAGATTAATCGGCAAAGAAGCTACAGTTCGTTAAACGGTTAAACAAAATTCAGGAAGCTTTATGCAGAGTTTATTGACGCTTTCGATGCACAAAGCCGGCAGCACCATAGCAGATCAGATCATTCTAGAATTCTGCGTGGAGAAGGGCTACGATGTCGATCGAATCTCCAGGCAAGTTCGTACCTCGTCGGTTCCAGAGTCCCAGGTTTTCGTCAACTATCAGTCTGCGATGCGCACGGAGGGAATCTATTATGGAGTCGCGAGAGGGCCGTACGTCGCCGATATGAGCATAATTCCGTTTCTAAAGGTCATTGTTCACGTACGTGATCCGAGAGATTGTCTTACATCGTCCTACTATTCCTCTCGCTATAGTCACGCGCCACCTAAAAATCCTGACAAGGTGAAGGTCTTTCGGGAGAAAAGGGATCAGGCATCAAGAATGACGATCGACGAATTCGTACTTGCTCGAGTGCGCGGTTATGTCGAAAGAATGCAGATTCTGAAGAACATCGTTCAAACGCACGATAACGCCTTATTGCTCAACTACGAGACAATGGTAGAGGAGACACAGGTTTGGCTAGGTAAGATTGCCGGTTTTCTGGATGTCGATATTACCGATGAACTTAAGCGCCGTATCAACGACAAAGCCGATTTTAACGTGGATAAAGAGGATCTCAGTCAGCATAAAAGGCAAGTTCGGCCTGGCGATCACGAAAGAAAGCTTGAGCCGTCGACGATAAAAGCGCTCGACAACGCCCTAGGAGATCTGCTCGATTATTTCGGCTACGTAAGGTCGTAACCGAAGAATCGAGCGAGAATGATACTAAGTATCGACTCGATGGGCGTTGTTTACTGCACGGATACGATTTTAATCCTTCCCGATGAAAGCACTTTGGACGTGCGTGATAAGCTTTAAGTATGATGTTCGTTACGCAGGTGCGTTCGGGCTTGAAGGCTCCCCTGATCCCGGCTGGTGTCCCGAAAGGGCGAGCTCCAGTCAGGCTTCAGCGGCGTTCACCGTGAGGGAGCTTTTCCCGGATAAGGAACCCCATTCTGTTCTCGAGTTCTGAACCAGGCATCCACGTCAAGTGATGGATAGTCGCGCTCGTAAGTCTTACCTGGATTAACCGATTGGAAGGGAATAGGAAATGGCGCTTATCATGCATCGCGGTGGATTGCTGAGAACGCCCCGCATCGGGGCGCAGTCGTCCGCTATCTTATCTTGGCCGGGATTGAGTAAGTGGCTTTACGTATTCTCGAATAAGCTGCTGACATGTGACTCCCGCGGAAGCGAACTTCAAATAGAAGTTTGATTCTTGCCGTAGCGTCAGTCTGCAGTGGAGCAGCGGATCACCGGGACCGTAGTTGCATCGGCGATGGTATGCGAATCACGCGGAGGAAGCGCTGGCGGGCACTTACAGTGGCCAGGAGTCGTTGAGTATGCGTGAGAATACGGAGGGCATGTCGAGGGGTGGCAGGAGTGAGAGCTGTTGGAGCTCGTTGCTACAGGAGTACCTTCCGTTTCTCGGCACTGAATGGTTGGCGCGGCGCCAGGATCTCAAATACGCGCGCAGTGAAAGAGGCGCCTGCTGAATTGATTACGATCACTGTGACAATCCAATATCGGTCGGCATCGACGGATTGCCTATTCAGGTATTAATTCGACCAGAATGACTTCGTGACCGTCGGAAGCCAACAGTTCCGAATGTATTTGTCATTGTGTCAAGAACCTCGACCGGTAGGCTCAGATCGCTTGGATCGGTTCATAAGTGGTAGGTGCAGGAAATCGCTTGGGAAGGGCTTTTATTGCGCAGAGTCAACGTATCACCGGAGATGCCATATGTTTGAGCTGATCGATTATAGATTCGAACCGACCGACGAGATTCCGAGATTTGCATTTTCACTGCATAAGTGTGGAAGCTCTATGCTCAATGAAATGTTAAAGGACGTATGTGAGGTGGAGAAAATTGCACATGTAAACATCCCGGGAACCATGTTTCAGAACGGGATTACAGAAAGGGAATGGCAATTCAGTACCGAGCTTCTACACTGCATAAGACCGGGATATCTACATCACAGCTTCCGGGGATTGCCGCCGGTTTTTCAGGGCAATATAGACTTCAGCGCCGCGCGATCCGTGATACTGGTGCGCGACCCGCGTGATGTCATGGTATCTGCCTATTTCTCGTTCATGCCGGGGGGGTCACACGTACTCCCGAAAAAGAATACCGAGATCTTCGCGGCAGTAAGGGACAAAAGTGCCGGACTGACGATTGATGAGTACGCCCGAAAGTTCATACATCACCACTGCAGGAAGTTGGAGCTTTACCGGAGAGTACTTCCAGACTCGACGACAAAGATATTGAAGTACGAGGATGTCTATTTCGAAAAGGGCCGATATCTGCGTGAAATATTCGAGTTTCTTGAGATCCCGGCGTCGCAGGATTCGATCGATCGGGCTGCAAAAAGACGGGACATAAGGCCCGTAAAGGAGGACCCGGCGAAGCATATTCGTAAAGGGACCCCGGGGGATCATAGAGAGAAGCTATCCTTGGAAACGATTGACTATATCAACAATGTGATGGGGCCGGTTAGTGCGCATTTTGGCTATGATCTGAAATGAAATCGCTGCCCCCCCCCCGCTTCACGTTGTTCATTGCCGGTACGGGATCGTGGCGTTAGAAGCTCCGTAGTAGCATTCATTCATTGCAACCAAAGCGAGCAAGGATTAACGCATGAAAATACACCGCACCATCAATGCCTGTTTCCCGCGTTCGGGTCACCGTTTTCTTCGGACTCTCTGTAAAACGTATTTTGAGGGCGAATTGGTATATAGATCGAACCATAACAAGGAGCATTCCGATATCCGGCATGCGAACTATATCAAGGACCATGATCTGAAATTACGATCGGGAGGTGACGGTATTCCGATGAGCTGCGACGCGAGATACCTTGTTCAGTTCCGTCATCCCCTGTTGTGCCTGCAGTCGTATTATGAGTTCTATTTGAAACATGATATATGTCAGCCGAGCGTAGCGTCGTGGCTAGAGTTTCTCGTTACGAATCTAGCGTACTGGAAAAGATTCATAAATAAATGGTGCCTAAGCGAAATTACCAAGGGTTACGAGGTTTACAGGCTGAACTATGATGATCTTTATTCAGACACGAAAACTGTACTGTCAGAGGTCGTAACCTTCATGACCGGAGAAGAAGCAGATAGCGACCTAATCGAAAAATGCTCAAAGTACGGCAAGGGAGAATTCTTTCGCTATGCAGAGCATCAGGCCGAGGGAAAGAACCGGCAGACCAAGCCGAGGACGCCGACTGACTTCAGGTTTTACGGCGACTATATGGCAGATCTGGAGCGAGAGCTTGCACCGTATCTCGAAGCGATGAATATTCAAGAGCGATTCGGAAGTGAGCTCCAGGCCTTGCGATAGAACTGCGATCCCGGGTCTGGATTCGCAATGCAGTAGAAATCGATGTCGATCTTTTTCCGCGCGATACTTCAACAATGGCCGTACCGATCAGGATTCACCCGGCGTGGCCGTTGAGTAAGCTACCCCGTTGGTGACAGAGCCTGAAATGAAAGGTTTCTGGCGCCATCACCGCAGGAAGAAGACATGACGAAATCTCGATTCGCCGAGCACCAGATCGTCGCGATCTTGAACGCGGCCGAGTCGGGTGTGCCGGTCAAGGAAGTCTGCCGCAAGTACGCCGTCAGTTCGGCGACCTACTACAAGTGGAAGTCCATGCACGGCGGCCTGGACACCTCGGACCTGAAGCGCCTCAGCCCGCTGGAATACGCCAAACGCGCCAGAGTCTCTACTTTTGAACTGTCGCCTTGACGGGGAAGCTTACGACTCAATCTCCCACGTCAGGCGTGCGCGAGGACAGGGGTGCGATCAAGAAGACGTACGGCTCATGTTTCGTCCGATAAGCTGATCCCAGGCAGGACCGAACGGCTGTCCGGATAGACGCGTCTTGATAGTGAATCACGATCCGTTCGACGATCGCCGGTGTAGGAAATGATTCTTGTGTCTTGCGGACGTTGCATAAAAATGCCGCCCCGAAGAGGGGCGGCATTATTGAAATCGTCATGATTGAACCAATGACGAGTTAGTTCTGACGTGTATCTTCCAGCTTGGCGATCCGCGCTTGGAGAGCTAGATTGTCCTCTTTCAACGTTTTGACCTCGGAAACGAGTGCCTTGATCGAGGCGAGGGACAAGCCGGCCAAGTCGGTCGCTGCTAAGCCGGTGCCTTCGCCGGCCAGGCCAAACGTCGCGTGGTAGTCCTCGGCCATCGGACCGATATGACGTGAAGATGGCGACCTCTTGTAGGACCACTCGTAAATGGGCAATTGCTCGAGTTTCTCGAGGATCGCCGGGCTTTCGATTGGATCTATGTCTTGCTTCAACTCGCGGCTGGAGCCGGACAGGTAGCTGCCTTTAATCCGGATGTCACCGTTTGCGAGTACGGATAGCTCCGGTCCGCCGGTGCCCGCTTTGTTTACCGTAAACTGCTCGGTGGATCCGGAGCCTCCGAGGCGGAACTGCCAGGACGTCGATTGATCGGTGTTCTCCAAAAGGAAGCCGGGATTTCCGTTGTGGCGCATCGTCAACATCGTATTCGTTGAAATGGCCTGCGTTTCTTCGAGGAGCATGCTGGAAGAACCATCTGAAGCGCGGACATGAAGCTTCTGGCTCGGCGACTGTGTTCCAATGCCGACGCCGTTACCTTCAACGACCAGGGTATTCGCACTGGCCGCGTGGTTGAACTTCACGATCGCTTGGCCACCCGTGTCATTGAACCAGAGACCGGTTCCGCCAACAAACAGCTCTGCGGTTCCACCCAGAATAAGTCCGCCGCTGGGCGCTTCCAGGCGAACCTGAGGGCCGCTTCCCGAAAGAACGTGCAGTTTACGAGCTGGAGCCGTCGTGCCGATGCCGACATTGCCGCCTGAATCGACTGCCAGCGTGCCGTTGGGGGCCCCGGCCTGGATGGAGAAGACGCCGCCACCGGTAGTTGTTTCGGCGATCTCGAACGCACCAGCGTTCATGCCCTTGATATACCAGGTCTGTGAATCGCTAGTATCTTCCAGGCGAATGCGAGGGAATTGGTCGGCGATATGCAGCGGCTGCGTGGGAGTCGACGTACCGATCCCGACTTCGGTGCCCGATCCGGCACCCTCGATGACGAGGCGGTTCTGTTCCCCGGCACCGGCGAATTCCACGAACTGCATGTCCCCGTTGTCGTTCTGGAGCCACCAGTTCGAGAGGCTGGTGCTGTCGGTATCCCAGTAAACGCGAGTAGCATTGTCTTGTTGCACATCCTGCACCTGCAGAATGTCATCGACGTTCGTTGTCGCGTGCGCGGAAGGGAAGAAGAAATCCACCACGGCGCCGGCGACACGGCCGAAAACGCCCGGTTCGTCGGTTACACTGAGGTCCACCGTGCCTTCACCGTTCTCGGCTTCATCGAGCCGCTGTTCCGGTTGAATCCAGCCATCCTCGACCCGGAAGCTGCCCGTGCGACGTTCGATGGTCTTGAACTCGTCGGAGTACAGGCGCTCTACCGGGATTTGCTCGAAGGTGTCATTCGCGCTCGGAGCGTCGATCGTCTGCTTTGCAGAACGGTCATTCAGGGACTGACCCTGACCCTGGGCGCTATCAGCGCCCGAGGAAGCGTAGTAGGCCGTCGACAGCTCGCGAATAGGAGCCCCGGGTTCGACCGTCACCGCAAGAGCCTCCCAACGATAAATCCCGTCTGCGAGCTTGCCTTCCGGCACCCACTGGATCAGCGAGTCCTCGACGCGCTTCTCGAACACGTATTCGTTCGGTCCGGTGATACGGAGCCTGATCGAGAGAATGTCGTTGCCGCTGACGGCGCCGGCCGTCAGCGCCGCGCCATCGTTTTCGATCGTCAGATCGGTCTGGGCGGCGACCGGAGCCGCAGCCGCCACGATCAGCGCAATGCCTGCGGCGAGTCCGGCGCTCGTTTTACGTACTATGTTCATCGTCTTTGCCTCCACTGAGTGATGCGTCTATTCGATGACTTTTAGACAATGTGGCTCAGCCAATCGCCCTGTTGTTGTCTTGCCCCTGATTACGCGGATCTTCGCGAATTCGGGACAAGCGTAACGGAATGCCGATCGAAATGGAAGTCCCTGCTCCCGCCCACCGTAGGGCGCGAACGGTCTGGACGGGCTAGTTGCGGCGACGCCGATCTGGGGCCGCGTCTGCGTCTTGGCGGGCTGAGAAGCCGGCCGGATCCGTCGCGGGCGGCACAAGTGCCACTGCGCCCCGAGCTTCCGAATCGGGCGATTCGGACCGTTCGCAAATGGCGGCCTTGGCAATGGCAAGTCGGAAACTGGCGGCTTCGCGGCGGGTGGATCATTGCCCGTTCGGAGGCAATATCCGATTCAGCCAGCTGCGCGGTTCTACCGGTATGCCGGCGAGATGCATTTCCCAGCGGAATCGGCCCTCGCCGCCGGCCTCGCCCACGCCTCCGAGCACTTGACCGCCTTCGACCTGCTGACCGATCTCGACGGCGACCTGGTCGAGTCCCGCGTAGACCGATACCAGCCCCCCGCCATGGATCAGTGCGACGGTGCGCCCGCGCAGCGGCAGCTCTTCGACGAACGCGACGCGGCCGGCGTTGCTCGCAAGCACGGCACTTTCGTCCTCGGTACGGAGATCGATACCGGGGTTCGGAAATCCCGGGCGCAACACCCCGGAGACGATCTCCTGCCCGAACGCCCGGACCACCTGGCCTTCGGCCGGCGGCTGGAAGGGCTGCTTCCAGAGAGGCTCGCGGATTGCCAGCGATGCCGCGGCGGCTTCCGCCAGATAGCGCGTTTCCTGCTCATGGTTGCCGCTCGCGTAGCGCTCATAGACTTGCGTGCCGACCTCCAGGGGCGTCGTCTGCTCGAGGGGCAGGATCTGGATCGAACGCTGGCCGATCAACGATTGCCCGTACCGGTCCGCACCACCGACGGTCAGCGTGGCCTCGACCCGTTGCGCCACCGGCGGTGCCGGGAGCAGCAGCCATGCACCGTTGCCGGCATCGACGAAGCCGAGTCCCAGTCCGTTGAGATCGGCAAAGAACGCGTTCGGCGTGAAGTCGTCGTCTTCCCAGCGCACGGCCACCGCCCGCGCGGATCCGCCGCGCATTTGGCCGGGAACATCGAGACTGAAGCCCGTGTCGGGTATCGGATCGGGCGGATAGTCCGCCGGGACGGCCTCGCCGTCCCGCGTGGCGGCCACCGCTTCGCGCGCGTGACGGGGAAGCGCCTGGTCGCCGAAGATCCGGCCGACCGCGGCGTGGATCTGCAGCGGCGATAGTCGGTCCCCAAGCGAACGCCCCGCCGAGTCCAGCAACTCGAAATGCAGATACGGTTCCGCCTCCGTTTCGGTCCCGGTCGTCGGAATGCCGCTCGTCCCGATTCGTCCGAGAACCGCGCCAGCCTCTACGGGCTGTCCGATTCGCAGCGACTCCTCGACCGAAGACAGGTGCCCGTAGCGGGAGACGTACCCGCCTTCGTGCTCGATCCAGACCTGGCGGCCAAGCAACCGGTCGAGCGCCTGTTCATCGACCGGACCATCCTGCGCCGCGCGGTCGGCCAGGAAGGATTTTTCTTCGTCATCGAGTTCGGCGTAAGTGTGATCGGCACGCAACACGACCCCTTCCGCCACGGAAACCACTGCGGTATCTGCGGGCAGCGGTCTGCTGACATGGCCGTTGAGGAAATCGAAACCGCGGTGCCTGCCGGCCAGGGGTTCGCGTTCGGCTCCCGGGAGGTATTCGGCCGCCAGCGGGAACGTGGTGCCCGGGATCGGGGTGCGGTAGCCGCTGGGCCACCTCGCGTCGGAGCCCGACTCCTGCGGATCGGAACCGCAGGCGCCGATGAACAGACTCGCGGCGATGACGACAAGACGCTTGCCTTTCATGAATCGATGCATGGTTGACGAATTCCCGATCTTATGCAGGGCCGACACGATACCTAATTTTCCGCAGTCCCAATACCCTTTCGTGCCTCGGGCAACATCAGCAGTCGATATCGGAATCCGAGCAGATCGGGGGCGCTCACCGTTGCACCAAGGAGATCGGCTCGAATCGCTCGAACAACGTTGTACGCTGCCCCGGCTCCGGGACTACGGTGGATTACGACAGGCTCGAACGGCAAAAAACTCCCCGGGATGTTCGGGCGGTTGCCGACCGATCTGTGCCGGTGCTTTGCAAGCCCGGGATGGATCGTCGAGCCGGGCAATATTCGCGCGGCACTCAAGCAGGTAGGTAGGCAGGGAGAGACGGTTCCCGTTACCGTCCCGCCCTCGCTGGGAGCGCAGTCAATCGACGCCGGGGTCTATGCCGGATCGTTTGTTCCATCACATAGCGGGCGAGACAGTCGTGCTCCGAGTGGCACGGCTTCGGAAGCCGCGATTCGAATTCTCCGGCTGCTCCTTCCACATGCCTTCTGGGTGCCGCACGCACGCCCGCCCTCTAAGGAAGCGCGGTTTTCAAGGAGCGCCCGCTCGCGGCGATTCCGCCGATTCAGTGCTAGACTGCCGCGGTTATCCGATGAGGCGGTGACCCGACATTTAACCATGCCGGTGCGTACGAAATCCGAAATCGACGGCAACGAGGCCGCCGAATCCGAGGCGGACCGGAAGTTCCTGGGCGAGTTGGCGACAATCGAGCGCGAACGACTTCTTTCGGCGCTGAGATCCAGCGGGTCCGCCGAGGGAGAGGTCGCCCCCGGTGTTTCCGGCGCCACGCTCGATCAACTGACGGAACTCGCGACCCGGATCCGTCTTCTCGAGCGCACCGCCGAACTCGGGCTGCTGAGCCCGGACGGGCAGGGCAAGGAGCTGTTGTCGCTCTACTCCGAAGGAAAAGTGGATGTCATGCACCTGGACACGGATTCCGAGTTCAGTGATACGCCGGAATCCAGTGCAGGCACGACGTTCCTCTGGACCCAGACGCCGAAACTGGAATTCCGGCTTCCCGTGCAACGCCTGCGGCTCCGGTATCTGCGGATCCGCTTCGCTTCCATCATCAAGACGGAGTACGCGCGAGAGGCCAGACTGAGCATCGACGGGGTTCCGATGACATACTGGATCGGTCGGTCGGGTTCCGATCACTTCTTTGAATGCGCGGTCCCGGTTTCGGAAAATCTCGTTCCCAGCCGTATCGTGCTCGAAATTCCGGCGGTCCATGCCCCGAGCGAGTTGGGGCTCAGCGACGATTCCCGACCGCTCGGTATCGCGATCGTCGCGGCCGAGTACTCCAGCCGGCCCGAAGCGAGTTTGTTCTCGCGCGTTAGGGCCCGCATTCGTCGATCCGCTTCCCGCTCCTGAATCTCCGAGCTTCGATGCGGCCATCGATCGGTTGATCGCCATGGGCCTTTGAGTCGAGTAGGCAAGTGTCCAAGAATCGTTTCACGCTGACGGCGAAAGACGGCAAGAAATATACGGTCTCGGTCCCCGATGCTACGGCTCGGCGCCCGAGCTGCTACCTGTTCGCGTTTGTCAAGAGCGGCAGCACGCTGATGGACAACATGATCGCGGACTACTGCACCGCCGTCGGCGCGCCGCATTTCTCGCTGTTCGACCAGGCGTTCGCCCAGGGCGTGAGAACGGCCGATATTCGCTCCGACGCGCTCCAGTGTTTCGAGCGGAGCGGTATGGTCTATTCGGGGTTCCGGCATTATCCGTCCTTCGATCTCCCGATCGAGGACTCGAGCGTCATTCTTCTGGTGCGGGATCCGCGCGATATGCTGGTATCGCTGTACTTCTCGATCATGAAAAGCCATGTCATTCCGGCCGGGAACGAAGGCTTGAGGCGCCAGCGCGAGCAGATCGCCGATTCCTCGATCGACGAGTTCGTGCTGCAGAGGTCGCGGGGACTTCTGCGGACCTTCGGGCGCTACCGGGAAAAGCTCGGGGGGACTCGATGTCGCACCTTCCGCTACGAGGACGTGATTTACGACAAGTTGAACTGGCTTGAGGAGATGGTCGAGTTTTCCGGACTGCCCCGGGCGGAGGACGAGCTCGAACGCATCGCGAGGCGCCATGACATCGTGCCCACGCGCGAGAATGTCTCGAGGCATATCAGGCAGGTGCATCCGGGCAACTTCGGGAAGAAGCTCTCGGGTGAGACCGTGGAATCGCTGAACGAGATCCTCGCCGAATTCCTGGATACCTTCCGGTACGAGCGCTCCTAGCACCAGCCGGATGCCCAGTCGATTCGACATTTCCGTGGTGACGCCGTCGCTCAACCAGGGGCGATTCATCGAGCAATGCATAGGAAGCGTGCTCGATCAGGACGATGTCCGCTGCCAGTACATCGTCGTCGACGCCGAATCGAGCGATGAAACCGCAGCGGTGCTCGAACGTTACCAGGACCGGATAGACACCTTGATCGTCGAGCCCGACGATGGACAGGCAGATGCGATCCGCAAGGGATTTTCGTTAGCCTGCGCGGATCTCGTCTGCTATCTGAACAGCGACGACTACCTGCTCCCGGGCGCGCTGGCGCGGGCCGTCCGCTATCTGGACGGTGCCCCCGACGTGGACGCGATCTATTCTCACCGAACCTACGTGTCGGGCGATGACCGGTTTCTTCGCTACTGGGCGCTGCCGACACACAGCGACTACGTCAATCTTCGCTGGGACTTCATTCCTCAGGAAACCTGCGTGTGGCGCAGGGCCGCGATGGAGGAGGTCGGAGGCGTCGATCCGACGTTCCAGTTCGCTATGGATTACGATCTATTCGCACGAATGATGAACGCTGGAAAGCGGTTCAAGCGTCTGCCGGATTTCTTCGCGGCGTTTCGGGAACACGACGATTCCAAGACGACGCGGCTGATGGACACGCTGGGGGCAAGCGAAGTCACGCGGGTGCAGTCGCAGCTGGAGATCGGCCGAAACCGTCGGGACCGTTATGTGATCGGGGCCTTTTTCGCCTTGTTGAAAGCCCGCTCCCGCCTCATGCTTCGCCGTTACCCGGAAGGCCCGCCGGGTTTCGCGCTGCGGTGGACACCTCCGGCGGTCACATGAAATCGTCGTTCACGCTGGTGACTCCGTCGTGCGATCAGGCCGGCTATATCGAGCGAGCGGTGAGGAGCGTGCTGTGCCAGCCCGACGACGGCGGCGTGACCCTGGACCATGTCGTCGCAGATGCCGGCAGTCGCGACGACAGCATCGAACGTGTCCGCGGGCTGATCGACGACGTTCCGTATGCCCGTATCGTGAGCAAGCCCGACAGGGGCGCGGCCGACGCGATCGCCCGCGAACTCGGAAACGCGTCCGGTGAATTCGTTGGTTGGCTCAATGCCGACGATCTGCTGCTGCCGGGTGCGCTCGAGCGGATCGCGGCCACGTTCGATCGGAGCGATGCCGATGTCGTGTACGCGGACGGTTACTTCATCGACCGTGATGATCACGTCATCGGCGCCTATCCGACGGAGTCGCATGATCCGGATTTCCTGCGGACCTTCTGCTACCTGTCTCAGCCTTCGGTTTTCGTCAGGCGGGCGGCCTACGAGGCCGTGGGCGGCATCGATCCGCACCTCGAGTATTGCTTCGACTATGAACTCTGGCTACGCCTGGCAAGAGCTGGCCATCGCTTCCGCCATCTTCGCAGATTCTGCTCGGCGACCCGGCTGCATGCCGAGACAAAGACGGCGCGCCGCTCGCTGGATTTCACGGACGAGATCATTGCCGTCCAGAATCGCCTGTTCGGAGATGTGCCCGAAGCGTGGTTGGCCTATCACGACTTCCGGCGGCGGGAGTTCGAGCGGCCGGAACGTTCTCGCCTGCGGCACCTGCTCGCGGCGCTCCGGAGCCGCGGTGCGGCGAAACGGGACGGTCGACCACTGCGCCGGTGGGCGGTGCGGGTCGCCGGGGCCCATATCCGTGCCTGGTTTCGGGCGCTGCCCGCCCGGCTTTCGCAGCGTTCGCTGGCCCGGAAACAATGAAAGCCCGGCGTGGCCGGGCTTTCGACTTGAAACTTCGAGTCCGCTTCCGGTCAGTCCTCTCGGACGAGCGTCTCCGCCGGTCCGCCGGAACGGACGGCCATGACCTGGACGATTTCCTCCAATCGGTCAAGCCGGGCTTCCAGTTGCCGGTTCCGGTTCCGGAGCTCGGACAGCGATTCTTGCTTCGCGGCATTGTCCTGCGCGAGCAGGTCGATGAAGATGTGTGCCTTTTCCAGTTCGTGCAGCATGTCGCCGAGCTTGTCCGTCACGTTGAACGGAGTGCCTGGAGAAGTGGGGCCGACGGCCGGCAGGTGGCCTTTTTCC
Source organism: Candidatus Wenzhouxiangella sp. M2_3B_020 (assembly GCA_051428125.1). Taxonomy (GTDB): domain Bacteria; phylum Pseudomonadota; class Gammaproteobacteria; order Xanthomonadales; family Wenzhouxiangellaceae. Next base: position 21,188 of record JBPRGD010000005.1, read on the forward strand.
CACATTGCCCGGGAATGCGCGGCAACGCTTTGCAGCGTATAGCTTTCGGTAAAGACACGGTCGCATCCGCTGCTGCAAGCGGGTCCGCCGGTGGTCAGCGTACCGCGAATGTTGACATCGCCGTTGCTGAGCACCGACATCTCGGGGCTGCCGGTTCCGGCCTTGCTGATCAGGAACTGCTCGGAGGCACCCGAACCGCCCAGACGAAACTGCCAGCTCGAACTTGAATCGGTGTTCGTGAGTTCGAACCCGGGATTTCCTGCCTGCAACATGTTCAGCAGTATGTTGACGGGTGCCGACTGCGTTTCCTCGATCAGGATTCCCGAATTACCGGTGCTGCCTTTCAGGTGCAGACCGGCACCGGGGCTGGCGGTTCCCATTCCGATATCCCCGTCGGCCGCGATGAAGAGACTGTCCGTGGGTGCCCCTGGCTTGATCTTGAAGGGCAGCTTGCTGCCGTTGGTGACGTCGCGGACGAAGAAATTGGCTTCGTTGCCGGCCACGTCCCAGGTCTGGGCCGTGAACCCGCTGCTGCCGTCCTGCTCGAGTCGCATCGTCGGCGTGTCGCCGTCGGCCATGTGGATCTCCACGACCGGCGTGCTCGTGCCCATGCCGATGTGGCCGCTGCTGTCGGCGTAGAGGGAATTGCTGGGCGTACCGGCCTCGATCGTGAACGGAATGCGGCCCCCGTCGATGTCCTCGATGGAGAACTTGTTGGCACCGCCGTTGTTGCTGTCGTTTGCGGTGATCTGCCAGTCGTTGGTCGGGAAGGATCCCGAGGAACTCGTGTCCTGGAACTTGATCCGGAGATTGTTCTCCTTGAGCCGGAAGGTATCGAACCCGAAGTTTTCGCCGTTGACGCAGTCGAAGCCGACGCAGAGGCTACCCTGCACGATCTGGTCGTCCAAGACGACCTGATCCCTGGTCGATTCACCGTACTTGTCGGTGGCGGTCAGGGACTGGTCGCTCTTTCGATCCGGCATCATCGGTTCGGGAACGCCAGCGTCGACCAGAGATCCGTCGCGCACGGTGAAGGTTCCGAAACCGCCGATGAGTTCGTCCATGCTCTGGGCCGGCCCGCCCGAACCTTCATCAGCACGATTGCGCCCGGCGCCGGTGCCGACGACGCGAATTTCGTAGTTGTACAAACCGTCGGGAAGGGACTCGATATTCAGCACGCCGGGCCCGATTTCCCTGAGCTCGCCCGGGTCGAAACCCTTGCGAACGTGGAACCCGCCGGGGCCTGTGATGATCAGATCGACAGCGCTCGACAGCACGGCCTCGCTGGCCGGCTCGAACACGATCGCGTCGCGGACCGCGTGGCCCGTGAACAATGGCTCTTCATCGGCAATGGCGCCGGTCATGGCGCCGGCGATGGCGAGCGCGAGAGCGCATCTGCGGATCAAATGGGCAGGATTCATGGTCGTTCTCCTAGAGCGATTCGGAAATTGCGTTGAAAGGATTCTCATGACGGGTTCCCGGGTGCGCGCCTGTCGTTCCGGGTTCGTGTCGCCAGGGTGCCGATGATCAGCAGCGCGAGCGCAAGTGCGATGAGAAGGCGCGGGTCCAGCGCGGGCACCGGCACGCTCAGCGAGAATGGGCCGCCGGGATCGATGATGACGCCGTCGTCGCCGGTGGCATCGCCGAGCGCGGCATCGGACAGCGTCAGCGTCCAGCGGTCGTCGCCGAAGTAGTCGGCGCCGGTCGACGGTCCGCCGGCGGCGAAGTCGTACCAGTCGGCCGTGCCGGGGTCGCCCGGAACCGTGGGCCCGTACTTGAAGTAACCGCCGCCGATGGAAAGGCCGGCGCCGTGGAAGATGACGTCGACGACAGCTGCCTCGCACGGCAGGCGGAAGCCGACCAGGCCGAACGGAAACGCCGTATTGGCGGGCGGAGCGGCCTGGCTGGACGGACTGAAGGCGGCGACGTCGGTCAGGCGGTCGCAGCCGGATTGGATGACCACCGTCATGAAACCCGATCCATCGAAGGTCGGCAGCGACGCGACGTCGTTCTGGATGCCGTCGGCGATGCCGTCATCGTTGCCGTCGCCGCCGTTCGGTGCACCGGCCTCGATCGCGGCCGGCACGCCGTCGCTGTCCTCGCCGATGGTCATCGTCGCCGCCGCGGTGCCGCTGTCGCCCAGCGATGAAGTCAGCGGTTCGCTGACGTTGTCCAGCGTGGCGACGGCGCCGGCAGTGACGTCCACCGTCACGGTGCAGACGCCGCCGGCCGGCAGGCTGCCGCCGGAATAGGCGATGCTGCTTGCCCCGGCGGCCGCGCCGATCGTCCCGCCGGTGCAGGTGGACGTCGCATTCGCCGGGTCGGCGACCGACATCGAGCCGGGCAGGTTGTCGACGAACGCAAGGTCGTTGGCCGGTAGTGAAGATGCCGAATTGTCGATCGTGAACGTCAGCGTCGAGGCCTCGCCGACCGCGATGGTTGCCGGAGAAAACGCCTTCGTGAAGCCCGGCGTCGGTACGACTTCGAGAACGGCGCTGGCCGTACCGCCTTCGCCGAGCGATGACGAAAGCGGGTCGCTCGTGTTGGCGAACGTTCCGGCCGCATCGACGACAACGTCGACCGCCACGGAGCATGAGGTACCGGCCGCGACGCTTCCGGCCGAGTATTCGATGGAGTTCGACCCGGTCGTCGCGCTGATGCTGCCGCCCGTGCAAGTGCTGACTGCCGAGGGCGGGTCCGCCACGCGCATCGAGGCCGGCAGGTTGTCCACGAACGCCAGTGAATCGGCCGGCAGCGACGACGCCGAGTTGTCGATGGTGAATGTCAGCGTGGATACCTGTCCGATGCCGATGACCGCAGGCACGAAGGTCTTCGCGAAGCTCGGCGGCGGAACGATCTCCAGGGTCGCTTCGGCCTCGGGAACCAGGAAATTCGTGCCGGAAACGGTGCCCGAAAGCGCCGAAGTGCGGTTGGTATGGTTGCCCGGCGCTGCGCCGGGCGGCGTGCCGACGACGACCTGGAACGTGCAGTTGCCGCCGGCGGCGATGCTGCCACCGGACAGCGCCAGGATAGACGCCCCGTCGACCAGCGATCCGCTTCCGCAGGCATCGGCGAGCGGCACGTTCGTGGCGGTCGCGCCGGGCAGGAACGCGCCCAGGTCGTCGGTGAACGCGATGTCGGACAGCGCATTGGCCGGATCGGGGTTGTCGACCGTGAACGTCGCCGTGACCGAATCACCGGCGGCGATGACCGACGGGGCCAGCGTCTTGCTGAACGTGACCCTCGAGACGGCCAGGTCCGCCGATGCCGCCGGAGCCGTGACGGCCACGCCCTCGCGCGTCGCGGTCGCGTCGCTGGTGGTGTTCGGGTAGCTGCCCGGCGCGGCGTCGGCCGGAACGCGAACCGGCACGACGATGGTGCACGAACTGCCGGCAGCCAGGTTGGCGCCGGTCAGCGACACGAACGTGGTGCCCGAGATTTCCGATCCGGGGCCGCAGACGTCGGTGAGCGGCAGGCCTTCCGCGGCCATTCCCGAAAGCACTGCCCCCAACTCGTCGACCAGGGCGATCTCGGTCAGCGGGAAGGTGGAGTTGTTGACGATGGACAGTTCCATCTCGACCAGGCCGCCGGGGACCGTTGGCGCGGTCCGGAACGACTTGGTCAGGCCGAACTCGTCGGCCACGACGTCGATCGTGTCGCTTGCGGCGCCGGAGTCGCCCGATGACGAGGTCAGCGAGCCCGATACGTTCGTGAAGCTGCCCTCGGTGTTGCCGGCGACGTCCACCGAGACCGTGCAGGTTGCGCCGGCGGCCACGCTGCCGCCGCTGAAACCGATCGTGGCCGAGCCGGCCGCGGCCGAGACCGTGCCGCCGCAGGTGCTTGCCGTATTCGGGGAGGCCGCGACGGTCAGCCCGGCCGGCAGCGGATCGCTGAACGCCAGGGCATCGGCTGCGAGCGAGCTGCCCGAGTTGTCGATCGTGAACGTCAATGTGCTCGCGCCGCCGACCGCGATCGCGTTCGGCGTGAATACCTTGGAGAACGCCGGTGGAGGTTCGACGGCGAGATTGGCCGAGGCCGGCGGCGCGGCGAACAGTCCGGCCGATGTCAGGTTGGAGGTGACGTTGACGTAGCTGCCGGGCGCGGTGCCCCCCGGGACGGCGAGGGTAACGTCGAAACTGCAGCTCTGGCCGGGGCCCAACGAGCCCCCGGTGAAGGTCAGCAGGCTTGTTCCGCTGATGGTCGAGCCCGTGCCGCAGATTCCGCCGAGCGGAAGGCCGGTTGCGGCCAGCCCCGGCACGACGGCTTCGAGATCGTCGGTGAAGGCCAGCGATCCGATGCCGGTGGCCGCATCGTTGTTCGTGATCGTGAACGTCAGCGTCGTAGTGCCGGTGGCCGTGGTCGGGCCATCGAAGGTCTTGTCGAACGTCACGTTGATGACGCGGAAATCCGCGCTTGCGGCGTTGCCCGTCACCGCCAGCCCCCCGACGTCTCCGGTGGGCACGGACGTCGTGTTCGTGTAGAGGCCGGCGCCTGCGTTCGAGGGCAGCTGGAGCGTGACCCGGATCGAGCAGGACCCGCCGGCGGCCAGCGTCCCACCGGTAAGTTCCAGCAGACCTGATCCGATACCCGCCGCCGTGAATCCGCAGGTGTCGGTGCCCGTGCCGGCGACGGTCGTTCCCGCCAGCGCTGCGTCGACGTCGTCGTTCAGCGCGACGGCCGTAACGGAATTCGTTGCGCTGGCGTTCGAGAGCGCGATCTCCATCGTCAACGTGTCGCCCGGCGTGACCGGCTCGTCGAGGAACTGCTTGGAGACGAGCAGCAGCGAGGAATCCACGCTGAGCGTGTCGGCGGCTCGCGGCAGCGTCACGCCGGTGCCGCCCTCGGTGGCCTGGAGCGGGCTGGTGACGTTTCCGTAAACGCCGTCAGCCGCTCCCGATGGAACATCGACCGTGACATCGAACGTGCAGACCGTTCCAGCCGCCAGGTTTCCGCCGGTGAACGTGAGGAAACCAGTGCCCGAAATCGACGAGCCGGGGCCGCAGATGTCGTTCGCCGGCAATCCGACGGCCGCCAGGCCCGGAAGCGCGCCGTCGAGATCGTCGGTGAACGACATGCCGGTCGCGTCGACGGTGCCGTCGTTGCGGATCGTGAACCGCAGGTCGGCCGTGCCGCCTGCGATCACCGGATCGTCGACGAATTCCTTGGCGAACGAGATGCCGGTCACCAGGAGATCGTCGGTGGCCGCGTTGCCGGTGGTGGTCAGCCCGGAGACCGTGGCCGTGATGGGGGACGTGGCGTTCGGATACGTGCCCGGCGCCGCCGCGGCCGGCACCTGGAGGGTGACTGTGAAGGTGCAGCCACCCCCGGCAGAGAGAGAGCCGCCCGCAAGGCTCAGGACGCCGCCGCTAACGCTGATCTGGGAGCCCGGCCCGCAGACGTCGCTCATCGGCAGGCCGAGAGGCGCGAGGCCCGACAGCGTGGCGTCCAGGTCGTCGGTGAACGCGATGGCCGTGGCGTCGGCGGGCGCGAACTCGTCGTGATCGAGGGTGAATTCGAGGTTCACCGTGTCGCCGGGGAGAACGGCGTCGCCGGCGAAGGTCTTGAGCAGTCGCGGCGCTCCGATCACTTCGAGATCGGCCGATGCCGGGGCTCCGGTGACGGCGTTACCGTCGACGGTGGCGCCGACTCCGCTCGTGACGTTGCCGTAGATCCCGCCGGGAAAGCCCGCGGGAATGTCCACCGTGACTTCGAACGTGCAGGAATCGAGGGCGGCCAGGCTTGCCCCGGAAACGGTCAGCAGTCCGGTATTCGAATTGTAGAAGATCGATGAGCTGCCACCGCAGAAGCCCGACGCCGGCAAGCTGGATACCGGTGGAGCCACGCCGCCGAGAAACGCCGCGAGATCGTCGGAGAAGGCGATGTCTGTGGCCGAGGACGTCGTGCTGGTGTTGGTGATCGTGAATTCCATCGGCGTCGACGCGCCGGCGGCGACCGGTGCGTCGAGGAAGGTCTTCTCCAGTCGCGGCGCGGCGAAGATGAAAAGATCGTCCGAAGCCTGGTTGCCGATGGAGGGTTCACCGAACCCTAGATCGGCCTCGAGATTGCTCGTCGTGTTCGGATAGATGCCGGGTGTCGCGGCGGCCGGCACCTGCAGCGTGACCGTGAAGGCGCATTCGCTTGCCGCCGCTACCGTGCCGCCCGTGAAGGAGAGTGTGGAGGTGCCCGTCAGCGTGCCGCCGCACGCCGATGCCGGCAGCCCGACGGCTACCAGGCCGGCGAGGGCGGCGTCGAGATCGTCGGTGAAGCTGACGTCGCTCGCGTCGGCGGAGCGCGTGCGGTTGAGAATCGTGAACTCGAGGTCCACGGTGCCACCGGGCGGGACGGGATCGGCGAGGAATTCCTTGACCAGCACCAGGTCGCCGGCGGTGCTCTCGAGGGTGTCGACCGCCCGGCCTGCCGCGGTGAAATCCGCCAGAAGGTCTTCCGACACGTTGTCGAACTCTCCCAAGCCACTGGGAACTACATCGACCGTGACGAAGCAACTGGCTCCGGCGGCGAGCACCTCGAACCCGGCAAACGTGGATCCATTGGCGTCGAGGGTGACGACGCTCGTTCCCGGGTCGGCGGTGAGGATCGTGTTCGGTGCGCCGGTGCTGACGCAGTCGGTCGACGCGTTGGCGGGGTCGGCCACCACGAGCCCCGTGGGCAGATTGTCGGTGAAGTCGAGATTGGCCACGTTCGAAGCGTTCGCGGTGTTGTCGATCGTGAACGTCACGGTGCTACGGCTGCCCAGGGAAACGGACGATGGAGAGAAGCTCTTGGAAAATCCCGGAAGTCCGCCGTCGACGAAGAGGTCGGCGGTGGCCGGGCCGCTGTTGCCGGCCGACGAGGTGAGATCGCCCGACATGTTCATGTGGGTGGCGACCGTCGAGCTGGTAACCAGCACCTCCACCGTGCAGATGGCCCCGGCGGCGAGCTCGCCGTCGGAGAAGGTGATCGTCGTACCGCCGTCGGGAGCGGAGAGCGTGGCGTTCGCGCAATCCGTCGTCGGCACGGCGGGGTCGGCGAGGAATACGTCCGCCGGCAGGTTGTCGCTGAAGGTCAGGCCCGTCACCGCCTCGCCGCCGCTGTTGTCGATCGTGAAGACCAGAAGGCTGGTGCTGCCCGGGCCGATCGTGGAGGGGGCGAACGTCTTGGAGAAGGCCGGCTGGGCGGCTGCCGGCGCAGAGAGTGCTCCGGCCGTGATCAGGACTGCTCCGAGGATGAGGCGGGCGGTTCTTCCGGATGCGACTGTTCCGGCGTGGTTCGCGGCTGTGCCCATGGTGATGCAGCTCCCTGGTCGTTCTGGTCGTGTGCGGTCGTGTCGGCGGAACGCCTTGATGATGCCGAATCGCGGAAGGTCGAACATGTCGGTGCTGAATTCCACGGCGCGTCGACAGCCATCCTGCCGACCGGCGAATTGACGAGCCGGCTCCCCTTGGCGCAGTATCTCCGGATCCAGGTCAACGGACCCGGTGCTGCCGGGGTAGAGTAGCACCGCCCGCCGTCGAAATAGAAGTGCCATGATCCAGTCAGCCCGGTTCCCCTCCGCTCCGCTCCCGTTCTTGCCGGTTTTCGCGCTGGCGCTGGCGCTGATCGCCGGGGCGCCGGGCAGCGCGGATGCCGACACGCCATCGTTCGAGTTCGACGCCCGAACCGTCGCGACCTATCTGCCGTCGCCGGGCATGGGCACGGGCGTGGCCGCGGCCGACTACGACGCCGACGGCGATCCCGACATCTTCCTGCCCACCGGCGGCGGTGTGCCGAATCGCCTGTACCGCAACCGCGGCGACGGGACGTTCGACGAGATTGCCGCGGCGGTCGGGCTGGACGATACGAGGCAGGCCCGCACGGCATTGTGGGTGGACTACGATGGCGACGGCGACCTCGACCTGTTCGTGGGACGGGACTGTCACGCGACCGATTTCGACGGCATCTCGGCGACGTTGCAGGCGGCCGCCGGCTCCTGCGGTGCACCGGTGCTGTCGCTGTACGAGCAGCGGCCCGGCGGTTTCGTCGACGTCACCGAATCGGTGGGGCTGTTCGCCACGGCCGGCTCGCTGCCCAACCTCTATCACGCCGGGGGATTGAGTGCCGGGGACATCAGCGGCGATGGTCTGCCGGACATCTATTTCGCTCGCTGGCAGGCGGTGCCCGAACTCTACGTCAGCGACACGTTGACGATCGACGGGGGAGAGGCCCCCGGCTATTCGCTGGGCAGCGGGCTGACGTCCATCGGTGACTACCAGGCCGGCCACTGGCAGGGGTTGTTCCACGATTTCGATCGCGATGGACTGCTCGATCTGTTCGTCAACGTCGATTTCACCGCCAACCAGCTCTGGTTGAATCGTGCCGATTTCTCGCTTGTCGATGATGCCGGCGCCGCCGGCATCGACTCGGCCTGGAACGAAATGGGCCTGACCGCCGGCGACTACGACAACGACGGCGATATCGATCTCTACATCACCAACATTTACGCCTGGAACGGCCAGGGTAGTCACAACCTGCTGTTTCGCAACGACTCGGTGACCGGCGCGCCGTTGTTCACCGAGCGCGCGGAAGTCGAGGGCATCGCGGACACCGCCTGGGGCTGGGGCACGACCTGGCTGGACGCCGACAACGACGGCGACCTGGATCTCGCCGCGACCAATGGCTACTGCGAGATCCCGATCCCCGACGAGGAGCGATATTGCGATCCCGTCCACGAACGGGATCGATCCCGCTTCTTCGAGCAGACCGAAACCGGATTCGTCGAGGTCGGAGAACTGGTGGGGTTTGCCGACACGCTGATCGGCGCGGGCCTGGTCGCGGCCGATTTCGACGGCGACGGCCGCCAGGACCTGCTGCAGGCGGCCATCGACCCGGACTCGGTGCCGTGGGAGGATTCCAACGTTCAACCGCGCACCGAGCGCCTGACGCTGTATTTCAATCGGCCCGTCGGCGGAGGCGGGCAAGGTCGGCATGCCTGGGTCAGGCCGGTCTGGGAGGCGTCCGGTGCGCCGGCGCTGGGCGCGGTCGTCCGGCTCGTGCTCGACAACGGCGAAATCTTGACCCGACTGGTCCAGGCCGGTGAGAGCTGGATGGGCCAGGCGCCCTCGGCGGAGCATTTCGGCATCCCCGAAGGTGCGTCGGTCCTCCGGATGGAAATCCGGTGGCCGGCTGGAGGCGGCACGTCGGTATTGCCGGCACCGCCGGATGCCGCCACGACGACCGTGGTCGGCCCCGAGATCTACTTCGCATCCGATTTCGAATCGGGTTGATCCCGGATCCATGGACCGGAGTCCGATGGCGCTTGTCGTCTGGTTCGAGCGGTCCCGGCCTTTTCCCGCCGGTTTCGAATCCCGCGGGGCGGCGCTTTGCAGTCGATCGGTTGATCGCTTAATGTTTTCTTTGCAGAACGTGACGCATGCCTTGCCGGATTCCGAATCAAGGGATCGAGAGGCTGCATCGTCGTGACAGAGCCAGCAACCGGTTTTCCGGGAGAGACCGTGTCGGATCGTTTCAGCAGTCTTGTTCGCGCTTACACCGATCAGCTTCTGCAGCTCACGGGCAGGATCTACCGGTGCAGCCCGGCTTCGTTCCTGTTCGGCGTGCCCGTGTT
>JBPRGD010000006.1:0-9130 GCA_051428125.1 Candidatus Wenzhouxiangella sp. M2_3B_020
ATCACCAAGCTGGTGTTCCCCCAGGACACCAATCCGCTGTCGACGCTCTACGGGGGGACGGCCATGAAGTGGATGGACGAGGTCGCGTTCCTGACGGCGACACGGTTCGCGCGGCGGCAGGTGGTGACGGTGTCGATGGACAGGGTGGACTTCAAGGTCCCGATTCCCGAGGGGGCCATCGTAGAGCTGATCGGGGAGGTCAGTCGGGTCGGGACCACCAGCCTGACGATCACGGTGAAGATCCTGCGCGAGGACGCGTTCACCGGCGGGCAGGAGCTCGCCATACAGGGCGAGCTGGTGATGGTGTCGGTGGACGATGCGATGCAGCCGGTGCCGTTGGAGACCCACCGTGAATAGGGCCCCGGCGTACGGGGGAGGACGATTCGACACCCAATCCGAGGGTGAAACACGACCAACGGACGCTGTCTCCGCCAAGCCGCGCGGACGATTTCGTACTATTTACTTTGCCGACCCAGGCCTGCTGCTTGTGTCCGTCAATGGCACGAGAGCATCCATGATCTGAGCCAATAGTGTCCGAGAAGGGGAAGAAAGTCCCTGATAGCGCTTTATCAGAGCCTTTTCCTCCTCATTCAATGAGACTGCTTCCATCTCAAGCGTGTCATCAGCGAGCATGGCGCCCCTCCCAACGGCCAGCCATTCCACGTTCACCGAGAGGTGTCTCGCGATCTCGATCAGGTTCTCCGATGAAGGCTGATGACCTTTCGGCCGTTCCCAATGTCCGACCGCGCTAGTCGTTACTCCCAGGCTTCTCGCCAATCGTTCCTGACTCCACCCCTTGACGCGTCGAGCCCGTCGAATCCGATCCCCTACATCCCGCATCTTCGCACCTCCCTAAGCCAACCACCATTGCCGAAGGAGTATAAAAAGGCTTATTCACTGTCTCCATAGGAAATTTGGAAGAGATGTCTGAGAAAATTCCTATAAGACAAACCTAATATATACGAGACTTTATATAAGCTGCCCTTAATTTGATTGATTGCCAGAACAACGATGTAAAAGGGAGTAATTGTCAAGCGTCACCTACCTTTACGCGCTGAGGCGACACCGACTTTTACGCACCCCGGGTGGGTTTCCGGCTTGGAGCCGAGCTTTCTCAGTTCTGCCTCGCTCCCGGCGTGTGCTCTAGATCTCGCAACCGGTAGCTGCGGCCGTTGATGTTGCACACGTGCGCCTTGTGCAGCCGCCGGTCGAGGATCCCCGTGGTCAGGGCTCCGTGCGCCGGCCAGCAGTTCGCTCCAGTCGCGCACGCTCTTGTTGGTCGTGATCAGGATCGAGCCCCGTCCGTAGTGGTAGGTCACGAGCCGGAAGAACAGACTGGCCTCGACCACGGTCCATGGGCTCGAAACCCTACTCGTCGATGATGAGCGGCGCGGTGCTGCTGGATCCGCCGCAATCACTCCGAGTCCCACCAACACCGTTCAGCACAGGGTTGCGAGAAGTTGTTACATAAAAAAAACCGCGCCGATGTATCGGGAAAGGGGTGACAGTTTCCGGGCCGGCAGCTCTCGGATTCAGCCTTCTGATCAAAACTGAGCAAACATGGGAAATATTCATAAAATTCCTGAATGCTCGTCATGAAGTTCTATAAGCGTTTGAAGCTTCGTCGGCCCGATTGGGGATTGTGACCAATACTTATCGTCAATTATCTATCTAGGTGATCTTTCCGGCAGCCTAGCGCTTGAAAGTTCGATATGCCTCGAGATACGGTCAATTCGCCCGCTCTACGCGGTCAACTAACCCAAAGAGGAGAATGCCAAATGAACTTAGAAGCAGTAGATCGAAGAGGAATCTCGGTCCTGGCCGAGGATGACCTGACACAAGTAGGTGGGGGCTACTGGACTGTTGCTGTAGTTGCAGCCGCGATTATCGGCGATGCTGCTAATAATTTTATCGATGGCGCTTCCGACGCTATCGCAGACAATCTTGATGATTCGAGCGAAGGCGGGGGTTGAAGATATGAAAATGGAGAATGCTGACATGAGTGAAACCCAGTTAGAAGTTCTTACCCACGAAGAAATAGCGTCCGTTCACGGAGCAAGTGCTTGGGATGATTTTTGGTACAATTTAGGCTACGAGATAGTAGACGCCATGATAAATTTGCCGTCCTACTCCCCCACCGGAGAAATCGTGGGTACCTCCGGTTGATACGCCTATTAGTGGTCGCCTTTTTTGGCGACCACTTTTCCTTGACGTTATTTTCAACTTGAGCCATGAATAAAACAGCTCTAATCAAGCGATGCCTGATGAGTTCTCTGATAATTATAGGTTCTTTACTCTTATTAGATCCTTATTTCACCTTTTCTAATTCGCTTATTGTCTTTGCTGGCCTGATCGGCTTTGTTGGGCCATATGTCCTATTAAAGCCATTGGTCCGACCAAGTAATGGTACTAATAAAAAAAGCAGCACCGAGAAAAGGTGACTTGTTTGGAGACCCCGCCATGAGCATGTAATGTTTTGCTTAGGAGTAGATAAACCGTTCCAATTCTAAGTAACGCGTCCGTCCCGTTGACTAACGAAGTTTCGAAAGGTATTTGCGGATACGCCTTTGAGCACTGCCCAATATTGGCTGATAATCGTCTCGGCTAGAAGGGGTACCGTTGCGAGAGGGTAGATGACATTGAGGTGTTTTCCTAATGAGGCCCGCAATTCAGACAGAGGCGGCGGAGTGCGGACTGGCATGCTTAGCTATGATGGGAGACCATTACGGCCACCGACTGGGCCTGCGTGGCCTCCGACAGCGCTTTCCGCTGTCACTGAAAGGCGCGAATCTGAAGCAACTGATCGATGTCGCAAGCAAACTTGGGTTCACTAGTCGTCCGCTTAAGCTTAATCTTGATTGCCTGCGTAAACTCAAAACGCCGTGCATCCTGCACTGGGATCTCAACCATTATGTTGTACTAGTCAAGGCTGGTCGGCGTAGCGTAAAGATTCTCGATCCGGCTCTTGGCAAGCGACGATTGAGCTATTCCGAGGTCTCCAAGCACTTTACCGGCGTAGCGCTCGAGCTGGAGCCTGGCAACGACTTCAAGCGCGTCAAATCCGAGCCGGCCGTCTCTATACGCCAACTGATTGGCCCGATCCGGGGGTTGTGGCGGCTGCTCGGACTGATTCTTCTGGTTTCGGTTGCGCTGCAGATCTTCACAGTGCTGGGGCCACTTTATTTGCAGTGGGTCGTCGATCAGGTGCTGGTATCTGGAAATAGAGAATTGCTGACCGTTGTCGGTATCGGTTTTGGGTTGCTTGTTCTTCTACAGGTCGGAACGCATTTATTGCGTGGTTTGATCGTTGTGTTCCTTTCCAACCGGCTGGTATTTCAATGGACGGACAATGTGTTCAGGCATCTTTTGCGACTTCCGCTGGATTTCTTCGAAAAGCGCCACCTTGGCGATGTTGTATCGCGCATGGAGTCCGTTCGGGCAATCCAGCGTACGCTTTCAACCAGTTTCGTCGAGGCGATCATAGACGGGTTGATGGCAATCGTTACGCTTGGAATGATGTTGTTATATAGCTGGAAGCTAGCATTCGTCACACTGCTTGCGGTGGGCGTATATCTCGGCCTGCGGGGGCTGTCGTTTCGTGCAATGCGAGATGGTACGGAAAAACAACTGGTCGCCGCCGCGCACCAGCAAAGCCACTTGTTCGAGTCCGTTCGCGGTATTCAGTCGGTGAAGGTTGCCGGCTGTGAGTATATGCGTAGTGCGGGGTATCTGAATCGGTTGAATGATACCGTGAACCAGGAGTATTGGCTGGGGAAACTGGGTGTCGGTTTTACCAGCGCCAACCAGCTGATCTTCGGGATCGAGAGAATCGCGGTTATCTGGATTGGCGCGGTACTTGCGCTCCAGAATGTTTTTTCGGTCGGCATGCTGATGGCCTACTTGGCATACAAGGATCAATTCTCCCGACGCATCGGTGGATTGATCGACAAATGGATCGAATTCCGGATGCTTCGACTGCACGGCGAGCGCCTGGCCGATATTGTGATGACGCCTCCGGAGACCAACCTGGAGCAGAATTTTGAAGCCCCGGCACCTTCCGATACACGGATCGAGGTATGCAAACTTTCCTTCCGATACGCCGAGGGCGAGCCTTGGGTGCTGAAGGATTGCAGCTTCTCAGTCAGGCCCGGGGAGTCGGTTGCCGTTATCGGTCCCTCCGGTTGCGGGAAGTCGACGCTGTGCAAGCTGATGGTGGGCCTGCTCCCGCCCACGAGCGGGCAAATCAAAGTTGGTGGCCTGGATATTCACAAGCTGGGTGCGCACAATTTCCGGGCGTGCGTCGGGGCGGTCATGCAGGACGACCAGCTGTTCGCCGGAAGCGTGATGGAAAATATTGCGTTTGGTGATGACAGTGCGGACCTAAAACGAGTTGAAGGCGCGGCGCGTTTGGCGGCGGTGCACGATGAGATTGCGTCGATGCCGATGGGGTACCACACGCTGATCGGTGATATGGGCACTGCACTGTCTGGCGGCCAGAAACAGCGTGTGATTCTGGCCCGTGCGCTCTATCGGCAGCCGAGTATCCTGTTCCTGGACGAAGCGACGAGCCACCTCGATGTTTCTCGGGAGCGCCTGGTCAATGAGGCCGTCCGCAATCTCGACCTGACGAAGGTGATCATCGCCCACAGGCCTGAGACGATTGCTTCGGCAGACCGCATTCTGGTTCTCGAAGAAGGGGGAATCGCCCAGGAATTGCGTCCGGATCAATTCCGCCCAGCACGTCCCGCTCCGCCACCGTCGCAGCTGCCGGACCCGTGGGCCGAGATCGAGCCTGAATTGGCAACGCAGGCGCAGGGATGAACTGAATTTGGGCCGATGAGTTCGCTTTTCCGAAAAGAAGTACTCGAGGCGCGCCAGAATCAATGGCTGGGCGGAATTTCGCTGGTCCAGCCGCTCCGAGGCTGGGTTCTTGCAGCGTTCGCTGTCGGTGCGGCGGTGGTGGTTCTTGCATTTTTATTTTTTGGCGACTATACGAGACGATCGCGGGTATCCGGTCAGCTCGTTCCTAGTGCAGGGCTTGCTACGGTCATGGCTCCGGCTGTCGGCGTGATCGACAGATTGCTCGTAGAAGAAGGCGATTCTGTCGTACGCGGGCAAGCTCTGGCAGTGGTTTCAGTCCCGCGCTCTCTTGTTTCGGGCCAAAGAGTCTCTGATGCGCTCGCCGATGCTCTACAGCAACGTCAGGCGGGCACTCTGCGTGAAGCAAGGTCCCGAGAGGAACTGGCTCGTGCCCGGGCAGCGGGTATTGAACGACAACTCGTTATTGCACGGCAAGAACTCGAAGCCCTCGATAAGGAAGAAGCGACAAGAAATGAACAGGTGCGGTTGGCGCAGAAGGTGCTCGAGCGATATCGCCGGCTTTCTCGTGATCATTTTGTCAGCGAGTTGGAGCTTCAAAAACAGGAGCAGGTGGTGCTCGATCAGATTGCTGCCGGGCAGCGGCTGGAGCGTCAGCGCCGCTCGATCTTGCGGACGATTGCACAACTTGAACAGAATCTGGCGGAAATCCCTCGTCAACAGAAAACTCAGGACGCCGCGTTGGAACAGGAGCTCGCGGCGATCGAGAGAGATCTCGTGCAGACTCGAACCGGTGCTGAGCTGCTGGTGAAAGCACCCGCTGCGGGAATCGTGGCCAATCGTACGGTTGAGGCCGGACAGTCGGTGCAGACAGGACAGGCATTGTTGACGTTACTGCCCGAAGGTTCCAGCCTCGAAGCCCGACTGCTTCTTCCGAGTCGCGCGATCGGATTCATCGAGCCGGGCGACACCGTGCTGTTGCGCTACCAGGCGTTTCCGCACCAGAAATTCGGCCATCATCGGGGAACAGTGAGCTCGGTCTCGCGTAGCGCCCTGGCGCAGAAATCCGGGTCGATGCCGGCTTCTGGCGGCACGAGTGAACCGGTTTACCGGGTCCGGGTCGCGCTCGAAAAGCAGACGATCATGGCCTACGGCAAGCCGGAGCCCTTGCGTCCCGGAATGCTGGTTGAAGCCGATATCCTGGGCGAGAGCCGAAAATTGTACGAATGGGTGTTGGAGCCGCTTTATTCGGTGTACGGATCTGTTGGTGGTAGCTCATGAAACTCTTCAGCGCCGCCCATGAAGGCCGATCCGATGCAAGAACGAGCAGGAAAACCCGGCCACTAACGATCGTTCTCATGATCCTGTTCGGCCTGGTCTGGCACTTTCTGCCTGAAATCGATACGTTTTTCCGGGAAGTCGTTTTCGGAGGATAGGCGGATTCGCGTACCGCCCGACCCTGTCCGCACCGGGCGTAAAATACGCGGTTTGCAGCCAGAATCCTTATTGTGATGACCCCGCCAGAGACCCATTCCAGGCGCGTGCTGACCGGCATCACGACGACCGGTACGCCGCACCTGGGCAACTACGTCGGCGCGATCAAGCCGGCCATCGCGGCCAGCCGCGACCCTTCGTTCGAGTCCTTCTACTTCCTGGCCGACTACCACGCGCTGGTCAAGTGCTTCGAGCCCGAGCGCGTGCACCGGTCCACGCTGGAGATCGCGGCGACGTGGCTGGCGCTGGGGCTGGACACGTCGAAGTCGGTGTTCTACCGCCAGTCCGACATTCCCGAGATCCCGGAACTGACCTGGCTGCTGACCTGCCAGACGGCCAAGGGACTGATGAACCGGGCGCACGCCTACAAGGCGGCGGTGGCCGAGAACGAGGAGGCCGGCGACGATCCCGACTGGGGCATCACGATGGGCCTGTTCTGCTACCCGGTGCTGATGGCCGCCGACATCCTGATGTTCAACGCCCACTCGGTGCCGGTGGGCAAGGACCAGATCCAGCACCTGGAGATGGCCCGCGACATCGCCGGGCGTTTCAACCACCGCTACGGCGAGCATTTCGTGCTGCCCGAGGCGCAGGTCGACGAGTACGTCGCCACGCTGCCGGGCACCGACGGACGCAAGATGTCGAAGAGCTACGACAACACCATCCCGCTGTGGCTGCCTTCGAAGAAGCTGCGCAAGGCGATCATGAAGATCAAGACCAACTCGCAGGAGCCCGGCGAGCCCAAGGATCCGGACGGCGCGGCCGTCTACGCGGTCTACGCGGCGTTCGCGAGCGAGCGCCAGCGCGCCGAGATGCGCCAGGCCTTCGCCGACGGCATCGCCTGGGGCGAGGTCAAGCAGCAGCTGTTCGAGCTCGTCGACGCCGAGCTCGCCGGGCCGCGCGAGCGCTACGAGGCGCTGATCGCCGACCCGAAGAAAATCGAAAAGGAACTGGAGGCCGGCGCCGAGCGCGCCCGCGCGATCGCATCGCCCTTCATGGCCGAGCTCCGAGACGCCGTCGGCATCCGGCCGCTGGGATGAACGTGGCCTGGGCGCCTCCCGAACTGGCCGGGCGCGACGGCGAGCGCTTCGCCGTTCGCAACGCCTGGTGCGTTGGGCGCAACTACGCCGAGCACGCCCGCGAGATGGGCGCCGACCCCGACCGGTCGGAGCCTCTGTTCTTCGGCAAGCCCGCCGCTGCGGTCGTCCAGGCCGAGCGCATTCCGTACCCGCGGCGGACCGGCGAGTTGCACCACGAGGTCGAGCTGGTCGTGCTGCTGGGCGACGGCGGCGCGGACCTGTCGCCGGACGAAGCCGAAGCGTGCATCGCCGGGTGGGCCGTGGGCTGCGACCTGACGCGGCGCGACGTGCAGGCGCGCGCCAAGCAGGCCGGCCAGCCCTGGGCGCTGGCCAAGGGCTTCGACGCCTCGGGGCCGATCGGCGCCTGGGTGCCTGCGAAGGACTGGCGGCCGGACCTGGACGTCGCCATCGCGCTTTCGGTGAACGACGAGATGCGCCAGGCCGCCGTGCTGGGGGATCTCATCTGGCCGGTGCCCGAACTGCTCGCGCGTCTGTCCCGCGAGGTGTCGCTGCACGTCGGCGACGCCGTGTTCACCGGCACGCCGGCCGGCGTCGGGCCGCTGGTCGTCGGCGACCGGGTCCGGGCGGAGGTCGACGGCCTGCCGCCGCTGGCGTTCAAGATCGTCGAAGGCCGATGAGCGCGGCGCTTCCGATCGGCCCGGGCGCGATCGCCTGCGTGGCGCTGGGCAGCGCGGCCGGCGCCGTGTGCCGCTACGAACTGGGCCGTCGCATCATTTATCGCGTCGGAGACGCGTTCCCGTGGGGCACGGCCGCGGTCAACGTGCTCGGCTGCCTGCTGGCCGGCATCCTGCTCGGCGCGGCGGTGCTGCCGTCGCCGTCGTGGCCGCACCTGCTGCTGGTCGCCGGGTTCCTCGGCAGTTTCACGACCGTCTCGTCGTTCGGGCTGGAATCGGTGCTGCTGATCCGGCGCGGTCGCCGCGCGGGCGCGCTGGTCTACTCGCTCGGCTCGATCGTGGCGTGCGTGGCCGCTGTCGCGGCCGGCTTTTCGGCGGCGCGCTGGCTCGTCGTCTGAGCGTGGCCGGGTCGACGCGGGCCGCGCTCTACGGCTGGATCGCGCTCGCCGCCGGCCTCGGCGGTTCGATCCGCTATTCGCTCGCCGTCGCCGGCCAGCAATCCGGGTACGCCGACTGGCCCTGGGCGACGCTGGTCGCCAACATCGCCGGCTGCACGGCCATCGGGGTCTACTGGAGGCTCACCCGTCCGGCCGGGAGATTCCCGGCCTCTCCAGGGCGCCGGTCGGTGTTCATGACCGGCTTCTGCGGCGGGCTGACGACGTTCTCGGCGTTCGGCGTCGAGACTTGGCTGTTCGTTCTCGACGGCGACATCGCATCGGCGGTGGCGTACCCGGTGCTCACGCTCGCCGGTTCGATGGCGGTCGTGGCGGTGACCGTACTGCCCGGCGATAAGTTATCGTAGCCGCCGTTTTTCTTCACGGCCCTTCCGACATCTGCCGCCATGTGGATCGACCTGTTCGTCTCGGCCCCGGTCACGCTGTTCCTGCTGTGGCTGTACTGGTATTCGCGCCCGGCCACGGCGCCCCGGTGGTCGCGCCTCGTCGACGCCGTCGTGCTGGTCGTCTCGCCGGCGGTCGTGGTCGCCATCATCGTCGTCGGCCACGCGACGATCGAATGGGCCGGGATGGGGCTGAACGTCATGCTGGTGGCGAGCGCGTACATCTCGCTGATCGTGTTGCTGGGGATCGGCTGGCTGCAGCGGTT
>JBPRGD010000007.1:0-5742 GCA_051428125.1 Candidatus Wenzhouxiangella sp. M2_3B_020
GGCATGGCTTGCCGTGGACCAGGCGGCATTGTCAGTTTCCGCCTGGGCGGCCCTTGAAGCGCAGGCGGGGGACAGGGCCGCGTTCTCGCACCCTGAACCGCCCGCTTCCGCGTCGATGATCCGGGCGAAAGCCTATGGCGAGCGGCTGGATCAGGCGGGTTTCGCGGGCATCGTCAGCGACACGCTCAACAGCCGGCTTTCGGATCTCGACCTTGCCGCATTCGTCACCGCCTGCGCGGGCGACCGGCTGGACGAGGCCGAGACCGTGGCCCTGACCCGTGCCATGAGGGATGCCGGCCAGACGCTCGACTGGGGGGACCGGGCCGTACTCGACAAGCATTGCGTCGGCGGATTGCCGGGCAACCGGACGACGCCGATCGTCGTCGCCATCGTCGCAGCAGCGGGGTGTCTGATCCCCAAGACATCCAGCAGAGCGATCACCTCGCCGGCGGGGACGGCCGACACGATGGAGGTCATGGCGCCAGTGGCGCTTGACACCGCCGCGCTGCGCCAGGTGGTCGAAGCCGAGGGCGGCTGCGTCGTTTGGGGTGGCGGGCTCGCGCTCAGCCCCGCCGATGATCATTTCATCCGTGTCGAACGCCCGCTCGATTTCGACTCCACCGGTCAGCTCGTGGCGAGTGTGCTGTCGAAAAAGAGCGCGGCCGGTGCCACGCACGTTCTGATCGACCTGCCGGTCGGACCCACGGCCAAGGTGCGGTCGGCCGGGGCCGCCGAAGCCCTCGGTGCCCGGCTGTCATCGGTGAGCGAGGCGTTGGGTCTGAACCTGGCGCTGCACATCAGCGACGGTGTGGCCCCCGTGGGACGGGGCATCGGCCCAACGCTGGAAGCCATGGACGTGCTGGCGGTTCTGCGGCGCACGCCGGACGCGCCTGTGGATCTGCGCGAACGGTCGCTGGACCTGGCCGGGCATCTTCTGGACCTCGCGCCGGACGCCGCGGCGGGGCAGGGACGGGACCGTGCGCAGGCGCTCCTCGACAGTGGCGCGGCGGAAGCGAAGTTCATGGCAATCTGCGCGGCACAGGGCGGTTTCCGCGAACCCGGAAGCGCGGAACAGCGCATCGACATACGCGCCCCTCATGCGGGCCAGCTGACCGCCATCGACAACCGACGCATCGCGCGCATCGCCAAGCTGGCCGGTGCCCCGCGTCAGAAGAGCGCCGGCATTCGCCTGCTGGCGCGAATCGGTGATCGTGTGGACAAGGGCCAGCCGCTCTATGAACTCCATGCCGAGACACCGGGCGAACTGGCCTATGCCCTCGCCTATGCCGAGTCCCAAACCGGCGTGCTCACGCTGTCCGAGGAGGTGTGATGATCCTTGTTACATTTCCCGAGATGAGACCGCTGGCCGAAGATCTGGCCCCCGCGATCGGGGCGGAACTGCGCGAGCTCGACTGGCACCGTTTCCCCGATGGCGAAAGCCTGATCTCGCTGCCCGGCAATCTGGACGGGGCCGACGTGGCGCTGCTGGCGACATTGCGCGATCCCGACCGCCTTGCCCTGCCTTTGCGCTTCGCCGCGGCGACGGCCCGCGAGATGGGCGCACGCCGCGTCGGATTGATCGCCCCCTATCTCGGCTACATGCGGCAGGACCGCCGTTTCGAAGCCGGGCAGGCGGTCAGCGCGCCGCTGTTCGCGCAATTCCTGGGGGAGAGTTTCGACTGGATGGTGACGGTCGATCCGCATCTGCACCGCATCGCGCGGCTGGACGATGTCTTCCCGATTCCGGCGATGCGCGCCGTCTCGGCCCCGCTTCTTGCAAGCTGGATCGAGACGAACCTACCCGACGCCGTTCTCCTTGGTCCCGATAGCGAGAGCCAGCAATGGGTAGCCGAGGTGGCCCGGTTGGCCGGACGGCCCTACGAGGTCTTGCGCAAGGTGAGGTCCGGCGACCGCAGGGTCGATGTCAGCGTGCCCGAAAGCACGGCGCTGCAGTCAGGCACACCGGTGATCCTTGACGATATCGCATCCTCCGGGACCACGATGGCGCGCGCCGTCGAAAGGTTGCTTGCCTCCGGAACCGCCGCGCCCGTCTGCCTGGCCATCCACGCGGTCTTCGCGGACGGCGCGCAGGACGCCATCCTGTCGGCCGGTGCGGCAAGGGTTATTACCACCGACACCATACCCCATCCATCGAATGCGATTGGAGTTGCCGGTCTGTTGGCGGAGGCGACACTTTCGGTCGCAGCAGAATCCTGATGACGCAGGTTCGGACCAGACCGGATGGGGGAAAGGATCGGCCGGCTTTCGTCCTGAAGGCAGACCGGATTGAGTTCCCGGAAAGCGGAGGAAATGAAGGATGACTTTAAACGACTCGACATTAACGGCCCCGTCCAGCCCCGAGCAGCTTCGGACAAGGGATCGGGCGACCCTCTATCGCGCGAATGAACCGGCTTTTGCCGATTGGGCAACTGGCTCGGACGTGCTTGCGCGTGACGACCGGACACAGGTTCTCGTTCACGACATGGTCGATGTTTTGCATCGGCGCGGACAGATCAAGGACAAGATTGAAGCCTATCGTCTCCTTGGTGCAGCGGATCGGATCGCGCAAGCCGCGATGTGGCTGGTCGTGCACATGACCTATGCGCGCACCGTGCGGATCGACGGCATGCCGCTTGAGGCCGAGGACTTCAAGACCAGCCCCGACGGCCATACCGGTGGTTCGCTCAACATGGTTCCGGCATATGTCGGTTATCTGCTTGCAAACGCGCTTGGCGGTGTGACACGGTCATGGCTGATGGGGCAGGGGCATTGCGTCTCCGCTATCGATGCAGTCAACCTCATCGTCGACAATATGTCATCCGAGCAGACGGAACGATACAGCTTTTCCGATCCGGGGCTGACCCGTTTTGTCCGGGATTTCTATTCCTACGAAATCGCGGCCGACGGTCGGCCCGTTTCACCGCTTGGCAGCCATGTGAATGCACATACCGCCGGCGGGCTGATCGAGGGCGGTTATCTCGGCTTTGCCGGGCTCCTTTACGAACACATGCCGCGCCCTGGCGAGCGACTGGTTGCATTTCTGAGTGACGGTGCTTTCGAAGAGCAGCGTGGCAGCGACTGGGCCCCGCGCTGGTGGCGCGCCGAGGACACCGGGCCGGTCGCCCCGATCATGATCGCAAACGGCCGCCGGATCGACCAACGCACGACCATGTCGCAATCCGGAGGCGTCGACTGGTTTCGCCGGCATCTCAGGCTGAACGGTTTCGATCCGATCGATCTCGACGGCCGCGATCCGGCTGCCTTTGCCTGGGCGATCTTCGAGATCGAGGAACGCCTGGCTGCCGCGGCGAAAGCCCAGCAGAGCGAGGGGGCGGCACCGGTCCGTCTGCAATATGGCATCGCCGAAACAGTCAAGGGGTTCGGCTTTCCCGGGGCCGGCACGAACCACGCACACAACCTGCCGCTCGACGGCAACCCGCGAACAGACGCGACCGCGCGCCGGATGTTCAACGACGGTGCCACGAGGCTCTGGGTCGCGCCGGAGGATTTGTCGGCGGCAGTCCTTGCGCTCAACAACCATCAAAGCTCCGACCGCCCCAAGGAACGCGCCCATTCCCTGATCTCGCGCCCAGCGGTGTCAGCCATTCTGCCAGAGCCGCCCTGGCGCGGATCGCAGGGCGGGACGTGGGCATCGCCAATGGAAGGTCTCGATCAGTATTTCGAGGCGCTCGTTCTGGCCAATCCCGACCTGCGGGCGCGTGTCGGCAACCCCGATGAAATGCGCAGCAACCGGATGAACGCGACGCTCGATCTGCTGAAGCATCGTGTGACCGCCCCCGAACCGGGGATGCCCGAATCCGAAGCGGGCGGTGTGATTACCGCGTTGAACGAAGAAGCAGTCGTCTGTTCGGTGCTGGGCAACAAGGGCGGTCTCAACCTGGCGGTCACCTACGAAGCATTTGCCACCAAGATGCTCGGTGCCTTGCGTCAGGATCTGATCTTCACACGACAGTTGATCGCGGCGGGACGTGAGCCGTATTGGCTTGGCCTGCCGGTCGTCCTGACCTCCCACACATGGGAGAACGGCAAGAACGAGCTGTCGCACCAGGACACGACCGCCGCCGAAACCATGTGGGCGGAGATGTCCGATCTCTCTCGCGTCGTGTTTCCCGTCGACTGGAACAGTGCCATCGCTTGCCTGCGGGACGCCGTTCGTTCACATGGAGCGGTCTGGACGATAGTCGTTCCCAAACACGACGTTCCGCTGGCGCTGACGTCCGAGCAGGCGGACAGGGCGCTCTCCGACGGTGCCATTTGCCTGCGCGAAGACGGAGAAGATGCGTCGGAGGTCATCCTTGTCGCCATTGGCGCCTATCAACTGGTCGAAGTTCTAAAAGCGTCGGATCGCCTCATGGAAAAGAGCGTGCGGCATCGCGTCATTCTGCTTGTCGAACCGGGACGGTTCCGGACCCCTCGCGACGCGCAGGAAGCAACGGTATCCGCCTCGGAGAAAATTGTCCGAAACCTGTTTCCAGAGGCGAGCAAGGCGCGGGTCTTCGTTTCTCATACACGGCCAGAACCGCTCTGCGGTCTTATCCGCCGCCTCGATACCGGATCGACGACGTCTCGGTTCCTCGGGTTTTGCGGGCGCGGCGGAACACTTGATACCAACGGAATGCTGTTCGCCAACCGATCGACCTGGGCGCATGTTCTCGCAGCTGCCGCAGAAGTCACGGGCCGGCAGCCTTTGGACTTTCTGACAACACGCGAACTTGATGTGGTACAGGGAAAGCGCGCGCCGGCGGGGATTATTTTCGATTGGAATGCTCCATGAGGTCAAGTGTAAGAACCCTATCGCCCGCTTTTGGAGATCGCTCGGAAGCCTTCACAAGGGGATAGGATTTTCAAGGCCCTTGCAGGTCGAAACCCAGAACGGAGATATGTCATGACAGAACATAGCGAACACCACGTGAACCGTGACGAGCCGACCAGGCCGCCCTCATTCTGGCGATCACGCGCCGGCATCTATCTGATTGTCGCTCTAGCCGGGGGCGGCCTTCTTCTGGGTTATGAACACCGGGTGCACCTTCTGGGCAGTGGATTTCTGATCTGGCTGCCCTTGCTGCTCTGCGTCGGCATGCACTTCTTCATGCATGGCGGTCATGGAGGCCACGGCGGGCACGGCGGGCACGGCGGGCACGGCAAGGGAGACGAAAAGTAATGACCGATGCAGGTGCTTCCTATGGACTTTGGCTGCTGGTATTTATCAATTCGGCGGTATTCATCATTTTTGCCTTCAGTTTCTTCAAGCCGCAGACAAAACGCGACTGGCGCAGTTTCGGAGCGTTCAGCGCCTTCGTCGTAGCGCTTTTCACCGAGATGTACGGGTTTCCGTTGACGATCTTCGTCCTGTCCGGCTGGCTGCAATCCACCTGGCCGGATATCGACTGGCTTGCCCACGATAGCGGACATCTGCCCGAAATGATGTTCGGCTGGCAATCAAACCCGCATTTCGGCCCCTTCCATATCCTGAGTTTCGCACTGATCGGAGGCGGCTTCTGGCTGATATCCGTAGCCTGGCACCATCTCTGGTCGGCGCAACGGCAGGGGCGGCTGGCCACGACAGGGCCCTATGCCCGCATTCGCCACCCCCAATACGTGGGATTCGTTCTCATCATGCTGGGCTTTCTGGTGCAGTGGCCAACCATCCTGACGCTCGCGATGTTCCCGGTTCTGGTCTGGATGTACGCCCGCCTTGCGCGTGCCGAAGAAGCCGACAGC
>JBPRGD010000008.1:0-1877 GCA_051428125.1 Candidatus Wenzhouxiangella sp. M2_3B_020
GCGGTTGATGCGCTCCACGGCGTAGCCCTCGGCCTCGGCCACGGTGCGCACCGCGGCGCCCTTGGCCTTGGGAATTTCCTGGTTGGCCCGCTTCCGGGCCTCGTTGATCATGCGCTCGCGCTCCTGGCGGGCCTCGTTGACTTCGTTGAACGCCGGCTGCACGGCGGGCGGCGGCACGACGTCCTGCATCTCGACGGTGTTGATCCGGATGCCGGAATCGTAGCCGTCCATGATGTCCTGGATCTCCTCGCGCGCCTTCTGCTGGATCTCGACGCGGCCCACCGTCAGCACCTCGCTGCCGAGCATGTTGCCGACGATGCGGCGCATCACCGACTCGGAGATGTCCCGGAGCGTGCGCGTGGGCTCGCGCATCTGGTAGAGGAACTTGATCGGGTCGGAAATGCGGTACTGCACCACCCACTCGACGTCGATCATGTTGAGGTCGCCGGTCAGCATCAGCGATTCGTTCTCGAACGACTGCTGGCTGTAGCTCGTCCGGCCGCTGGGCCGTGTACCGGTGGTCCGGAATCCGAACTCCTGCTTCAGCACGCGCTCGGTGGCCACGCGCTGGATCTGGTCGACGCCGAACGGGATCTTGAAGTGCAGGCCGGGATCGGTAATCCCGATGACCTCGCCGAATCGCTTGACGACGGCGCGCTGCTCCGGCTGCACCGTGTAGAACGAAGTCAGCGCGCCCCAGACGACCAGCAGCGCGATGACCACGCCCGCGACAGCGCCGCCGGGCCGATTGCCGCCGGCCTTCTTCATCAGCTCGGTGAGGTCGGGCGGACCGGACCGGCCGCTTCCGTTGGATTTGACGGATTGGATCATTCGGGAGCTCCAGGCTTCTGCGAGGTGGGCGAGTGTAACCGCTGTGGCTCGAATCGGCGCCGCAGCCGGTTCCTCAATAGCCCTTGAGTATCCGGTGCGGCGTCACGGCCCACAGCGCCACGGCGGCGATCAAGACGAACAGCGAGATCCACCACGACCGCCGCCAGTCGGTCTCCATCGTCGACAGGATCCGGAATTCCGACAGGTAGATCGTCTCGCAGGCGCCGTCGCCGGTGTCGGTGCGCGTCGTGCTGGTCCCGCGCATCGGCCCGCCGGGCTGGCCGTACTCGGACAGCCAGCCGCGCAGATGGACCTGATCGCCGACGCGTAGGCGCTTGATTTCGTCCCGGATCACCGGGTCGTCGGTCACGAGGTGGTTGTTCGACAGCTCGTCGCCGTCGAAGCGTTCCCATGCGCGCCGGTCGCCGGTGGAGAAATTGCAGGTGAATTGGCCGTTCCAGAAATCGAACGCGTTGAGGTCCACGTCCCGCGCGTTCCCGCCCCAGACCACGCAGATGTCGGCGACATTGATGTAGTCGTTCCAGCGCTCGTGGAGGCCGAAGCCGGGCCGGAAGCGGTTGAACGAGACGACCAGCCCGGTGAGCTCGTACTCGTAGAGCGGGCGGATCTCGTAGTCGACCTCGTTGGCCCGGGCCGTGAACACCGGTCGCGCGACCTCGATCTGCCGCGGCGGCTCGTCGATCGCCGGATCGAGCGCCATCTCGTCGGCGAACCGGTCGTAGTTCCACCACGACAGCGCGAGACCGGCGAAGCCGGCGCCGAACAGGCCGTAGATCGTCCGCGCGCGACCGGTCATTGGCTAGCACCTCTCATCGGCATTTCCGGACACTGCCCTGAATGATGAGAAACGCCCCGGGAAGGCCCGGGGCGTTGGCGGTTTGCTGCGTATGCGGGTCGGCTTATTCACCCAACTCCGTTGGAAGCGGCGGGATCGGTGGAACCGGTGACTCGAAGTCTTCGAGCTCGGCAAGAATTTGCTCGATCGCGCGCTCGAGCTGCGTGTCGCGGCCGTTGTTGGTCGCGAC
>JBPRGD010000009.1:0-14608 GCA_051428125.1 Candidatus Wenzhouxiangella sp. M2_3B_020
GGCTCGGCTCCGGACTGTGAACTCCTGCACGGCCCGGCGCGGCGCGATCTGCTATGTTTCCGGGTCGCCCGGTGCGGGGTAGCCCCGGGCTCGACGATTCCAACAAGGACACGCATCGATGAAGCTGCATTTCCCCCTTTCCGCGGCGCTGGTCGCGGGAACTCTCGCTTTTCTGTCCGCCGGTGCGCCGGCGCAGGCACCGATCATCCAGCCCGGCGCGCCGGGCGAGCCGGGACGCGAACTGACCGCCGAGGAGGCGACCGAGATCGCCGAGACGAGCTATTCGCCGGACGACGTGAAGTTCATGCAGGACATGATTCCGCACCACCACCAGGCGCTGCAGATGGCAGAGCTGGTGGCAGACCGGACCAACCGGCCGGAGCTGATCGAGGTGGCAGGGCGCATCGATGCGTCGCAGCGCGACGAGATCGCCTTCATGCAGGACTGGCTGGCCGACCGCGGCGAGCGCGTGCCGGACCCGACGGCGCATCACCACATGCAGACCAGCCACGAGATGGCCGGCATGGCCACCCCCGAGGAAATGGAGCGGCTGGCCTCGCTGGAGGGCACCGAGTTCGACCGTCTGTTCCTGGAGCTGATGATCGACCACCACGAGGGCGCGGTGACCATGGTCGAGGAGTTGCTGGAGCAGCCCGGATCGGCCTACGACCCGGTGCTGTTCGAGTTCACCAGCGACGTGACCAACGACCAGATCTCCGAGATCGAGCGCATGAGCGCGCTGCTGGCCAGCCTTTCGACCGATCCGCGCGTGGGTCTGGCCGCCGGCTTCGACGACGCCGGCGAGGCGATCTCGAACCTGGAGCTGGTCGTTTCTCTGCCCAAGCCGCTGGGTTTCTTCGATCCGGACAACCCCGCCGAACTGCCGCCGGAGCGGCTGGCCGCGGTCCGTGGCGAGGAGCCGCCGGTCGAAGAGGAAGACGACGAAGAGCGGGACGACGATGACGACGAGCGCTCGCCGCTGTTGAGCTTCGCCAACACCGATCTCGCGTTTTCCGGCGACGTGATGGTCGCGGGCAACTACCACGGCTTCAACGTCTACCGCCTTCTCGACGGCGGCGTGCCCGAGCTGGTCAGCTCGGTGGTCTGCCCGGGCGGGCAGGGCGACGTATCCATCGTCGGCGACCTGCTGATCATGTCGGTGGAGCAGACGCGCGGCCGCGTCGACTGCGGCCTCGAGGGCGTGACCGAGGACGTCAGCGAGGAGCGCTTCCGCGGTCTTCGGATTTTCGACATCGGCGACCTGGCGCGACCGGTGCAGGTCGGACAGGTGCAGACCTGCCGCGGCTCGCACACGCATTCGGTGGTATCGGCCGACGACGAGACCATCATCGTCTACAACTCCGGCACGTCTTCGGTGCGCGAGCAGGAAGAGCTGGAGCGCTGCGTCGACGAGCTGCCCGGCGACCCGCGCACGGCGCTGTTCCGGATCGACGTCGTCGAGATCCCGGTCGCCGACCCGGCTTCGGCCCGCATCGTCGACAGCCCGGCGGTGTTCGCCGACGAGGAAACCGGCGCGCTGGCCGGGCTCTGGCGCGGCGGCGAATACGAAGAGGGCGCGCAGGAGACCCGGCCGACCGACGAATGCCACGACATCACCGTGTTCCCGGACAAGAACATCGCCGCCGGCGCGTGCTCCGGCAACGGCATCCTGTTCGACATCGCCGATCCGATGAATCCGAAGCGCATCGACGCGGTCTTCGACCCCGGCTTCGCGTACTGGCACTCGGCGACGTTCAACAACGACGGCACCAAGGTGATCTTCACCGACGAGTGGGGCGGCGGGTCGCGCCCGCGTTGCCGCGCCTACGATCCGCTGGACTGGGGCGCCGACGCCATCTACGACATCGTCGACGGCGAGCTGGTGTTCCAGGGCTACTTCAAGCTGCCGGCGCCGCAGACCGAGCAGGAGAACTGCGTCGCGCACAACGGTTCGATCATCCCGGTGCCGGGCCGCGACCTGTTCGTCCAGGCCTGGTACCAGGGCGGCGTCTCGGTGATCGACTTCACCGACTCGGCCAACCCGGTCGAGATCGCCTACTTCGACCGCGGCCCGATCGATTCCGAGGAGATGATTCTCGGCGGTTACTGGTCGACGTACTGGTACCGCGACCGCATCTACGGCACCGAGATCGTCCGCGGCCTGGACGTGCTGGCGCTGGAGCCCAGCGAGTACCTCGGCGAGTACGAGATCGCCGCGGCCGGGATGGCCATCGACGACGGTGTGTTCAACCCGCAGCAGCAGTTCCCGCTGACCTGGCCGGCCGACCCGGTCGTCGCCCGCGCCCACATGGAGCAGCTCGGCCGCGCCGGAGTGCTGGAGGACGCGGCCGCGGCGGCGCTGGACACCGAGCTGGACCGCGCCGAGAGCCTGATGGCGACCGGCGACACCGATGCCGACCTGGCCGTGCGCCTCGACGACCTCGCCGCCGAGCTGCTCGACGGCGCGGCCGGCGAGGCGGGCGTCGTCGCGCGCCAGCGCACGGGGTTGGGCGAGACGCTGGCGGGCATCGCGCAGAAGCTGCGGTAGATCGATCGGGAGCTGGAGCTCCCTCCTACGGCGGCCATCGAAGCCGAGGGAGGCAGCTCCGGCTGCCGATGGCTTCGGCCCTCGCTGATCGGAATCGGCATCCACAGAAAAATCGGAGCTGAAAGTTTTCAGGTTTCAGCAGGGCGAGGCCGGCCTGTCGGCTGGCCGTCGAGGTCGGGGCAGCTCGAGCTTCCGAGGGTGTGCCTGTCGCGGCGAATTCGCCGCTCCCACAGAATGGTCTGCTGCCACGATCGAATTCGGTGGAAGGCGCGGACTCGCGCCGACGGTGTCGAGTGAGGTTCGGGGAAGCATCCAGGGGTTCGGTTCGGGCGCCGAGCCGAACCGGGTACCGTCAGGCGATCGGCACTGCTTCGACCTGCCTCGCTTTCGGATTCCGCCAGCCGATCCATACCGCGATCGCGCCGATGACGAGGCCCGCCGAAGCCGACAGCACCGGCGTCCAGTCCGCGTAGGAGGCGAACGCGCGTCGCCAGATCCCGGTGTCGGCGACCAGGTAGACGGCAGCGATCTGCGCGACCAGGAACACGGTGCCGATGAGGAACGGCGCGCCGTGCTCGCGGTTTTTCGCGTACAGCCAGATCCCGATGGGCACGACCATCGCGCTGCCCAGCGCGATGACGTCGTCGATCTTCCCGAAATCGGCCGGGCCTTCGATCGCGAACGGCTCGACGAAGCCGACGAGCAGCCGGCTCGCCGCCGGTTCCCAGAGCAGGAACAGCGTGGCGACCATGAAGCCGCCGTGCAGCCGCGCGTTGCGGCGATTGCGAAGCGCGAACGGGATGAGTACAAGGTAGGCGATGAGGGCGACCAGCGTGGCGATTCCGAAGACCGGCCCGACGACCGCGTAGTAGGCGTCGCCCTGTGCGTAGACCGTCGCCGAGACGTCCATGATCATCACCAACGTCGCGGTGAGCAGCGGGAACAGGACCAGGCTCGCACGGCCGCAGGTCCGGTGCAGACTGATCCTGCGGTGGTGGATCGACCAGCTCTGCAGTGCCACGAGCAGCACCCAGGCCGTGGCGATCACGGCGTGAGCATGGAACGCGAACGGCGCCTCGCCGATACTGCCGAAATACGACGGCCAGAAGGCGATGAGAATGGCAACGAGAACGAACCCGGCGGCGTGGTGCGTGTACGGATATGGCATCGATCGATCCTTGCCGAAGAATACGGGATGTTGTTGCTCCGCCCCCTCCTGCGGGAAATTACCGCAGTTGCGAGATCGGCCGCAAGGTCGAACGCATGGCTATGGCGTTGGCACCGGTGATCGTGATGGCGCCGTCGCGGCGAGGTCGCCGCTCCCACAGAATCTCGTTCGGCACCGAGACCGGTCTTGTTTCCGTGGGAGGCGACTCCGATCGCCGATGGGCTGAAGCGATCGCGGATCGGAGTCCACTCCCACAGGAAAATCGAAGCTGAAAGTTTTCAGGTTTCAGTTTTCAGCAGGCCAGGTATCGGGTGGTCGTCGAGGCAGGAGGCAGCTCCGGCTGCCGGGGGTTCGCTGATCGCGACCTGGAGGTCGCTCCTACGGCGATGGTGTTCTGTCCGGTTTCATGTCCTGTGGGAGGCGCGACTTCGCGCCGACGATTGTATGGGAGAGCCATACATTGACAGCGCCCGATCCTGAGCGCATAATTTGTACATGGCAATTGTACAAACGCCGCAGTTGACCATCAACGTCGATTCCGACGTGCCCATCGTGCAGCAGATCGTGGCCGGTCTGCGGCGGCTGCTGCTGGCCGGCGCGCTGGCGCCGGGCGATGCGCTGCCTTCATCGCGCGCGCTGGCGCGGGATCTCGGCGTCCACTTCAACACCGTCGCCCAGGCCTACCGGGAACTTGAGGCCGAAGGCTGGCTGGCGCTGAAGCGACGGTCGGGAACCGTCGTTCGCGAGCGCCCGGTTCCGGAACTGGATCGCGCCTCGAGCCGGGAACTGGCGCAGCGATTCGCAGAAGAGACACGCGACCTGCGGGCGCGCTACGAGGCGCTGGGACTGGATCGCGCGGCGCTGGATGCGGCACTGAAGGAATTGATCGAGGAGCGGAGGAACCGACCATGAACCTGATCGACGTGCTGTTCGCCTACGGAATGACGCTGGCCATCGGCCTGCTGATGATGTTCATGCCGGCGTTGAGCCGGCGCAACACGTTCTTTGCCGTTACGGTGCCGGAAGGCTTTCCGGATTCCGAGGAGGGCCGCACAATCCATCGGCGCTACCTCGGGATCACGGCGATCGCGACGGTGGCTCCCCTGGCCGTGATCACGCCGGCGAGCTGGTGGCTATCGCGCGACGTCGCGCTGGGACTGGCCTACGGCGTGGCGCCCCTGCTTCCGGTGCTCGGGGGGCTGGCCGGATTCGTGCACTGCCGGGGACTGGCGATGCAGCACCGCCGCGAGGGATCGACGCAGCGTCAGGTATCGCTGCAGCGCGACCGCCTCGTCGATATCGTCCCGGGACGGTGGTGGATGCACATCGGACCGTACCTGCTGCTGGCCGCGGCGGTTGTCTGGCTGGGGCTGAACTGGGACCGGATCACGGATCCGGCCTTCGTGCCGTCGGGCATGGCCGACGGCGCGACCCGGCCGCATGCCGGATTCGTGGTGTTCGGCCTGCCGCTGACGATGGCGATCACCATCGCGATCTGCCACGCGATGATGGCGCTGGGTCTTCTGATCCGGCGCCTGCCCGGTCACCGGCAGCGCGTCCGCTCGATCAATACCTTTCTGCTCGGCGTGATCTGGGCGACCGCGATATCCGGCGCCTACGATTCGCTGGCCGTGCTCTACGGCGAACGCTGGGTCACCGGGCCGGTCGGCCTGGTCGTCAACATCGGCAGCGTCGTGGCGATCCTGCTGCTGCCGATCTGGATGCTGGCCACCGGACGGTTCGCCCGGCCCGGCGAGCCGGCGCAGGGCGATCGTTCGCCGGATTCGGCCTGGAAGCTGGGCCTTGTCTACTTCAACCCGGACGACCCGACCGTCTGGGTCGAGAAGCGCTTCGGCGTCGGCTACACGCTGAACTTCGCCCGCCCGACGGCCTGGCTGCTGCTGGGCGGCGTGCTGGCGGCGACGGCGGCGCTGGTGGTCTGGTCGTTCTCGCTGGGTTGACGACGGCGCTCGCGAAACAGGGTTCCCGGCGATACCGGGCGTCGCGGCGAATTCGGCGATTCCACGGAACCACGGTTTACGGTATACGCAAGCGCGGGTTGGTCGGGCAGTGGAGCCTTGTCCGGCGGTTGGAGCGGATTCGGCCGATGGGGTTCGGCCGTCGCGGCGAGGTCGCCGCTCCCAATGAATCGGAGCTGGAAGTTTTCAGGTTTCAGTTTTCAGCAGGCCAGGTATCGGGTGGTGGCCGCGGTGGGAGGCAGCTCCGGCTGCCGGGGGTTCGCCGATCGCGACCTGGAGATCGCTCCTACGGCGATGGTGTTCTGTCCGGATTCATTTTCTGTGGGAGGCGCGACTTCGCGCCGACGGTTCGGCCATCGCGGAGTGGACGCCGCTCCTGCGGCAAACGATGGTTGTCAACCCAGCCAGTCGCGGATGCGCGCGACGATGTCGGGGCGGTGGAGCATTTCGATGTGACCGGTATCCGTGGCGACGAGGCGACGGGTCGGGTCGATCCGAAGATCCAGCGCGGGGTTGTCGTGCAGCCCGAGCGCGCTGGGGACCGGCACCAGGCCGTCGCCGAGGTGACGGGAACGCAGGCTTTCGGCAGTCTCGCACCGCGTTGCTGCGACGGCGAAGCAGCGGGTCTGCGGAGGCAGGCGGGTGGGGCGGCGGGTATCGCGGCCGGTGGCGAAGCGGTGGGCGCCGCCGGCGTCGGCGGGCAGCACGTTGCCGTGGCGCAGGTCGGTGATGCCGGCGCTTCGCATGCGGCCGGGCGCACGGAACGGTGCGCTGTAGCGGCTGATGCCCAGCACGCGCTCGAACCCATGGCCGGCACGCTCCAGCGGCGAGCCGTGGTGCGGCGTTCCCAGGAACACCAGGTTTCGCAGCCGCCGCGTCCAGTCCCGGCCGGCGGCCAGCCCCCGGTGGGCGGCACTGCGTGCCACCAGGCCGCCCATGCTGTGCCCGACGATTGCGAGCTCGCGGAGTTCGACCGGCCGGCGGTCGACCAGCCGGAACAGGACCTCGTCGAGATCGCGGCCGCTCTCGTGGACGTGCCGGCCGGTGTTGTAGCGCAGATGAACCACGGTCCAGCCGGCGTCGGACAGCGCGTCGGGCAGCGACGCCCTGTCCGGATCGCCGGCCGGCGGTTGCCAGCCACGCTCGTCCAGGCACAGTCCGTGTACGAACACGGCCAGCCGTTCGCCCGGCACGGGCACGGCACCGGCAGGGTCGGTATCGAGGTCGACGGTGCACCCGTCGCGCAGCAGCTTCGTTTCGAGCGCGAGCGGATTGCCGGTGCGTTCCAGGTGATCGCCCATGACGCCGTTGAGCACGGCGAGCGCTCGCAGTCGTGCCGGCGTGGACTCCGATTCTCCAAGGCGGCCCGCGACCGCGCCCAGCGTAAGATCCAGCGTCCCGCCCACCAGGGACGTGACGCCGTGGATGGAGCGATAGACCAGGCCGGTGATGCCACGGGTCCGACGACCGGCCGCACTCGACGCCGGCACCGGGGAGACGGCCTGGTGGACGTGTTCGACGAGGTCGGTGGTCGCGTGCACACCGTGGATGCCCAACCTGGCCAGGCCGTGCAGGTCGGACGGGTGCAGGTGACGCGGTTGAACCATGGTGCACCCTACGGGTGGAAGTTGGTGGAGCCGAGGAGGATCGAACTCCCGACCTTCGCATTGCGAACGCGACGCTCTCCCAGCTGAGCTACGGCCCCACGCGTTGGCTGCATTCTAGCGCAAGGCCGCGCGTCGGCGCGAAAGCGGGCCGAGAACGATGGACCATGAGCGATCGCCGCGTGGACGCGTCTCGTGAGACCCGGGGGAATGGAAACATGGCTTGTGTCGCGTATCGGTGGTTCCGCCGACAAACCAGGTCGGGGAGTCGGCTGTTCCGAAATCACGTCTTCCCGTACCCTCCCTGCCAGCGGGGCAGGGCCGAGGCAGGGGCTGTACGGCCCCCGGAGCCGAGCATACCGAACCCGGGATCATGGGGAATAGAAAGGCCCCGGCGCGAGGCCGGGCAACAGGGAGAGACTGAACTGCTCACGGGCCGTCAGGCCCGCTTCCTACTCTTCGGCCGTCGGAAACGCGTCGAACAGGTCCTCGACGACGTTGTCGATGGCCTCGCCGGGCTCTTCCAGCCGTTCCTCGGTCAGGCGGCCTTCGGCGACGCCTTCCCAGATGAGCTGCCGGCGGTCGGCGTCGACGACGTCGACGTTGGCGGTGCCGATCTGGTAGTGAACGGTGTTCACCTCCCTGGCGTAGTACGGCCACGCGGTGTACAGCCCGTAGCGATAGCCGTAGTAGCCGGTGCCCAGCGTGACGAAGGGCTCCGGCGTCGTGTAGGTGGCCACGCGTTCCCGGATGGAGGTGTAGAAATTGACGAGCAGGTCCGGGTCGGTGTCCGTGTAGGTATAGCCCAGCGCCTCCATCTCGTCACGAACCGCTTCCTTGAAGTAGTTCGTCGTCATCGTCGAATAGCCGCCCCGGTCGGTGCCCAGCTCGGGAGCCCAGCCGAAGGTCTCGAAGGCATCGAAATCGACGTTCTCGTCGTAATCGGTCCGTACCGTGGGCCCCGACGCGCAGCCCACCAGCGTGAGGGTCAGCAACGAAAGGCACAGCAGTCGGATCGTGTCGCGAATGCGCATGGAGCCGCCTCCAGGAATGATGTCGATCATGCAGTCAAGATACCGGTTCGCGTTCGCCGGCGGCTTGATCCATGTTAATGGGGCTCGGCCGGATCGAGAACGCTCAGGCGTCGGCAACGACCACGCGGTTCCGGCCGGCATGCTTGCCGCGATACATTGCCTCGTCGGCGCGGCGGATGCTGTCGCCGACGTCGCCGACCAGAGGCGCGATTCCGAAGGTGAGCGTGATACGGAACGCACCTGCGCCGGTCTCGATGGTCGATCCGGCGAAGTCCGCGCGAAGGCGCTCGGTGATCCCGCGCGCCTGCTCGAGATCCGTGCCGGGAAGCAGGAAGACGAATTCCTCGCCGCCCCATCGAGAGATGAAGTCCATGCTGCGCAATCCGTTCCGGAATTGATTCGCGACCTCGACCAGGACCTGGTCGCCGACGGCATGGCCGTGCTCGTCGTTGATCTTCTTGAACCCGTCGATATCGGCCATGACGACGGCTGCGCTTTCGCCGCGCCGCTCGCTGCGCGCCAGCTCCTTGCCGGCCGCGGCCGTGAACACGGCACGTGTCAGCAGGCCCGTCAGCGCGTCTTCGCGAGCGAGCCGGCTGATGGTCCTTAGCGCCGACTCCAGCTCGCGGTTGCGCTCGGACAGTTCCTGCTTGAGGTTCTTCTGGATGCGGTATCCGCGCCACGCAAGCACCGCGGCGGCGGCCAGGAACAGCAGCGTGACGGCCGCGAGCACGAGCAGCAGCGTGCGGCGTTTCAGCCGGGCATCGCGGAGTCGGCCCTCGAGTTCGAGCATCTCGACTTCGCGCTGTGCCTGCTCGACGCGGTACCGGGCGTCCAGTTCCTCGAGCAGCTGCTGGCGCTCGCGCCGAGCCAGCTCGTCGCGCAGGGCCAGCAGCTGCCTGAACCGCTCGACGGCGTCGGCATGATCCCCTTGCGCGGCGTGGGCGTCGGCCATGCGGCGCAGCAGTTCGCGCTCGACCGACGGGATACGGTCTTCGGCCAGACGAAGCGAGCGCCGGAAGAACTCCAGCGCACGTTCCGGCGCGCCGGTTTCGCTCAGCAGCGTGCCCAGCGTCATCAGCGCGCCGGCCAGGTGCCGATGCGAACCGCTTCGTTCCAGCTGATCGATCGCGCGCCGGCAGTGCGGCTCGGCTTGCACGTGCTCGCCCAGCGCCACAAGACGGGCGCAGATATTGGCATTGTGCAGCCCCTGTTCGGAGGTCTCACCGATGGACTCGGCCAATGCCAGCGCTTCGCGGTGGGCCTCCAGGCTGGCCGCAGGACCGGCCGTCTGTTCCAGCGCGACCCCCTTGTTGGCCAGCGCCGTGATCCGAAGCGAGGTGTCGCTTCCGCGCTCGGCCATCCCGGAGGCGCGCTCGAAATAGTCGATCGCCCGTACGGCGTTGTCGGTGAACAGGTGCACGTTGCCCAGCGCGATCTGGATGCGGGCGCGCGCCGACCAGGCATCGGTACCGGCCAGGCGCTCGTCGGCCCGCTGGAACATATCGAGCGCGTCGGCCAGGTTCCCGCGCTCGGCTTCGATGGTGCCGGCCAGGTGCAGCGCGCGACTGGCCAGTACCGGATCGTCGATGTCCTCGGCCAGTGCGAGCATTGCCTCGGCATCGGTTTCGGCGGCGTCGTACCGGCTGGCCGAGCGCAGCAGCCCGCCGCGCATGGCCAGTGCCCGGGCCCGCTCGCGCGGAGTCAACGCCACCGCCGAACCGGATGCGAGCAGTTCGTCCAGCCGCCCCAGTGCGGCATCGCGATCGGAAGGCAGCAGCGCGCGCACCTCGTCCAGGGCGTTACCGTCCTGCGCCGGCACGGCCGCGGGAAATCCCGCCAGCAGTCCGGCGACCAGCAGGCAGATGGGCAGTGCCACGTTGACGGTCGAGAATCTCATTGCCCGCCTTGGATGCGCCCGGACGAGAATCGTTTCACCCGTTTTCGCTGCGGTCCAGCGTTTCGTCGTCCAGTTTTCCCGCCCGCCGGAAGGCATCGCGATCGGTGACGCGGGCGACGTAGTCCTCGAAGCCGGGACGCTTCTCGAGCGTGCCGAAGCGCAGGCCGAAGCCGATCTGCGAGCCGACGTAGAGGTCGGCGGCGGTGAAGAAGTCGGCCGCGAGCCACGGGCCGCCGCGGAGCGCGGCCTCCAGCGTGTCGAGCACCCGGCTCATGTGGCCGTAGCCGACGAACGCCTGCTGCTCCTCGGACGGCTCGATCCCCAGGGCCTGGTTGGTGATCGCCGCTTCCAGCGGGCCGGCACCGAAGAACAGCCAGCGGTAATACGCTGCGCGCTCGTCGGGAGGAGGCGCGAGGCCGGCGGCCGGGAAGCAGTCGGCCAGGTAGGCGCAGATCGCGGCGGTTTCGGTCACGACCTTGCCGTCGTGCCGGATGGCCGGCACCTTGCCCATCGGGTTCACGGCGCGGTAATCCGCGTCCCCCATGCTCGAGCCGTATTCGAGGTAGACCGGTTCGTACTCGGCGCCGACTTCCTCCAGCATCCAGCGCACGATGCGGCCGCGCGAGCGCGGGTGAGTGTAGAAGGTGATCGAGGTCATGACGCAATCCTCCGCTGTTTCGAATACTGTAAGAGCACGGTCGGTGTTTGTCGATTCGCTCCGTTGGCGAGGGGCTTGAAATCGACGCCGACCGAAGGAACATCGGTACGTGCAGCAGACACGCTCGCATCAATGGCCGTGAAGGCCGAAGGAGACTCCATGAACGACCAGAGCCGCAACGAGTTCATCGCGAACATGAAGGACCGGCTGGACGACCTCGACAAGGAAATCGAGGATCTCAAGCGCGACGCCGACAAGTTCGAGGGCGAAGCGAAGAAGGAGTACGAGAATCGCCTGCACGACCTGCGCGAAAAGCGCCGTGAAGCCGACCGCAAGATCACCGAATTGCAGGCGGCCGGCGAAGAGAAGTGGCAGGCGGTCAAGGACGAAGCCGAGCACGCCTGGAAGGCGCTGGGCAACTCGTTCAACTACTTCCGCTCGCACTTCAAGTAAGACGCCGGGCCCGCGTGGCCCCGATCGCCCCGGGGGGTCAACCTCCGGGCGGTCCTTCCTCGAGCGCGGCAACGAGGTCGGGTGGAACCGCGATATCGGGATGCTGCGTCCTGAACGATTCCAGCCGGGCCCGGGCCCGCTCGATTTCCCCGCCTTCGATCAATTTCCGGATCGCGACGAGCTTCGCGGCGATCGGTCCGGGGATGGCTCGATCCAGGCTTTCCTCGATCGTGTTCTGCACCGCCTCGCCTTCTTCGGACGCCTTGCCGTCCGGCGGCGCTTCGGCCGCGAGTTCGGCCCGCGCACGGTCCGGGGCGCCGGCGCGTTCGCCGGCTGATGGCGACCGCTGCGTCGTGAACGAATCGTTCGCGCCCAGCGCGGCCTCGGCCTCGCGTCGGGCCGGGGCGCCCGTGCGGCGATCGTCGCCGGCGACGACACCCGACTCGCCCACCGCCTGCCGATCGCTCGCCGCACGATCCTCATCCGGTCCCGCCGGCGGGGCCGGCGCCTCCGGCACGCGGCCGGCAGGCGGGGACTGCTGCAGCACCACGGCAACGGCGACCACTGCGACCGATGCGGTGACCAGGCCGCCGATCCACGGTGCGCGCCGGTATTTCGATCGCCGGCTCGCCGCCTGCTCGGCGCGTGCCCGGATCATCCGGTCGATGCCGGCCCCGGGTTCGACCTCGCCGCCGTCGCGGTAGAGCCGCTCGAGGTCGCGGTTGGATCGGTTTCGGGACGATTCGGTCATTTGCCTGTGGCCTCCGGGCCCGGGGCGAGCAGGTTCCTGAGTTTGGCCGTCGCATAACGCAATCGGCTCTTGACGGTTTCGCGCCCGACGCCGCCGCGCTCGGCGATGTCGGCCAGTGTCAGCCCGGCTTCCTGCTGCAGCAGGAACGCTTCGCGCTGTTCGTTCGGCAGGCGCATCAGGGCCGCACGCAGTCGTTCGGCGTCCTGGCCTCGGGCCAGCGCCGCGTCCGGCGCATCGGCGGCGTCACCCGGCAGCGCATCGACGTCGTCGTCGCCCGGCGCCGGCCGTCGGCCGAGCACCCGCCAGTGATCCACGAGCCGGTTGTGCGCGATCCGGAACGCCCATCGCTTGAAGCCGTTGCCGCGCCGGAAGCGCTCGCGCGCATCGATGATCCGCGACCAGACGTCCTGGTACAGATCGTCGGCCGTGGCCCGATTGCCGACTGCGTGGAACAGGTAGCGGTAGATCGGTTTGCGGTAGCGTTCGTAGAGTGCATCGAAAGCCTCCGATTCGCCCGCGGCGAATGCCAGCATCAGATCGTCGTCGGCGCGCGGATCGCTCATGGATTCAGCTTACGCTGGTTCGTTGGTTCGTTGGTTCGTTGGTTGGTTGGCTGGTTGGCTGGTTCTCCGTCTCGCTGACCGATCGACTCGATGGAAAAACGGGGCCAACCAACCAAAAGACCAAAAGACCAAAAGACCAAAAGACCAAAAGACCAAAAGACCAACCGGCTTACCGTCTCGCCACCTGGAATCCCTCGGCCAGGCGAATCAGCTGCAGGAACTCGCCGCGATAGCCGAACCGGTCGTCGCCTTTCGACGCCGATGCGAGCGCATGTACGTGCTCGAGATCGAAGCCTTCGAGGTACTTGCCGCCGCGCAGGTGCTGACCGAAGGCCGCGACCGAGGCGGCGAACGCGAGCCGGGGCGAGGGGTGCTGGTCGGCACGGTCGGCGATGGGCTGCTCGATCAGCTTGCTCGTGTCGTCTCCCGGCGTCTTGTAGCGCAGGCGCAGAAAGCCGAGTTCGCCGCTGCCGTCGGCACTTGCCACCGAGGAGTCGCCGTAGCGCAGCGGATCGACGCGTTCGCCGCCGGAGCCGGCCAGCGCGACCTCGTAGAGGGCCGTGACGGTGTGGCCGGCGCCGATGTCGCCGGCGTCGACGGTGTCGTTGTTGAAGTCCTCGCGCTCGAGCATCCGGTTCTCGTAGCCGATCAGGCGGTACTCGGCGACGACGGCGGGGTTGAACTCGACCTGGATCTTGACGTCGTTGGCGATCGTCATCAGCGTCGAGGTCAGCTCGTCGACGAGCACCTTGCGTGCCTCGCCCAGCGTGTCGATGTAGGCGTAGTTGCCGTTGCCGGCGTCGGCCAGCTGCTCCATGAGCGCATCGTTGTAGTTGCCGGTGCCGAAGCCCAGCGTCGTGATCGCGATGCCGGTCTTTCGCTTGCGTTCGGCGAGGTCCTTCAACGCTTCGAAGTCCACGGTTCCGACGTTGAAATCGCCGTCGGTGGCCAGGATGACTCGGTTGATGCCGCCTTCGATGAAGCCCTGCTGCGCCTGCGCGTAGGCCAGCTCGATGCCGGCCGCGCCGTTGGTGCGTCCGCCGGCCGACAGGCGATCCAGTGCCGCGACGATCGTCGCGTTCTCGTTACCGGGCGTGGATTCGAGCACCACCCCGGTCGCGCCTGCGTAGACGACCATGGCGATACGGTCGTCGCCATCCAGTTCGCGTACCAGCATCTTCAGCGCGTTCTTCAAGAGCGGCAGCTTGTCGGCGTTCGTCATCGAGCCCGAGACGTCGACGAGGAACACCAGGTTGGCCGCCGGAATCTCGCTCGGGTCGGGCTCGTAGCCCTGGATACCGACCTGGACGAGGCGCGTATCGGGATTCCAAGGCGTGCTCGACTGCTCGACGTGGACGCCGAACGGCACGTCGGTCGAATCCGGCACGGGGTAGTCGTAGGAGAAGTAGTTGATCATCTCCTCGACGCGCACCGCGTCCTCGGGCGGCAGCCGTCCTTCGCGCAGCATGCGGCGGACGTTGGCGTAGCTGCCGGTGTCGACATCGATCGAGAAGGTCGAGACGGGATGCTCGGCGACGCGCCGGATCGGGTTGTCGTCGAAGTGGGCATAGTTCTCGCGGTCGACGGGGCGATCGGGCCGGCGGATCGACGCCAGCGGATCGGGACCGTGGGCCGGCCGCAGGTTGCCCGCATACGCCGCATCGGCCGCCTTCGAGCGGGTGGTCGGTCCTTCCCCGGTGCGTCGTTCGATCCGCGCCGGCCGCGGGATGGTTTCGCGTTGTCCGATCGGTTCGGGCGGCGGCTGAGTGATGGGTTGGGTCGTCTGTTCTCGCTTTTCCGGGACGTGCGACCGGTGATCGTCGGTGTCGCTTTCCGGCGCGGGCCGGGTGCAGGCGGCCAGCGCCGCGGTCAACATGAACGCGGCCGTGAAATGAAGGGTCTTCGCGTTTCGTCGGGTCATCGTCGTTCTCCGTGTGTGGACGAGGCTTC
>JBPRGD010000010.1:0-3200 GCA_051428125.1 Candidatus Wenzhouxiangella sp. M2_3B_020
CGGTCGATCTCCTCATTCCACGGTCTCACCGTCTCGTTCACCACCAGCGTCTCTCCCTCGACGAATCCGCTCGTGGAGGTGAGCCGGTCCGGCCACTCAGGGATTCGGGCGCGGGAGCCGGAGCGGAACTCCTCTTTGCCGTATCTCCGGTAGGAACGGAAGAGCTGTATTACGTGCGTGGCAGTGCGTCCCATAGAACTACTCGTGGAGGAGGAAGGGGGCGTCGACTGCTGGGGAGACGGCCGGCCTCGTCAAAGTACACGCGAGCTGGGATTCATGCAGCACTATCGCTCGCATTCCGATCCAGCACCCACTCCATCAGGACCACGCCGCTAACACTCGCCTCCTCCGTCGTCGCATTCAGCTCTTCGTTAGCGGAACCGGTGATCCGCCACGCACGCCCCACACGCTGCCCGATCAGCAGCGCCTCGAGCACCCGGTCGGCCCACCGCACGGACCGGATCTCGACTGCCAGGGTGAGCACGAATCCTCCCAGCTTAGCGTACGGTCGTAGCTCCCGCACCTCGGCGCCCACACCTAGGCGGTCGAGGACACGCTCGAGCACGCGTTGCGCCTTGGTTTCCGTACCGGCATCCGTCCAGATCTTCCAGACGATCACGCGCTTCAGGTGGGGTTCAACGGTGGATGCGGGCGTACCACGACGTACAGACGCCGCGGCGCTCCAGGATACGCAACTCCTCTTTTCTCCGCAGCCAGACGCATGCGAACGTCCCGGGCCGGGCCGCGATCGATTGCAGCTCCTGCAGCGGTCACTGAGGCGCGAGGGAGATGCTCATCCAGCATGTCACGGATCACCCTCATCCGCCTACAGCTGCCGCGGCGAGCATGCCGGCTGCTGCAACGAAGATCAGGTATCGGTACGTCCGCGCCGTCACGTATCCTGTCAGGATCGCCAGCAACAGGAGAGCGCC
This sequence comes from Candidatus Wenzhouxiangella sp. M2_3B_020, assembly GCA_051428125.1. GTDB lineage: Bacteria > Pseudomonadota > Gammaproteobacteria > Xanthomonadales > Wenzhouxiangellaceae. Next base: position 933 of record JBPRGD010000010.1, read on the forward strand.
CGGACTGTCGGCAAAGAATTCGTAGGCGACGGCCAGCACGGTAAGGAAGCCTACCATAAATGCCAGAATCGTCGGACCGGTGCTATCGGCCTCCATGCGGCTGGCAGCCTCCCGCGGTGCGGACAGCGGGGCCTGCGCTCTCGTTTCATATCTCTGCTCGACCGGCCGCCTGCCTGGGCCCGCGGTCTGCTTTTCTCTCAATACATCTGACAGATGCACTTTCCTGTATTCGTCGTAGCCAGCCATGACGTCCTCGCCTCCCCGCGGACCCGTTCCCGATGACGGTGATCCAGATAAACCGGTCGACGATCGCTGCGTTGCGCAGCAGCCGGGCGATCGTTTCATCTTGCGCCAGAAGCGCAATCCTTTTGCCCGTGCGGAGACGAGGACCTACCTGTGGTCCAGTGGGCCCTATGAGTGTTCGGCCAGATGATACAGCTCCAGCAGCCCGTCGAGAAGTGTCGCTGCAACGGCCTCTGCGTCTGCTCCGGGCTCGCCGCGACGCATCCTGAAACGCTCCAGCGCCAGTCGCATTCTCGCTGCCTCTCGCGCCGCCTGCGCTGCTTCTGGATGCGTACACGCATAGGCTGTCATGAAGGCCGCCGCATTCGGGATGCCTTTCCGTAGTCCGATCGCCGTAGCGGCCTGAGCAGCCGAACGCAGGTCGCCGCGCACCGCCTCCAGTTCCGGCGCGTGCGCCTCGTCCCGCATCGCACGCTGAGCCGCACCGATCAGCCGACCGGCAGACGACGGCGCCTCACCTTTCACCTCCTCGGCGACCTGCACCGCGAAGGCACGCAGGGTGCCCCTCTGGTCGCGCTCCTGGAGATGAGCGATCAGCTGGTCCAGCGTCGGACCCTGCCCGTCGGTCTCTTGGAGGGGGCGGGCAGAGCCGCCCTCGATGTCGAAGATGTACATGCTGTGCCGGGATGTTGGAGCGCGGAAATCATAAGCATCTCCAGTATATCTCCGTCCACCTCGCCGTCGGACATCGTGCGTCCGCTCGGCGGACGCGTCTGGATAGAGCTGGAAATCCAGGGGTGGGCCCCACCGGGCCGCCTTTCGGTCTGCCACGTCATCATCTCGGGCCCGCTCGGCGTCAGACCAGCTGCCGGATGTTGACCGAGATCGACTCGCTGTCGGCCAGATCCACGCCTTTCGCGTCGAGCCGGGCCTCCACCTTCCACTTGAAGTGGGTCGATCGGTCGCTCACGAACTGGAGCGCCGTCGAGAGCATCTGGCCCGCGGTGGTGTCCAGAAATTCAGGGGAGTTCATCTCCGGCGTCTGGAACTCGAATGTGTATGTCTTGGCGTATCCGGCCGGAAAGGTCTTCGACTCTTCCAGCACCACCTCGTCACGGAAGATCTCGCGCGAGCGCGTCCTGTGACATCAGGGAGGACGGATGGTATGGGCGGTATCGGGCGAGCGGTCCCTTTTTTCGTCAGGACGCGTTAAGCATACCGCGCCCTGCCATTTTCTTCTACTCGTCGCTGCGCTGGAGCGGGTTCGCCCATTGCCTCAGCATCATCGAGCGAGTGGTGGAGATCGATCCGGACGTGAGCCATATGCGGAAACAGGTGGCGCCGGAGCGTGAACGAGACGTTCGCCAGGCGTGTGCGCAGCTGACCCGGTAGCCAGGTATCGTGGGGCTGATCATCGCCGTTATGCGTCACAGAAGCTGCAGAGCAGATCATGGCAAAGGTATCACAGATCGAAGGCATCGGACCGAAGCTGACCGAGAAGCTGAAAGCAGATGGCGTGGTCAGCGTCGAGGACCTGCTCACGCGCGCAGGGTCACGCGAGGGGCGCCGCGACCTGGCGGCGTCGACGGGCATCGAGGAGAAGCGCCTCCTACGCTTCGTCAACCACGCCGACCTCATCCGCATCAAGGGCGTAGGCGGCGAGTACGCCGAACTGCTCGAGGCCGCAGGGGTCGACTCCGCTGCAGAACTCGCCCGTCGCAACGCGGCGAATCTGCACGAGCGCATGATGGAGATCAACCAGGAAAAGAAGCTGGTACGCTCCGTCGCCTCACGGAAACAGGTCGAGCAATGGATCGCCGAGGCTAAGGACCTGCCACGGGCCGTGCATCACTGATCCTGAATCTCCCAGGAGTCGCTCTAATTAGAGTCGCTAACAATACCAGGCGCGAGAGGCGAGAGCGCGCGAACTGAAAGTCACGAGCACGCGAGTAACCTTCGCGGCGCAAGGCGCGTGAACCGAAGGTCACGACGCGAAGCGAGTAAGCAGCTGTATCCTCTGTGATA
>JBPRGD010000011.1:0-3003 GCA_051428125.1 Candidatus Wenzhouxiangella sp. M2_3B_020
GCCCATTCGGCGATCGGGAGCACTTCGAAGCCCTCGTCCAGGTTGTCGATGTCGAACACCGCGATCGACTGGCTGATCTCCTGGTCCGGGTTCAGCGGCGTGTCCACCCAGAGGTTGTCCGACTCCGGATGCGTCTTGACGAACAGAGAGCCGCCTCCCTGGCCGTGCAGGATGTCGACCACCTTCCAGGCCTTGTCCGGATGGTTCTCGGGGTCGGTACCGATCAGCGTGATCTCGTCGTTGCCCAGCGCGCTGGTGACCCAGACCGGTCCGTGCTCGGGATGGACGAAATTGGCGCCGCGTCCCGGGTGCGGGATCCGCTCGACCGGAATCAATGCCTCCAGTTCGCGCTCGCGCGAATCGACGACCGCGATCCGGTCCGACTCGTTGGCCGCGGTCAGGAAGTAACGGTTGGTGTGGTCCCAGCCCCCGTCGTGCAGGAACGGGGCCGCGCCGATCGTCGTGACCTTCAGCGCTTCGATATCGGAGTAGTCGACCAGCAGGATCTTGCCGGTTTCCTTGACGTTGACGATGAACTCCGGGTGCTCGTGCGACGAAACGATGGCGGCCACTCGCGGCTCGGGGTGATATTCCTGGGTGTCCACGGTCATGCCGCGGGTCGAGACGACCTTAAGCGGCTCCAGCGTCTTGCCGTCCATGATCACGTACTGGGGTGGCCAGTAGGCGCCGGCGATGGCGTACTTGTCCTCGTAGCCCTTGTACTTCGAGCTTTCGACCGAGCGTGCCTCCAGTCCGACCTTGATCTCGGCGACGACCTTCGGTTTCGGGAACCACAGGTCGATCAGCACGACGCGGGCATCGCGGCCGATGGTGTAGACGTAGCGACCGGTGCTCGACGTGCGCGAGATGTGGACGGCGTAGCCGGTATCGACGATGGTGGCGATCTCCTTGGAGTCGCCGTCGATGATCGCGACCTGGCCGGCGTCGCGCAGCGTGACCGAGAACAGGTTGTCGAGGTTGTAGTCGTTCTGCGGCTCGTCCGGCCGATCCTCGGGCGGCACGATGACGTTCCAGGTCGCCCGGATCTTGCCCATGCCGAACTCCGGCGGCTCCGGGGGCTCGTGCTGCAGGAAGCGGGCCATGGCGTCGATCTGCTCGGTCGTGAGTTCACCCGAGGTCCCCCAGTTCGGCATGCCGGCCGGAGAGCCGTAGGTGATCAGCGACTTGATGTATTCGGTGCCCTTCTCCTGCATCAGGTCGGAGGTCAGCGCCTTGCCGGTGGCGCCCTTGCGGAGTTTGCCGTGGCAGCCGGCGCAGCGCTCGAAGAAGATCTTTCGCGAGTTCTCGAACTCGGTTTCGGTCAGCGCCGGTGCCCCGGGCGTGACGACCATCTTCGCCTCGTCGACGGGCGACGACGTGCCCTGGTAGTTCATCTGGCCATCGGGAACGCCCGCATGGCGGCTGCCCTCGGCGCGGTCGACCAGTCCCAGTTCCTGGCGCTTGGCCAGCACCTGGTCCGGCGTGACCGGACCGCCGGCGTTGCCCCAGCTCCCCAGCACGTGGTTGACGATGGATGCGATCTCCGGATCGTCGAGGTGCTGCATCGACGGCATGACGCCGTTGTAGGTCACGCCCTCGACGACGAGTTCGCCCTGCTTGCCGTCGAGCACGGTCTCGATGACGTAATCCGACTCGTCGACGACGTTGGGGTTGCCGGCCAGCGGAGGGAACGCCCCCTCGAGGCCTGTGCCGTCTGCCTGATGGCAGGCGCCGCAGTGGGTCTGGTACAGCGGCGCCGAAGCGTCGGTGCCGGTGGCAGTGCCCTTGGCGACTTCGGCCTCGTGGACCTGGGCGAAGCCGGACGAACCGGCAACCAGTGCGAGGGTTGCGACCATTGCGGCCGCCGTTGAACTGCGGTGAATTCCGATTTTCGATTTCATGACTTCCTCCGGATGGCTCTCCTTTGCAATAAACGATATCACCATTTACCCATAATATGTAAAGAAAATACCTCTTTTGTTGCGTAACTTTCGGGCCCGTGACCGCAGGCATTCACACCCACTGTTGGCCGCAGCTCGAAGGCCCCGGCAAAGGCCTGATAAGCATTTCATATACCTTTATCGATATCTTGCGCGGCATCAATTTTCGATGGATTCGGCTGGCATTCACTAGTTGACCGGACGGCCAGTTCATACCTATACTGGAGATGAGCCAATTCGACATCATTGTCATGCGTTCAGCCGCCGAATTCGAATATGCGAGTCGACCGGCGCTGAAGACACGCCTGAGACCACTGGGCTACTGGCTGGTGTTCAGCGTCCCGGCGCTGATGCCCTTGTCGTGGTTCCTCATCGAACAGACCGGAAGCTTTGCCTGGACCGCGCTCCCCGTGGTCTGGCTCTACGGCGCACTCCCGTTGCTCGACTGGATGATCGGCAGGGATCGGGCAGGGCCCGTCGCCGCGCAGGATACGTGGCTGAACCGCCGCTTCATTCCGTGGCTCTGCCTGCCGGTACAACTGGCGGTCGTGCTGTGGTCGCTCAGCGTTCTGCCCTCGATGCCGATCTGGGCAGCCTTGCTGTGGCTGATCTCCCTGGGCGACGTCGGCGGCGTGCTCGCGATCAACGTGGCACATGAACTCATCCACCGGCGCAGCCGCACCGATCGGGTCGTCGGCGCGCTGCTGCTGAGTACCGTCCACTACGCTACGTTCAAGGTCGAGCACGTGCGCGGTCACCATGTCTGGGTTGCGACGGACAAGGACCCGTCGTCGGCCAGGCGGGGGCAGACGGTCTACGGATTCGTCCCGAGTGCGCTGATTCGAAACACGATCAATGCATGGCGCCTGGAGGCAAAGCGACTGAGGAAGGCCGGAAAATCGCCGATCTCACCGGCAAACGAATTGATCTGGTGGCAATCGGCCGCGATCGCGATTGCCGTTGCGGCATGGTTCCTGGCCGGCTGGATCGGCGTGGCGGGGTTCTTCGTGCAGGGGCTGGTCGCCGCTGCGACGCTGGAGGTCATCAACTACGTCGAGCACTA
>JBPRGD010000012.1:0-11602 GCA_051428125.1 Candidatus Wenzhouxiangella sp. M2_3B_020
ATTCTGGCGCTTCGGGCGCCTTCCACCACGAGCTACGTCCCGCGATGAACGACTGGTGCTGAATGAGAGAGACGCCCGAGCGGTACGCCCTCTTACAGTGCCGGAGGCCCGAGTGGTCGCTTATCTCGACGCTCGCCACCACCAGACCGCCGACAACCTGTCCCTGGGACAGCGGGCGACCATTCTTTCACGCCACCGAGGTTCTCGCGACGCCATAGCGTCGAACATCCGACGGAGAGATCGCGGAATTACGTCATCGGGGCGCTACGGCTCGCCGGCGCCGATCGAGCGCTGAGGCCCGGCCGCGCGCCCGCATGAGCGCTTTACGTTGCCTTTTCCGCCGCCGGTACTTCGCTAGAGTTTCCGGCCGGATGATTCCGATGTGATTCCGGCGCGTGTTCTTGGAGACCTGAGCAGGGCACGAAAAACGCCGCCAAGCGCTTGACTTGGCGGCGTTTTTCTTGGTTGCGGGGGCAGGATTTGAACCTGCGACCTTCAGGTTATGAGTCGTGGCGAACGAACCATGAACAATCACTCGGAAACGCGAGTTCTTGCGCAGTTTCCGACACTTGCCGATCCCGGAGCCGAGGCTCCGCTTCGCACGATCTGTCGGGATTGCGCGGCGTTTTTCAGCCTCGTGCTTCCACAATGCTTCCAGCAGGCAACGAATAGATTCTCAGGAAGCAGCAAATCCAATCCGAAAGAAGAGCACAGTCCTCGGGCTACGCGGACGCTGGCTCGGAGAAGATCGTTGCCGCGATAGCCGTACCACGATCTACGGCTTGGCTGAGCCGATGACTGCCGTTTACCAGCACATACTCCCCAGTTACTTTCCGCACCAAGGCTATGGGGGGAACTCGCTCCAGCTCTGCTATCTTGGCCAGCCGCTCTGCGTCTGATCCTCGCGGTTGCTGCCCGCGCTCATCCACATTGCGTGATCCAGGCATGCGGTAAGACAAGCCCTTCGGCGCATTCAGAAGCGTACCGCCCACGAATTCATCGAATTCCTCTTTCCCTGAAAAAGCGTGACGAGTGTATGGAGCATCAAATGCTCGCAGATCCAAGCCCATCACCTCAGCGTTATATTGGGCTTCACTGACGTCCGACTTGAAGGGGAAAGGGTACCAGCGACGCCAAACGTCATTCTTGTACGGCGCTTGAGAACGCTTAAAGGTAAAGATTAGGCTATACCGTGCAGTCTCCGACTTAACAGGGGTAACAGCGTGAAAAGATCTCTCCGAGATCCCGAACAGGAAACCGTTGTTGTGCGATGGAAGCCAAGCGCCTTCGACGTCTCGCATGCTGCCGCTCCGAAGCGTCAGCAGAATGCCGCCTTGCTCGATCGACCAGCGTTCGTTCAACGTGACTGTAAGCCGAAATTCCTCGTCAAGATCATTCTCGTCTGTATGAGCTGCTATATAATCGCCCTCGATCATCTTGTGAGCTGCAATATCAAAGTCTGCAGAAATTGATGCCCCAAAGAAATCCCCCACCGCATCTGCCATCCCTATTCGAGCCGTGCGATCAAATATCTTTTCAAAGGCAGGGTGACCGGCAACGTTTCGTTCCCTTTGCCGATAAAACTCCCTTCGGGCCTCGTGCCAATCGAGTTCTCTTACAGACCTACTCAGCCCTTCATAGACTGGCTCCGGAAAGACGCGAGACATGGCAGAACCAAACGACCCACCTTCGGGCAGAGTGACCAGGTATGGGCAAATCATGTCAGCGCCCGCTCAAACACACCAAAAATCCGCTTGTAGTCTGAGCAATATACAGATGGGTTTCGATACGATTCACCGTCCCATCGATGCTGCATGTAGCCGCCACCGCACTTGTCAAAATGCCTGCAGTTCTCACACTCTGGCGCAACATCATCTCTCGTGCGCAGGAAGTCCTTCAACTCTGCAGAGCGTAAGGCTGCATCAATCCCAGCGCGAGAGATCTTGAAGCCGCCGGCGAAATCGGACCCGCTCCGATTGATCCTCAGAGTATCAACCAACTTGATCTCTCCATTGGTGTCGACAGTGAGATCTACACGAACTTTGCGAGATGAGGGGCGGGGCAGTCCTCGATTCTCAAGAAGCAATCTCTCGATGATGTCGTCCAGCATCCTTACTCCGAAAGGACGGCGCTCCTTGCAATACAGAGCCGAAAACTCGAGCACCCATTTAGCGGCCTGACACGAGTCCAAGCTATCCATCGTGGGTGGAAGAGACTGACGATCGCCATCCGGAAGCAGGAGGTCATACTGGGGTGCACCAGCCCAGTGCATGAACTCCAATATGCGGTCGGGCGAGTTCTTCAGGTCGACGACCATCAATATCGCGTCGAGGACTTCAGCGTCCCGTGCGCGCTCGATTGTCTCCCTGATCTTCCGGAACCTACTGGCTCCGCGTCTATCAACTCGGTGACGGTCATTCTCTTCCTGAAAGCCATCCACCGATAGAGAAAAAGACAGCGAAGACTTGTGCCTTTTGAGAACCGCTTCAAGGTTCGAGTTATATATCGTCCCGTTTGACTGGACTGTCATGCGAGCCTGTGGTGCCCGCTCCTGAATCCTTGTAACCAAGGAGTCAAAAGCCGCCAAACCGAACAGTAGTGGCTCGCCGCCGTGAAACGCTATGAGGGGCGCCTCTTCCTGCTGGGCGCACAAGAAAGTAACTGCGTCAATCAGCCCCTCAACAACCGCGTCCGGCATGCGAAACGGCATGCTCTCCCAAGAACGGTCTTGCCCATGATAGATATAGCAATAATCGCAGTCAAGATTGCATCGAGATGCAATCTTTACGATCAGACTATCTATTTCAATCTCTTTGGAGCCCAATTGCACTTAGATTATTTGCCGGTGCTCTTGTCATAGTGCCGATCGTAGCTGCCCTTAGGGCCACCACCACGGTTGTAGGCTGTGAACAGCTTCGGATCGCCATATTTTTCAAGGCTCTCCGTCATGTCTTGCTCCGCCTTCTCAAGAAACTCCGGCGAGATCTTCAATTCAAAATCTTCGGACATCAGCTTTTTCTCCTCTGCTCCGCTCCCACACTTCCAGTACAAAAGCGCCACAGCAGCAAGGTCGCCAAAGACAAGGGGCCCGGTCAAGCCTCTTTCTTTGCCGCGTGCGCCTCGAACCTTCCTAGCAGCTTCTGCACGACCATCAGGCGGCGGTGAGCGACCAGAAGCCGAACTTCCTGCCGTGCTCCTCCTTCAGCCGGGCGACGTAGGCGTCGTGCGTCTCGAACGTTCCGAAGTCCGGGATGTCCCGCGCGAGCCAAGCGCAAATGGCCAGGTGCTCGGCGGCATAGCGATACCGCTTCGCCCGGGATCTGGTGGGCGTGAAGTCGATCATCGCGCGGAGCACCAGCGTTGCAGCCAGCGGATGACGTTCTGACAGGGCCTCCGCCGCGGGGGAGAGATACTCGTAGTGATCCCCGTCGATCTCGTCGTGCCGGGCCACCAGGAGGTCTGCGGCGAGATCCAGCGCCGGCCAGTCGAGGAAGAACTGCAGGGCGTGAAGAAGGCTTGGATAGGCCATGGCGTACGCCATCGCCCGCTCTTCCGCCTCGATGTCGTCGAAGTCGGGAAGCCGCTTGAGATAGGCCCGCAGGTAGCTGTCGGAGAGCGTGCGCTCGAAGCAGCCCCACCGGAACGCCTGCGCTTCCTCGCCTCGACCCAGCGCGTCCAGCGTCTGCAGGCGAATGTCCTGCCAGGCCAGCGGAACCCGCGAGCCGTCGCCGAGTTCCGCGCGCTCGAGGAACCCCAGCGCCTCGCCCGCCCTGCCGGCCGCGAGCAGGCGCTGCGCGATCTCGGCCGCGATCTGCGGCACCTTCCGGGTCTTCGGATCGTACTGTGCGATGAAGCCGTCGACGTCGCCCTGCGCGTCGGCGATGTCCTTGAGCGCCATGGCGACCGTGCTCGTGCGCTCGCGCGCCCGCATTTCGTGCTCGTAGGTGGTGCCGCCCGGCCCCCAGCCCACCGCCTTCCATTGATCCTTTGACGGCACTGGCACGGGCGAGCGACCGAGGTCCTCCGCCATCGATTTCAGGGTCGCCAGCCCCTCGGCGCCGAGCGCCGGGGCCATGATGCCGATCAGGCCGTCATACTGGCCATAGCCGTTGTCCTGCAGCGCATCGAGAACAGTGCCGGCAAGCGCCTGCGGGTCCGGCCGGACCTTCGCCGCGAGCTGACCCAGATCGGCACAGGCCTGGTGGAAGATGCCGATGACGGTGCCGCTGGAATCGTCGCAGCGCTCGAAGACGGGCGTGGCCAGCGCCATGAACCGCCACATGAGCGCCAGCGCCTCGTCCGGATCGGCGGGCGCGATATGCTCGACGATGGCGCGTCGCTGGGTTTCGAGATCCGTGACAAGCGCCTTGCGGTTCTTCCAGGTGATGAAGCTGCGGGCGCGGGCGATGCTGGTCAGCCGCTTGGTGATCTCCCGCGCGGCCTCCCTCGGGCTCTGGGCGCCCGCCAGCGCGAGCCGCAGCTTGCGCTTGGCGGCCGCGTTGCCGGTGCTGACTTCGATCAGCAATTGCGCCAGGCGCTCGGCGCCCAGCGCTTCGAGGTTCTTCGCATTGAGGGTGGTCTTGGAAGCCATCGGATCGCCAGTTTCTTTTCCCCGAGCCTAACAGCGGTCCACGGGGTGCGGAACCTGCGTTCTGATTCGCGCGGCTCGTCGATTTCCCGCGCCAGTGCGCCGAAACGCCCTGCGCGGAAACACGAGCCACTTCCTTTTTCTTCGCGATTTCAATGTGTTCGTTGACTGTCGCCCGCGCTTCAGCACTGTCGAACGGCGAAAGAACCACCGAAGAGCGCCATGCCCAGGATCACCAAACGCCTCGTCGACGCAGCGGAAACCCGCCCCGCCGAATACTTCGTCTGGGATAGCGAGATCCCCGGCTTCGGGCTGCGCGTGCTGCCGAGCGGGCGCAAGGGCTACGTGGTCCAGTATCGCGCCGGACGCCGATCCCGGCGGATCAGCCTCGGGCCCAGCACGGTCCTGACCTGCGAGCAGGCCCGCAACCGCGCCATCTCCATCGTCGCCGCCGCGCGCAATGGCGATGATCCCGCCGCCGAGCGGGACGCGGGGCGCAAGGCGATCACGGTGAAGGAACTGGCGGAGCGGTTCGACAGGGAGCACATCGCGATCCGCGTGAAGGCAAGCACGGCCAAGGAGTATCGCCGAAACTTGAGGCGCTTCATCCTGCCCGCTCTCGGCCAGCTCACGGTCACGGGCATCACGCGGGCGGACGTGGCGAAGTTCCATCACGACCTCCGCCACATTCCCTATCAGGCGAACCGCTGCCTCGAAGTGATCTCGAAGATGTTCAGCCTCGCCGAGATGTGGGGCCTGCGTCCGGACGGTACCAATCCGCGAAAGCACATCCGGAAGTACCCCGAGGAGAAGCGCGAGCGCTTTCTCAGCGCGGCCGAACTCCGCCGCATCGGCGAGGTGCTGCGCGAGATGGTGGCGGAGGGAATCGAGCTGCCCTCGGCCGTCCTCGCCGCACGCCTTCTCATCCTGACCGGGTGCCGGCTGAACGAGATCATGACGCTGAAATGGAGCTACGTGGATTTGGCCGAGCGCGTTCTGCGCCTGCCGGATTCCAAGTCCGGCGCCAAGGTCGTCCATCTCGGCCAGCCCGCCGTCGACCTGCTCCGCGACGCCCAGCGCATCGACGGGAACCCGTGGGTCATCGCCGGCACCCTGCCGGGCAAGCGCCTGAGCGATCTCCAGCCCTTCTGGCAGCGCGTCCGCGCCCGCGCCGGGGTGAAGGACGTGCGCATCCACGATCTGCGCCACACCTTCGCGTCCACAGCCGTGGCCTCGGGTCAGGGCCTGCCGATGATCGGCAAGCTGCTCGGCCACACGCAGGTCCAGACCACGGCGCGCTACGCCCACCTCGCCGACGAGCCGGTGCGGATGGCGGCGGACGCGGTGGCCCAGAACCTCAGGCAATCCTTGGGATAATCGCGCCCCGACGCGCCCCTTTTCGATTGATTGCGCAGTTCCGCGCGGCTACCTTTCGAGAAAGCCCAGAAATTGGACGCGCACAATTCGCGTGCGCGCAGGGCCGGGCGGGAGCGCAACGTGGACAGGGACAAGGCCGGACTACGCTGGGGGGTCGAGCAGCGCCTCGAGTTCATCGAGTTCCGCCTGTTCTGGGAGGGGCACGTCAATCGCATCGATGTGATGCAGCAGTTCGGCGTCTCCGTGAACCAGGCATCCTCGGACCTGAACCGCTACATCGCGCTGGCGCCGGACAACATGGTCTACGACAAGAGCGCGCGCACCTATGTCCGCGGGTCCGACTTCGACTGCAAGTTCCGCCCGCCAGACGCCGCGCACTACCTCTCGCAGCTCCGTCTTGTTGCCGACGACGTGCTGGAGCGCGAGGACTGCTGGATCCCTGACCTGCCACCCTACGCATCCGCCCCGACGCCTGTGCGGGGCGTCGATCCAGTGACGCTCCGTTCGGTCGTCGGCGCAATTCGCCGATCCGAGGCGATCGAGGTGAAGTACCAGTCCCTGTCCAGCCCGGAGCCGCGCGGGCGCTGGATCGCGCCTCACGCGATCGCGTTCGACGGCTTCCGCTGGCACACGCGGGCGTTCTGCCAGACCGACGAGTGCTTCAAGGACTTCCTGCTCTCACGGATCCTCGGCATTCGCGGATCGCAGGAGAGCGAAACCTCGGCCGACGATGATCGCGACTGGCATTCCGAGGTCACTCTGGAGGTCGGCCCCCACCCCGAGCTGTCGGAGACGCAGGCGAAGGTCATCGCGCTCGACTACGGCATGCGTGGCGGCAGGGCGAAGATCAAGGTTCGGCGCGCGCTTCTTTACTATGCGCTCCGGCGTCTCGGGTTGGACACCGACCCCAGTGCCCGAAAGCCCCACGATCAGCAGATCGTCCTGCTCAATCGCGATTTGGTTCTCGAGGGGGCTGCATGACCACACCGGACGCCCTCAACGCATTGGCCGCCTGCCTCCCGACGGTTCGCACGCGCATCCTGAGCTACCGGGATCGCCGCGTTCGCTTGACCGAGTCTGATACGATACGCGTGTTGATCCTTCCCGTTCTCGAAGCGCTCGGATGGGATCTCCAAGACGTCGAAGAGGTAAGAAGCGAATATCGCCACACGGCAGCCGACAATCCTGTCGACTACGCTCTGTTCCTCCACAGCACCCCGGCGCTCTTCGTTGAGGCCAAAGCACTCGGGGTCAGCCTCGACGACCGCAAGCCGCTCCTGCAGACCCTGAACTATGCCAACGCCGCCGGCGTGGACTGGTGCGTGCTCACCAACGGCGCAGCCTGGCGGATCTACAAGGTCCACGCACCGGTCGAAGCGGAGGAGAAACTGTTCCTGACAGTGCTGCTCGACGACCCGTCTGCCGCGATCGAGGACATCGCCGCCACGCTGTCGCTCCTGTCCCGCGGCCGGATGCAGGCGCGTGCGATCGACGCGCTTTGGACGGAGTGGCGTGTGGACAGACAGGTTGAGGCGGTCCTCGATACGATCACGGAAGACGACTCGTTCGTCCGGCTGGTCGCCAAACGGGCCGCCAGCCTCACCCCGAGCGAAGTTCGCGCCTCGCTGCGGCGATCGGGGCTGCGGAGCTTCTATCCACGCGTGGAAGCTTTCATGGCGAAGCTCGACGGGATTCCCGATGCGACGCCCGACGGCGCCAGCATCAACCACGTCGAAGCAGCGCCGAATGAGGCGCCGATGGCATCGGACCAACCAGCTCCGCCAAGCCGGGCGAGGTTGATGAAGACGGTGGAAATGGTGGAGAGCGGCCTCCTGCCGGTCGGAACCGAGCTGACCATCAAGGACCGCCCCGACAGCACGGCCACCGTGGTGGACGGCCGGCGGGTCGAATACCGCGGTGAGGTCATGAGCTTCAACGCATGGGGTTGCCGGGTAACGGGTTGGCCGTCGATCCGGATCTACACGTCAGCAATGCTGCCTGACGGGCGGCTGCTGGAGGCGCTGCGCGAGCAAGAAATAGACGCCAAGAATAACAAGGACGACCAATGAGCACGAACACCTCCCTCGCCGATTTCATCTGGAAAAATGCGGATGACCTCTGGGGGAATTTCAAGCACACCGATTTCGGCAAGATCATTCTGCCCTTTACGCTTCTCCGGCGTCTTGAGTGCGTTCTCGAACCGACGCGGGAACAGGTCCGCGAGACCTATGCCTCGATGAAGGACAGCGGGATCGATCTGGACGTCATCCTGCGTACTCAGACCGGCTACCCCTTCTACAATACCTCGAACTACGACCTGCGCAGCCTCGGTGCGACCCGGACACGCAGGAACCTCGAGGATTACATCGCCAACTTCTCGGATAATGCGCGCGTCATCTTCGAGCAGTTCGATTTCGCCAACACCCTGGCACGGATGGACAAGGCCGGGGTGCTCTACAAGATCTGCCAGAACTTCGCCGCGATCGATCTGCATCCGGAGGCGGTTCCGGAACGCGTCATGTCCAACGTCTACGAACACCTAATCCGCCGGTTCGGCGCCGAGGTGAACGAGGCAGCGGAAGACTTCATGACCCCCCGCGACGTGGTTCATCTGGCCATCGAGCTCCTGCTCGACCCCGAAGACCAGATGTTCATCGAAAACCCCGGCCTCATCCGCACGCTCTATGACCCGACCTGCGGCACGGGCGGTTTCCTGTCGGACGGCATGGAGCATATCGACAGCCTGCGCGACCGATACAGCGTCGCCCCGGTGATCGTGCCCCACGGTCAGGAGCTGGAGCCGGAAACCCACGCGGTCTGCCTTGCGGGTATGCTGCTCAAGACGCTGGAGACCGATCCGGGCCGCGACCTGTCCAGGAACATCAAGCTCGGGAGCACCCTGTCCGAGGATCACTTCGCGGGCGAACGCTTCCACTACTGCGTCTCGAATCCCCCCTTTGGCAAGAAGTGGGAGATGGACCAGTCCGCCGTCGTCCGCGAGCACCGCGAAAGGGGATACGATGGTCGCTTCGGCCCCAAGCTGCCCGGTATCGGCGACGGCTCCATGCTGTTCCTGCAACACCTGGTCAGCAAGCTGGAAAGCCCCGAGAACGGCGGCGGGCGCGGGGCTGTCAATCGGCATCCAAACGTGACCCCCGATCGGCGTTGAATTTTGACCCCCTCCGAATGTCGCTTCGGCGGCCTTCTGCACGCGAGGGTTGCAGCGAGAGAGGGGCCTGGAGGCGCGCAGCTTCCAGGTGGCGGAGCGGCTCCAGGCCCCTCTCGCGTCAGGTGCGGTGGCGGATGCGCCAGCTCTCGTTGCCGGTCTCGACGATGTCGCAGTGGTGGGTGAGCCGGTCGAGGAGCGCGGTCGTCATCTTGGCGTCGCCGAAGACGCTTGGCCACTCGGCGAAGGTCAAGTTGGTGGTGACGAGAATCGAGGTGCGCTCGTAGAGCGTGCTGATCATGTGGAAGAGGAGCTGGCCGCCGGTCTGGGCGAAGGGCAGGTAGCCGAGCTCGTCGATGATCACGAGGTCGATGCGGCAGAGCTGCTCGCCGAGGCGTCCGGCGCGTCCTTCGCGAAGCTCGGCTTCCAGCCGGTTCACGAGGTCGACGGCGCTGAAGAAGCGGACACGCCGGCGGCTGTTGACGGCGTTCGCGCCGATGGCGACGGCCAGATGCGACTTTCCGGAGCCTGTTCCGCCGGCGCACACGACGTTGCGCATCTGATCGAGGAAGTCTCCTTCATGAAGGCTGCGCACCAGGCCCTCGTTCACGGGCGAAGCGCCGAAGTCGAACTCGGCGAGGGTCTTCATCACCGGGAACTGGGCGGCGCTCATCTGGTAGCGGATCGAGCGCGCGGTCTTCTCGGCGAGCTCCGCCTTGAGCAGGTCGCCGAGGATCTCGGCGGCGCCGCGCTGGTGCTGGAGGCCCGCGCGCATGACCTCGTCGAAGGCCGCGCGCATGCCGGCGAGCTTCAGCGCGCGCATCAGCTCGATCAGCTCATGCCGCTCCACGGCGCGCCTCCGCGACGAGCCGGTCGTAGCGGGCGCAGTCGGCGACCGGCTCCTCGCGCAGGCGCAGATGGGCCGGCGGCGTCACTGGCTCGGCGCCGGCCCTCCTGCTCTGGCGGGAGAGGATGTTGAGGATGGCGTCGGCGCTCCGCAGTCCCGTCTCGATCGCCTCCGCGCAGGCCTGCTCGACGGCCTCGACGCCCGTCTCGTGCGCGGCGACGAGCAGGGAGACCATCTGCCGGTCGCCGCCCGACGCGCCGGTCAGCCGCGTCTGGACCCTGGCCATCGCCGGCGGCAGCGCCAGCGCCTTGAAGGGCGCGCCGTTGCGCAGGGCGCCGGGCTTGCGCTCGAGCACCGGGACATAGTGCCAGGGATCATAGATCGTCCGGTCGCGGCCGAAGACGCGGGCGTGCTCGCCCACCACCTCGCCGTCCTGCAGGATCACGATCTTCGTGGCGTGGGCGCGGAGCTGGACCGGGCGGCCGACCGCCTTCGCCGAGACGCTGTAGCGGTTGCGGTCGAAGCTCACGAGGCAGGTCTTCGACACCGCCGCCGTGACATCGTGGAAGCCCTCGAACGGCCCCTGCGGCGCGACCAGCGACGCGCGCTCCTCCTCGAACACTTCGAGGATCGTTCGATCCTTCATCTCGGGATGGGGCGTCGCGGCGGCGTGGGCGAGCGCGCGCTCGCGCAGCACGGCGTTCAGCTCGTCATAGTCGGCGACCCGGAGCCGCGGCGTGAAGATCCGCTCGCGCGACGTCTTCACCTGGCTCTCGACCTGCCCCTTCTCCCAACCCGCCGCCGGCGAGCAGGCTGTTGGCTCGACCAGGTGGTGCGAGCACATCCGCTCGAACCGGCGGTTGAAGCGCCGCTCCTTGCCGATCAGGATCGCGTCGACCGCCGTCGACATGTTGTCGTAGATCCCTCGCGCGCAGGCCCCGCCGAAGAAGGCGAAGGCCCGGTCGTGGGCGTCGAACACCATCTCCTGCGTCTCGCGGGGGTAGGCGATCAGGATCCGCATCCGGCTGTAGCAGAGCCGGACGTGCGCCACCTTCACCTTGGTCGTCACGCCGCCCATCACCACGAACTCGTGGCTCCAGTCGAACTGGTAGGCCTCGCCCGGCGCGAAGCTCAGCGGCACGAACGCCTGCGCCACGCCCGTCGTCCGCGTCCGCCGCCAGCGCTTCGCGTGGCGCCGGACGCTGTCGTAGCCGCCCTCGAAGCCCTCGCGACGGAGGTCGTCAAAGATCCGCGTCAGCCGGAACCGGTCCCGCTTCGACCGCTTCTCATTGGCCTCCAGCATCGCCTCGAGCCGCTCGACGAACGCCCCGAGCTTCGGCAGCGGCTGCGCCGGCCGCTCATAGCTGAACGCCGTCTCGCCGGTGCGCAGGATCTTGCGAACCGAGTTCCGGCTGAGGCCGCGCTCGCGGCCAATCTGCTTGATGCTCTTGCCATGCACGAAATGGTCCCGACGGACCTTCGCCAGCGTCTCCACGCACATCATCCCCGCTCTCGCCCCGGTCTTCTCGCTGGAAGCCCGAAGCCGCCGCACAACCGCAGGGAGGGGTCAATTTTGAACGCCGATCACCCCGCTGTGGGGGTCACATTTGCGCGCCGATCTACA
>JBPRGD010000013.1:0-2481 GCA_051428125.1 Candidatus Wenzhouxiangella sp. M2_3B_020
GCCTAAAGCTGCACGCGCTGTCCAGTTTCGTGGTTCGGGGCTACAGCGTAACTCAGCATGGTGTAGCAGTGAGATACGGCACCTCACGGCTCTGCTCCGGACGGCGCATGCGCCGGTCACGTCGCTGATTTACGCTATCCCAGGTGCATCGGTCAGGCGACGACGGTCACGCCACGTTGCCGCCGTCGCGCCAGAGGTGGGCGATAGATACCCGAAGAACCGCGCTGGGAGCGGCAGACGACGTCGACGATGGCGACTCCAAACGCAGGGCAGGCTCTCCGTAGCGACGCGCCACATTCATCGTGAGGGGCGTGGCTGAAGCCGCTCCACAGCAGCACAAGTCCGATGCCGATGGGTTGTCTCCACATGTCAAGGAAGAAGAGCGATTCATTGCGATTCGTCGGCAGGCGTCGGTGCCGGCCTGGTCAAGATCCAGAATGATCGGGTAGAGCTCGTCATCGGTTGTAGCAGTAGTTGCAGGGCGGTCACGAGCCTTAACGGGTTTTAAGGTGCGTGGCGCCCGCACGGAGAAACCGCCTCCAAGCCAGCCGCATTAGCTACTTGTAATTACATGTATCGCCAAGAGTGCCGTCGGACATCCAGCCGCGCCAGCTTCCGCACGCACCTACTACGCGTCTGGCAAAGCAGCTCCGAGGAGCGGACGGCGCCGCATGCAGGAGGCGGGGTAAGCCCTACGCGAAGGATGACACGATCCCCCACAGTCTTCCACGACAATACCTCTCAGAGAGCACGGCCCCCACGGCGTTACCCGCCACTGAGTCGCCGTCGAACACCACGTTTGGCGGCGTCACAGCTCTACCGCTTTGGCTCCTGGGCCTCGTTCCTCGACACCACGCAGACAGCGCCCGACACGGCCCGCCCCCCAAGTGTTTTGGCGACAGCGCTAACTACTACGAACCTTGCCACTGACGAGGCACCACCATGGAACACCGAACCACATTCTTCTCCCTGCTCCTTGCCGCCACGTTCGTGCTCGCCCTGCCGGCCCGCGGGCAGCAGCCCGGCCAGCCGCCGATGGACATGCCGGGAAACATGCCGATGATGCAGATGCCCATGATGCAGGCCATGCACGGGCAGATGATGCAGAACCCGATGCACCGGACGAGCATGATGGCCTTCATGCTGCCGACTCTGGCTGACACGCTCGAACTCACGGGCCAGCAGAGAGAGCGGCTCACGGAGCTCAAGCGCACGATGATGCAGCAGCGCCAGCAGATGATGCAGCGGATGCAGGACCGCCAGCAGCAGATGCGGGATCTCTTCGCAGGTGAAGGGCAGCCCGCCCCCGCTGAGGTGCGCCAGCACCTTATGGCCGTTGCCGAGCTGCGCGCCCGGCAGCAGGCCGACCTCTACGAGGTGGCGCGCGAGATGCAACAGGTCCTCACCGACGAGCAGCGTCAGATGCTGACGGGCATGACGCCTCAGCAGACGATGCGCCAGATGATGGCGAACATGACCATGATGGACATGATGCAGATGATGCGAGCCATGCATGGCGGCATGGTGGGAGGCGGCATGATGAACAGGATGCCGATGATGATGCAGCCAGGCATGATGCGGCCGGGCATGATGCAGCAGCGGTCGCCCATGAATCGCGACGGGCAGAATCGCTGACGACGCACGCACACCAAAGGAGGTACGCTATGTTCGACGGAATGGACGGCTGTTGCTGGGGCATGGACTGGGGCATGCACGGGGGCTGGTGGCTCTTTCTGGTGCTGCTCGTCGCCCTAGTCGTCTTTGCCATCTGGGCCGTGAGCCGTTCTACTGGATCAGGACGGCAGGGCCGCCCGCGGGAGGAGACGCCGCTGGAGCGCCTGCAGCATCGCTATGCCGAGGGCGAGATCTCGACGGAGGAGTACGAGGAGCGCAGGCACCAGCTCGAATGATCGGTCGCGCTGCACCTTCGATGGCAATAGTTACGGATGAGAGGTCGTTATGGGATTCGGGATGATCTTTTGGGCACTACTGCTCGTCGTCCTCGTGTGGGCCGTCGTTCGAGCAGTGCCCCAGTGGACGTCGCAGACAGGGACTCCGTCGACGCAGCGGGAGACGCCGCTTCAGATCCTGGAGCGGCGCTACGCCGACGGCGAAATCACCACCGAGGAGTACGAGGAGCGTAAGAGCCGGCTGCAGGGGCAAGGCCGCTAGCGACGCTCCGTGCTGCGCGATGAACACCTTCAACCACAGGCGAAAACCGAAAGCAATGACGAACACAATGTACCAGATTCGCAAGGCCGGATGGCTGCTCGCGGCCCTCGTGCTCGTGATGCTACCTGCATGCCAGGACGACGCCGGTATCGAGTCGGATGAAGGCCTCGAGGCCGGAGTGCGCGAAGAGATGAACGGCGACATGCGGGCGGGCAGCATGGACGGCGTGGCGACCTCTGACACGACGCAGCTTCGCGCGACGTACGACGAGATCGGCCGGATGTACGGCCAGATGATGAGCGCCTACGA
>JBPRGD010000014.1:0-2028 GCA_051428125.1 Candidatus Wenzhouxiangella sp. M2_3B_020
ACCTGGCTGGCATACCGTGAGGAAGAACAGATGATCGCCCGATTCGGCGACGTTTATCGCACCTACCGGCGGCAAGTGCCCATGTTCATCCCCCGCTGGGGTCAGTGGCGACGGCTTGCGGACGCCTCGCAGGACCGCGCAAATCACCCGGGCTCCCAGTAAATATTACGAGTAAAGATTACCGGACACCATCCCTTTCACACCATGCTTTACCCTTGCAGCACTATTCGCGTCTCGTATAGCATTGGTTATAAGCAAGGGGCCTGGCAGCGGAAATTTGCCCTGATCCGGCGCCCTGGAAGCCAGTGGCCGCTCAAAATGGAGACGGCATGATGAGTGCATTGGAGCAATACGGTCTGCTGCTGGGCCTGGCGATCGGCACCGGCGGCGTCGTTCTGAGCCTGTACGGCCTTGCCCGCGCGTTGGGGCCGACACGCCGGGAGCCGGGCAAGGATGTGCCGGCAAGTTCCGGTGTGCTGTCGCGGGATCCGGTGTGGGGCCGTTATCATGCGCGCTATTACGGTTACGCGCTGCTGTTTCTGGCCTTCGATATGGAAATGGCGTTCATGTATCCATGGGCGGTTGTGTACAAGGAAGTCGGGCTGGTTGCCCTGCTTGATATGGGCGTGTTTCTGGCCATTCTCTTCCTCGGCCTGCTCTATGGATGGAGCCAGGGCGCTCTGAGGCGGCAATGACTTCTGCGCCGGTAATGACCGACACGGGCGCACGGCGGCGACAGAAGCGATTCGCGGTGCTGCAGAAGTGGATCTCCCGCGCCCTCGCGCGCAGCCTGAGCTGCCTGATCGTCCCGGGGCCGGAAGTGGCCCTGGCGCATGGTCTGGATGTGACGGCGGCCGGCCTGCGCATCACCGGGACGCCTCGCGATGCAGGCGTGCTACTGATTGTCGGCGACCTTCCAGAGAAAATGACCGAAGCTGCGGCAGTGCTCTACGCCCAGATGCCCCGTCCGCGCGCCATTCTTGTGCTGGGCGGCCAAATACCCTCCTCCCTGCCGGATGCAGATGCGGTGGCGGATCTTTCTCAAGAAGCGCTGACAGAAGCGACTGAGCGGCTGAGGCGTGCACTGGCGGAGAGTGCCTTTGCCGCTTCGACGGAGGATTTCGATGCCGCAGTCCTGAATGCCAGGATCGAGTATGTCTGCCCCATGCATCCGGAAGTCGTCCAGGATGAGCCGGGCAGTTGCCCCAAATGCGGCATGGACCTGGTGGCGCGCGATGCCGGAGATGACAGCGGCGCTGGAGACATGATTCCGGAGCACGGCCACGATCATGAGCACCACCATGATCATGAACATCACCACGGGGGAGCCCCCGGGCACTCGGAACATGATCATTCCGGTCACGATCATGCGGGGCACGACAATGGAGGCAACGAACATTCGGGGCACGACCATGATGCCATGGGGTTCATGTCCATGGTTGAAGTGACCAGGGACCTGCCCCGTAGCGCCGACGGGCTGGCAATGGACTGGATTGAGGTGCCGTTCGGTCCGGTTTTTCCCGGTTTGCCTGGCGGGCTGAAGTTGACGCTGACGCTCGACGGTGACGGAGTGACTGAAGGGCGTGCCAGAACGCTGGTGGGCATGGCCAACGGTGATGACGGCAATGGACAACTGAAAGCCGAGACTTTCGTCGAGCGTCTGGCGTCGGCCACGCCGCTGGCGCCCGTGAGCTACCGCCTGCTTGCCTGCCTGGCAATCGAGCGGGCGGCCGGGGTGGAGGATGACCCGGCAACCGCCCGGGCCCGCGCCGGCGCACTCGAGCGTGAGCGCATCGCCAGTCACCTGGGATGGCTGGCCCAGTCGGGGCGTCAGCTCGGCTTCGCCTGGCTGACGGATCGTGCTTCGACCCTGCAACTGGGCATCCAGAATGCCAGTCAGGAAAAGCTTATTGAACTGGAGCCGGCGCTACAGGCATTGGCCAACCGTCTCGGGCGAACGCCGTTGCTCAAGGCGCGATTGAAGGGGACCGGCGTTCTGCCAGCGGGTTCTTCCGGCCTGCGTGGGCC
>JBPRGD010000015.1:0-184193 GCA_051428125.1 Candidatus Wenzhouxiangella sp. M2_3B_020
CGCGGATCCCGGGTTCATCCGAGCCATCCGTGGCCGGGCATCGCGAAGGTCCGGGAGAGGCAGCGCTGGTCCGCGCGCCGGGGAATGGTGCCCAGGGGGAGACTCGAACTCCCACGTCCTATCGGACACTAGCACCTGAAGCTAGCGCGTCTACCAATTCCGCCACCTGGGCAAAAAGAAGTGGCCGAGGCAAGGGGGGAACCTCGGCCACAATCCGGTACGGGGAAGGGGGGAACCCCATGCCGGACTTGAAATTCTAGCGAACTGTGGCTGCATGTCAAGAGAACCATTTCACAAGGCCGGGTGCCGGAACGGCCGGATTTCCGGCGGCCGCGCCCGGCTGGGGGCCGTGCCGCGTGCACCGCCCGGGAAGCGCCTTTCGCGCCGCGAGTGATATAATTCCGGCCCTTTTCCGAAGCGTCTCCGGTGCATGTCGCGAGTGCCGCGCTCGCGGCGCTGCGGGACCTGTCTCAAGCATTCTCGAGGAAGTGTCGACCGATGAATTTCAACCTGACCGATGAACAGCAGATGATCCAGTCCGCCGCGCGGGATTTCGCTCGTGAGCGAATCGAGCCGGTGGCCGCCGATTTCGACCGGTCCGGCGAGTTTCCGCTGGAAAACATCCAGGCGATGGGCGAACTCGGTCTGATGGGCATCGAGGTGCCCGAGGAATACGGCGGATCGGGGCTTGACACGATCGGATACGTACTCGCGATGATCGAGATCTGTGCCGCCGATGCGGCGCATGGAACCATCATGAGCGTCAACAATTCTCTGTTCTGCAACGGCATCCTCAAGCACGGCACCGAGGAGCAGAAGAAGAAGTACGTTACCGCCATCGCCAGCGGCGAGCAGATCGGTGCCTATGCGCTGACCGAGCCCCAGTCCGGTTCGGACGCTTCGAACATGAAATCCCGGGCCGTCCGTTCCGACGACGGCAGTCATTACATCATCAACGCGCGCAAGTCGTGGATCACGTCCGGGCCGTATGCACGCTACCTGGTGTTGTTCGCAATGACCGATCCGGATGCCGGCGCGCGCGGCGTGTCGGCATTCATCATCGATGCCGAGCGAGAAGGATTCACGCGCGGAAAGAGCGAGCCCAAGCTCGGCATCCGCGCCTCGGCGACCTGCGAGGTGGAACTGAACGATTACGAATGCCCGGCCGACTGCCTGCTGGGCGCCGAAGGCGAGGGGTTCAAGATCGCGATGGGCGTGCTCGATGCAGGACGCATCGGCATCGCCGCCCAGGCCGTCGGTATCGCGCAGGCCGCCTACGAGGCCAGCGTCGCCTGGGCGCAGGAACGCAAGGCGTTCGGTCGCGAGATCGGCAGCTTCCAGATGATCCAGGCCAAGATCGCGGACATGAAGTGCCGGCTGGAAGCGGCCCGGCTGCTGACGCTGCGCGCGGCCTGGACCAAGCAGCAGGCGCAGGCCACCGGGGCGCGCTTCACGGTGGACGGCTCGATGGCCAAGCTGGTCGCCTCGGAGGCTGCGATGTGGATCACGCACCAGGCGGTGCAGATCCACGGAGGCATGGGCTACAGCAAGGAAATGCCAGTCGAGCGCTATTTCCGCGATGCGAAGATCACCGAGATCTACGAAGGAACCAGCGAAATCCAGCGCATGGTCATCGGCCGCCTCGAGACCGGCCTGCGCTGAGTCCCGCCGGCCCGGGCGCTCCGATGGCGCTCTGCGGCGGTCGACGAAGGTTGCGCGACATCGCGCAGCGAGCGATGATTGGGGCCTGCCCGCAGCCGGTCGACGGGCGGGCGCTCGACCACGGACATGCGCTTCGGGATGCGAATCCGACCACGCCGTAAACACCTCTTGGGCGACGAATGAACAAGAACAAGAAGATCGACGAGGTTCTCGGCGCGCTTCAACCCACCGCGCCGGCCCACGAAGTCGAATTCGCGCGCCAGTTCGTGCGCAACTATCCTGCCTACGAATCGCTCGACGGCGACGGCGACGAAGAGGCGCGGATGATCTCGGAGTTCTTCGAGTTCCTGCGTCGGCGTCGCCCCGGCGAATTGCTCGTTCGCGTCTACAACCCCAGCGAGGCCGAGCATGGCTGGTCGTCCAGCCACACGGTGGTCGAACTGGTCAACGACGACATGCCGTTCCTGGTCGATTCGGTGGTGCTCGCGCTGTCCCGGCTCGATATCGGCGTCCACCTCATCATTCACCCGGTGGTGCGGCTTCGACGCGACCAGGGCGGCCACTTCCTCGAAATGGCCGAGGAGGGCGACGAATCCGCGCTCAGCGAATCCCTGATCCACATCCGCATCGATCGCCAGACGTCGCCCGATTCGCTGGCCCGGATCGAGCGCAACATACGTTCTTCGCTGTCCGACGTGCGCGTCGCGGTGGAAGACTGGAAGCAGATGACCGCGCAGGCGCTGGACATCGCCGACGAACTGGCCGAAAGCCGCTCCGGGCTTGACGACGACGAGCTCTCGGAAGCCCGGGAATTCTTCCGGTGGCTGGCCGACGATCACTTCACGTTCCTGGGCTACCGGGAATACGTGATCTCCGAGGGCGAGGACGAGCGCATGCTCGAGCCGGTCGACGAAAGCGGGCTGGGGCTGATGCGCGCCAGCCACCGTCGCTCGCCGTCGCGGCCGATCAGCGAACTGGGCGGCGATGCGCGCGCCGGGCGCGGAGAGATCCATCCCATCATCATCACCAAGACCAACGGCCGCGCGACCGTACATCGCGACGGCTACATGGACTACATCTCGATCCTCCGGTTCGACGAGTCGGGTCGCGTCAGCGGCGAAAAGCGCATCATCGGACTGTTCACGTCCGGGGCCTACATCCGCCGCTGCCAGGACACGCCGCTGGTCCGGATGAAGGTCGAGCGGGTGCTGAAGCAGTCCGGCCTGCGGCCGGGTTCGCATGCCGGCAAGGCTCTTCTGCACATTCTCGAAACGCTGCCGCGAGACGAACTGTTCCAGGCCGGCACCAACGACCTGCTCGAACTGGCCGTCGGCATTCTCGATCTGCAGGAGCGGGCCCAGACGAGGCTGTTCGTCCGGCGTGAACGATTCGGGCGCTTCTACTCGTGCATGGTGTTCATTCCTCGGGACCGGTTCAACACCGAGAACCGCCAGAAGGTTCAGGCCATTCTCAAACGTGCGTTCAAGGGCGAGCGCCTCGACTTCTCGGTCCAGGTCGGCGAGTCCAAGCTCGCGCGCATGCACGTGGTCGTGCGGCCGAAGGAGGATCGCGCAATCGATTTCGACACCGCGGAGATGGAGTCGCGCATCAAGCAGGCGATCCGCAGTTGGGACGACGAACTCGGAGAGATCCTGATCAAGCAGTGCGGCGAGGAAAAGGGCCTCGAGCTGCTCAAGCGCTTCGGCAATGCCTTCCCGTTGAGCTACCAGGGAGACGTTGCTCCGCACGTGGCCAGTTTCGACGTTCTGGCCGCTGCCGGCCTGCGCAATGTCGAAGACCTGCAGATGAGCCTGTACAAGCCGCGCAAGCGGTCGCGCGGCATCCTGCGATTCAAGCTGTTCAAGTACAGCGACCCGATTCCGCTGTCCGACGTCCTGCCCATGCTGGAGAACCTCGGAATGCGCATCGTCTCCGAGCGGCCCTACGAACTGGCGCTGGAAGACGGGAACCGGATCTGGATCCAGGACTTCGATATGGAGCCACCGGGGCAGGGCGAGATCAACCTGGACCTGATCCGCAGGCAGTTCCAGGAGGCGTTCGAGCAGACCTGGCGGGGTGCGAGCGAAAACGACGGGTTCAATCGGCTGATCCTGCTCGCAAAGCTCGACTGGCGCCAGGCCAGCATGCTCCGGGCGTGCGCGAAGTTCCTGCAGCAGGCCGGATCCCCGTTTTCACAGGCCTACATGGAGCAGACGCTGGCGGCGTGGCCGCTGGCCGCGCGTCTTCTCGTGGAGTACTTCGGCGCCCGTTTCGACCCGGGTCGCGCCGAGGAGAGTCGTTCGCGACGGGTGAGCGAGCGCAAGCAGCTCAAGCGCCACTGCATGGAGCTGGCCGAAGGAATCGACGACGCGGTTCTGCAGGAGTTTCTCGAGGACACTTTCCTGGCGCGCGAGACCGAAGGCCGCGACGACGATGCCCATGCCGTCCGGAAGGCGTTGCTGCGGATGATGGATTCGATCGGGAGCGCCGACCAGGACCGCATCCTCAGAAGCTTCGCGGACGTGATCCGCGCCATGCTCAGGACGAACTACTACCAGCGCGACGCACGCGGCCAGTACCACGAGTACATGAGCTTCAAGTTCGATTCCACGGCGTTGCCCGAACTGCCCAAGCCGCGACCCTACCGCGAGGTCTGGGTCTACTCTCCGCGCGTCGAAGGCGTCCATCTGCGTGGTGGCAAGGTCGCGCGCGGGGGGCTGCGCTGGTCGGACCGCCGCGAGGACTTCCGCACCGAGGTCCTGGGACTGATGAAGGCGCAGACGGTCAAGAACACCATGATCGTGCCGGTGGGCGCCAAGGGCGGCTTTTTCGTCAAGAACCTGCCGCAGTCCGAGGAACGCGACGAGATCATGGCCGAGGTGGTCTACTGCTACCGCTCGTTCATCAACGGCCTGCTCGATCTGACCGACAATCTCGACGGCGACCGGATCCGCGCGCCGAAGGGCGTGGTCCGGCAGGACGGGGACGATCCCTACCTGGTGGTCGCCGCGGACAAGGGCACGGCGACGTTTTCCGACATCGCCAACGCGATCTCCATCGAGCACGGGTTCTGGCTGGGAGACGCGTTCGCGTCGGGCGGATCGAACGGCTACGACCACAAGAAGATGGGCATCACGGCCAAGGGTGCGTGGGAATCGGTGAAGCGCCATTTCCGCGAGCTGGGCCTGGACACGCAGTCCGAGCCGTTCGACGTGGTCGGCATCGGCGACATGTCCGGCGACGTGTTCGGCAACGGCATGCTGCTGTCGCGCCACATCCGGCTGAAGGCTGCGTTCAACCACCTCCACATCTTCATCGATCCCGACCCGGACCCGGAGCGCAGCTTCGCCGAGCGTGAGCGGTTGTTCGGGCTGGGCAGGTCGAACTGGTCGGACTACGACGCTTCGCTGATTTCCGAAGGCGGCGGCGTCTACTCGCGCCAGTCGAAGACGATTCCGGTTTCGCCGGCCGTACGGGAGTGGCTGGGCGTCGAGCACGAAGAGATGTCGCCCCAGGCCCTGATCCGGGCGATCCTTCGCGCCGAATACGATCTGCTCTGGAACGGCGGCATCGGCACCTACGTCAAGTCCGCGGCGGAGTCCAACAACGACGTCGGCGATCTTGCCAACAACCCGGTCCGCGTGGATGGCCGCGACCTTCGCTGCCGCGTCGTGGGCGAGGGCGGGAACCTTGGCCTGACGCAGCGCGGTCGGATCGAGTACGCGCTCGGCGGCGGGCGCATCAATACCGATTTCATCGACAACTCGGCCGGGGTGGATTGCTCCGACCACGAGGTCAACATCAAGATCCTGCTCGACCAGGCGGTCAAGGCCGGTCGCATCGACCGCGACCGGCGCAACGAGTTGCTGGGGCGGATGACCGACGAGGTCGAGGGGCTGGTGCTCAGGAGCAACTATCTCCAGACCCAGGCACTGAGCATGATGGAATCGATGACGTCGGCCCGGCTGGGCGCCGAAGCGCACTTCATCACGATGCTCGAGCACCAGGGTTTGATCGATCGCGATCTCGAGGATCTGCCCGACGAGGAACAGCTGCGCGACCGCGTCGCCCGGGGGCTGGGGTTGATGCGGCCCGAGCTGGCGAAGCTGTTCTCGTTCAGCAAGATCACGCTGTACCAGGATCTCGTGGCTTCCGAGGTACCGGAAGATCCCTACCTGTCGAAGGAACTGGAGGATTACTTCCCCGGCCCGCTGCGCGAGGAATTCGCCGATCTCATGCCCGAGCACCGGCTCAAGCGCGAGATCATCGCCACGCGCGTGACCAACAACCTCGTCAACCGCATGGGCGCGTACTTCGCGATGCGGATCAAGGAGGACACCGGCGCCGACTCGGCCATCGTGGCCAAGGCGTTCACCGTCGCGCGCGAGATCTTCGAGGCGCGATCCTATTGGCACGAACTCGAACGCTACGACGCATCGGTCTCGGCCGAACTGCAGAACCGCATGTACCTGCAGATCTGGAACCTGATGCGCCAGAACACCCGCCGGCTGATCACGCTGCCGGGCGGGTTCTCGATCGACATCTCCAGCAAGGTCAGCCGATTCGGGCCCGGCATGCGGGATTTCCGGGAGTCGCTGCCCGACATCCTCTCCGAGGCCGAGAACGAGGAACTCGACGCGCGCCGCAAGGAACTCGAGCAGGCTGGATTCGAGCCGGATTTCGCCCGGCGGCTCGCGGCTCTGGGCTGGATGTACTCGGCCCTGGACATCGTCGACCAGTCGCGGACGCTGGACCTCGAGGTCATCGATGTCGGACGCACCTATTTCCGGCTGCTCGACGAGCTGTGCCTGCGCTGGCTGCGCGAAAGCGTCGAAAGCCTGCCGGTCGAGAAACAGTGGCACGCACACGCCCGCGGCAACCTGCGCGACGAGCTCTACAGCCATCATCGGGTGCTCGTGGAGCGGATCCTGACCGAGCACCGCGGCGCCGACGATCCCATCGCGGCGTGGTTCGACGCGCATCGCCGATCGGTGGAGCGGACGCGGGCGATGCTGGAGGAAATGCGGGCGACGTCGACGCTGGACTTCGCGACCATGCAGGTCGCCATCCACGGGCTCGGCCAGCTGCTGAGCGCGACGGGCTAGGAAAACGCGATGGCGACCCGTCCGAGAATCGCGTTCGTCGCCAGTGAACACCCCCGTGCGCGCGAGGCGCTCGCCGAGCTGGAGGCGCGCTACGAGCGTGTGCCGACCTCCGAAGCCGACGTGCTTGTCGCGCTTGGCGGAGACGGTTTCATGCTGCATACGCTGCACGAGAACAGCGCGCGCGATCTGCCGGTGTTCGGGATGCACCTCGGCGAGGTCGGTTTCCTGATGAACCGCTTCAGCACCGACGAACTTCCCGAGCGCATCGACAATGCCGCCAGCTTCAGCCTCGCACCGCTGAAGATGCAGGTGCGGACCGTGGCCGGCGAAGAACGGGAAGGCGTTGCGATCAACGAGGTCGCGCTGCTTCGCCAGACCAACCAGGCGGCACACATCCGGATCCTCGTCAACGGCACCGAACGCGTCTCGCGACTGGTCGCCGACGGTGTGCTGGTGGCCACGGCGGCCGGCTCGACGGCGTACAACCTGTCGGCGCACGGTCCGATCCTGCCATTGGGCACCGAGGCCGTGGCACTCACGCCCATCAGTCCGTTTCGCCCGCGCCGCTGGGGGGGCGCCATCCTGCCGGCCGAGGTCGAAGTCGAGTTCCAGGTCCTCAACGCCGAACGCCGGCCGGTCAGCGCCACCGCGGACTACGACGAGGTGCGCGATGTCACCCGCGTCCGCGTCGCGCGATCCGCCGAACTCCTCCACACGCTGCTGTTCGATCCCGAGCACTCGCTGGACGAGCGCATCCTCAACGAGCAGTTTTTGTAGTACCTCCCTGATCGGCCGCCCGCTCTACTGCGGCGCCCCCGGTCACCACGCCTGCGGCGTTTTGCTCGGTCGCGCATCCTCGACGTAGCGATGGCTACGCCTGCGGTGCGCTCGGTCGAAAAAACGCCCCATTCGCGGCACCCGGAGCCGCCTCGCGACGAGCGGGCGACCGATCAGGAAGGTATGCAGGGCGGGGCGGGCCCTATCGGCCATCCATTCTCTGCCGCGGCGCACCTCGTCACGGCGCTCGCCGCGCTTCGCTCGGTCGCCGATCCTCGACGTAGCGCTGCTACGACTGCGGTCGGCTCGGTCTCGAATCACCGCGATCGCCGCACCGATGCGCCCCTCGCTTCGCAGCGAACCCCGACGGAACGGCCTGGACTTCTCGATCGGCCGCCCGCTCTACTGCGGCGCCCCCGGGCACCACGCCTGCGGCGTTTTTCTCGGTCGCGCATCCTCGACGTAGCGTTGGCTACGCTTGCGGTGCACCCGGCCGATTTCCGGGACGACGCCTGAACGGATCGAGCAATAGCGCCGTGAGCGTCTGGTCGTCGTCGCTGCGAGCATCATCCAGCCCGATCGGCATGGTCTTTTCGAAACGCTCCGGATGCTTGGTGTAGCTGCCGAACAACCGGTCCCAGAGCGAGAGGTGAAACCCGTAGTTGGAATCGGTCTCGTGGCGCAGCGTCGAGTGATGGATTCGGTGCATCGACGGCGTGACGATGAGCCGGCGAAGCCGTCGGTCGATTCTCGCTGGCAGCGCCAGGTCCGAATGCGTCCACAGCGAGCCCAGGTTGAGCACGATCTCGAAGACCAGGACCGCGGCCGGGTGAGCGCCGATCAGCCCGATGACGCCGAACTTGATCAGCATCGAAAGCGCGATCTCCACCGGATGGAAGCGGACGCCGGTTGTCAGATCGAACGCCCGATCGGCGTGGTGCACGCGGTGGAAGCGCCAGAGCAGGGGAATCCTGTGGAACAGCCGGTGCTGCCCATAGATTGCCAGATCGAGCGCGATGAGCGCGATGGCGAATTCGAGCCAGAACGGTGCATCGACCCGGCCTAGCAGGCCGGCGTCGGACGCGTTCACCGAAGCCGCGAATCCCACCGCGAGTACCGGGAAGGCAAAGCGCAGCACGAGCGTATCGATCAAGACCAGGGCGATGTTGGTCAGCTGGCGTCGTGCCGGCCGTCCGTCTCCGCGGAGGCTGAAGCGCCACTGCAGAAGCCCGAGCAGGGTCAACGCAGCGGCAAACCCGCCCAGCCGGATGGCCGCTTCGTTGTCGAGCAGGAAATTCATGCCGTGAGCTCCGTCCGGAGTTCGAGCCAATGGGCCAGCGCCTCTTGCTCCGGCGTTGGCTTCGGCACAGCTTCGAGTTCAGCGAGTACCGTCGGCAGATCGCCGGCCAGATCGAGATCGGTCTTGCGTTCCAGCAGTTGCCAGACCGGCGCGTCGATCGCGGCGATGAGTCTGCGGCCCGTGTCGGCGCGGCTGTAGTCGACCGATTCCCAGGTTGCGCCGGGCAGCGCCCGGTTGGCCCCGAACAGCCAGAAACCGCCGTCCCGGGCCGGACCAAGCACGTGCCTGGCATCGCGCGCGTCCAGCCAGGTGGCCGCAGTCTCCAGGTGTCGGCCCTCGATCTGTGGCAGGTCGGCGCCGATCAGGATCCCGGCGCCGTGGCGCTGAACGATCTCGGTGTGCACCCGGGCCATGCGCGATCCCAGGCCACCTTCACCCTGGGCGATGCGCGGCAAGTGCCGCCACAACGGATGCTGCATGCCGTCCTCCTCGGCGATCGCCCAATAGACAGGCAAGCCGGTGGCGGCCGCGGTCGTCCCGACACAGCCGGCAGCGCGGCGATGCCATTCCTCGGCAACCTGCCGGCCGACCCGGCGCGCCAGCCGCGTCTTTATCGGTGACAGGCCGGGGGTCTTGACGAATACGGCGATGGCGGTCATGCCCCGGGCACCCCGGTGCCCGCTCGTGCCCGGCGCCACAGGCATAGCGTCAGCCAGGCGTGTGCGAGCGTCGTGCGGATCCAGCCGCTTTCCCGGTAACGCCGAGCCGATGTCGGCAACTCCACGCCCAGGCCGTGCAAAGCGATGCCGGCGGCCCGGGCGCGTACGACGATCTCCAGATCCTCGCCGCGGCCGAACGATTCGTCGAAGCCGCCGAGCGCTTCGAAGACGTTGCGCGGAACCAGCAGGCCCTGGTCGCCGAACGGCAGTCCGAGCCACCGGGACCTGAGATTCGCGCCGATCGCATTGAGCCGGGTCAGCGCCGGTCCGTCGCCGCAGAAGGCAAGCTCGAAGAACCCGATCCGGCCGTCCGGGTCGCGCGCGAAGGTCGCGGCCGCCTCGGCCGCCGCCGCCGTCGGGCTGGTGTCCGCGTGCAGGAACCAGAGGCACTGTGCGTCGGTGGCCCGCGCACCGCGATTGAGCTGTGCCGCCCGACCGGGCAAGCCGTCCACGGTCCGAACGTCCTCCGGCGATCGCCGCGGAAGGTCCACCGGTGCGGCGGCACTCAGCACGATCTCGTCGTCGAACCCGACCGTGCGCAGTCGCTCCAGTAACGAAACGTGGCTGGTTTCGTCGGGACCGACCGGGACGACGACGGCGAGCGCGCGCTGTTTCGACCGCATCGGGCCAGTTTACGGTGGGTCGGCGTCGACGGTGGGGCGAGGCCGCCGGCGTCGGCCGGTGGTGTAGACTTTCGCGGAGCTTCGGCGGTCCTGCGAGGATACGCCGAGGCGGCCGCCAAACTCCCCCGGATGCAGGAATTCGCTTTGAGTTATCAGGTACTTGCCCGCAAATGGCGCCCCCGAGACTTCGGCGGCCTGGTCGGCCAGGAACACGTGGTCCGGGCGCTGACCAACGGACTCTCCGAGGGAAGGCTGCACCATGCGTTCCTGTTCACCGGCACGCGCGGCGTCGGCAAGACGACGATTGCCCGAATTCTCGCCAAGTCGCTGAACTGCGAGCAAGGCGTCTCGGCCGAGCCCTGCGGCGAGTGCGAGCATTGCGTAGCGATCGACGAGGGGCGTTTCGTCGACCTGCTCGAGATCGACGCCGCCTCGCGCACCAAGGTCGACGACACGCGCGAGATCCTCGACAACGTCCAGTACGCGCCGGCCCGCGGTCGTTTCAAGGTGTACCTCATCGACGAGGTCCACATGCTGTCCACGCACAGCTTCAACGCGCTGCTGAAGACGCTGGAAGAACCTCCCGAGCACGTCAAGTTCGTGCTTGCGACCACGGATCCGCAGAAGATCCCGGTCACGATTCTCTCGCGCTGCATGCAGTTCAATCTTCGCCGGCTCGGGGTCGACGAGATCGCCGACCAGCTCGAAACCATCCTCGACCGCGAAGGCGTAGACCACGATGCCGCAGCGGTCGGGCTGCTGGCCCGCGCGGCCGACGGCAGCATGCGCGATGGCCTCAGCCTGCTGGACCAGGCGCTGGCCGCCGGCAGCGGAAAACTCGAACTCGAAGCCGTGGAGAACATGCTGGGCACGGTCGAGCAGCGCCATCTCAACGCCATTCTCGAGGCGCTGATCGACGGCGACGCGAAGACGGCGCTGGCCGCGGTTTCGGAGGTGTTCAGCCTGGCCCGCGACCTGTCCCGGCTGCTGGCCGACCTGGCCGAGATGCTGCACCGCATCGCGTTGATGCAGCAGGTACCCGATTATCGCGACGACAGCCGTACCGACTGGGAACAGCTCACCGAATACGCAGGCCGGATGGACGCCGAAGACGTTCAGCTCTTCTACCAGATCGCCGTCGCGGGCCGGCGCGACCTCGGGCTGGCGCCGTCGATGCGAACCGGCTGCGAGATGACGATCCTGCGGATGTTCGCATTCGAACCCGCCGGTCCCGGGTCCGGCCATCCGCCGCCGGAGGGCGCGAAGCGGGGTGCCGGCGAGCCGGGGCCGCCCGAGGCGTCCGTCAGGGAGCCGGCGCCGGCGGCGTCCGGACCCGCGGAGCCGTCACAGGAACGGACCGGTGAGCCCGCGCCCGAGCAGGAGCCCGCCGGCGGCGCCGTCGCGCTGACGCGCGAAACCTGGCCGCAGGTATTGAGCCGTCTGGACCTCAACGGCTCGGTCCGCGCCGTGGCCGGCATGCTTGCACTCTCGCGCGCCGACGACAACCGGGTTGAATTCCAGCTGACCCGGGACGATCTCATGCTGGTGACCGACCGGTTCAAGGCGAGCCTCGCCGAGGCGCTTCGCGGCTATACCGGCCTGGACCGGAAGCTGGAATTCAGGCCGGTGGACGACGACGGCGGGCTGGTGACGCCGGCACGTCTGGACAGCGACGAGCGTGCACGGGCCCAGGCCGACGCCGAAGCGGCGGTGGCGCAGGATCCCGTCGTGCGCCGCATGCAGGAGACATTCGACGCCGAAGTCGTGCCGGGTTCGGTACGACCGGCCTCATCACGGAGCGATCAATGAAAGGCAATATCGGGCAGTTGATGCAGCAAGCCCAGAAGATGCAGGAAGACCTCAAGCAGGCGCAGCAGGAGCTCGCCGAACTGGAGGTCACGGGGCAGTCCGGCGGCGGCATGGTGGAAGTCACGCTCAACGGCCGGCACGAGGTGCGCGGTGTGCGCATCGATTCCAGCGCCGGTGACGACCTCGAGATGCTCGAGGACCTGGTCGCCGCGGCGTTCAACGATGCGGTCAACAAGGTCCAGGAAGCGAGCCGGGAAAAGATGTCCGGCCTGACCGGCGGAATGCCGATGCCGCCGGGTTTCACGCTGCCGTGACGAGTCGACGCCGGGCGTGAACGACCCGCTCGTAGACGAACTCCTGCAAGCCCTGCGGTGCCTGCCGGGGGTCGGTTCGCGAACGGCCCAGCGAATGGCGCTGCATCTGCTGGAGCGCGATCGTCGGGGCGGAGAGCGACTGGCACGGGCACTGGAACGTGCGGTCGACGAGATCGGCCGCTGCTCCCGCTGTCGGAACTTCACGTCGGCCGAGACGTGCGAGATCTGCACCAGTCCGCGCAGGTCGAATTCCGTTCTGTGCATCGTCGAGACGCCCGGAGACGTCATCGCCATCGAACAGGCCACCGGCTTCGGCGGGCGTTATTTCGTGCTGCTCGGGCGTCTGTCGCCGCTGGACGGCATCGGACCCGAGGATCTCGGTCTCGACCTGTTGGAACAGCGCCTTGCCGCCGAGCCCATCGAAGAGGTCGTCGTCGCCACCAACTCGACCGTCGAGGGAGAAGCGACGGCCCACTACATCGCCGGCCTTGCGTCCCGTCACGGCATCCGGCTTTCACGGCTCGCCCAGGGCGTTCCTCTCGGCGGCGAGCTCGAGCACACCGACCAGACGACCCTGGCCCACGCATTCGCGACCCGTCTGCCCGTCTCCGATTGAACCCTCTCTGCCCGGGCAAACCGGGGCGTGCGGTTCTCATGATTTGAGAAATCGGCGTGGTCCAATCATCCTGAACGAAGAAACAGGAGTTCGGGATGAAACACGCCAAGACCCGCAGCAGCCGTGCCGTCCGGGAAGAAATCGTCGGAAAGACCATCAGCGGCGTCATCGCACGGCCCGGCCGCAACGGTGAGCCTCCCATGGTGATGATGATGCAGTTCGACGATGGCAGCGTCTTCGAGTTCGTTTCGCCGCGAAGCGACCGGGTGCTGGCACGCGCGATTTCCGGATCGCGCCGTGCCGGTCGAAGTGCGTCTCCCGGGCCCGATCAGCTTGCGCTGGCCGTCATGTAGCCGTTGCGCCGAGACGCCCGGAGCGCGCGCTGGGAAGCAGCCGGTCGCTTATCCACACGGCCTGTGGAAAAACCTGTGCGCAACCGATCCTCGATGCCGCTGACATCGTCTTGTCACCGGAATGGTCAAAATTTGCTCATATACAGAAAACACAATTGAAACAATGTCATATAGTGCTTTCTTCGCCTTTTGAATGAACGATTTTGCGTAAAGAAACCGTCAACGTCGTGCTTTCGGTCTCTGTGCATAAGCAACCGGTAAAGCAGCCCGAAATCTGGCAAGGCATTGATTCAATACGCTTCGATTTCCGCGCCCAGGCCGATGCGTGCCGGCCACTCGGCGAGCCGGTCCAGAAGATCGGCCCGTTCCGGCCGTTCCCGGCGCAGGCGTTCGATCCTGGCCAGGTAGTCCGCAAGCTGGATCGAGGCCAGATCCGGGTCGTCGACCAGCCGGCGTCGGCGGTAGTCCTGCCAGGCTTGTCGCTGGACCGGGTCCAGCCGGTCCTCGGCGTGGCGCCCGACGAAATGAAGCAGCAACTCTCCGAGCCGCTCGTCGTCGAACGGGCCGTTGCCGTCGGCGAGCAGGGCGGCGGCCTCGACGGGTCCTTGCGTCCGGAGGCGTTCGGCCAGGCGCTTATCGGCGTCGGTGATGAATCCCTCGTACAGCGCGGTTTCGGCGTCCAGCGCCTGCCCGCCGGGAGGCTCGCCGAACAGTTTCCGTAGCCGGTCCACGAATTCATCGGCCGAGCGCAGCCGCTCGGCGTGTCGACCGGCCTGGTCGAGGTCGATTCCGGTACGTCGTGCCGCATCGGAGTCCAGCGTGCCGACCGGCGACAGCATGGGGCAGCGGTTGGTGCGGATCCACTTCACCGGCAGCCTGCGGAAACCCTCCGGCAGATCGGCATTCGAGGTCCAGAACAGGTCCGACAGCAACTCGGCGTCCAGCGATTCGAACGCGGCCGGGTCCTCGCGGAGATTCCAGACCAGCCATTGGGTCTTGATCGCCGGATGGCGGAACAGCGGGAGGACCGGCGCGATGCAGAAGGAGGCGGCCGGAAAGCGGGAGGAGGCGTGCAGCAGTATACGACGTTTCTCGACCAGCGCCTCCACGCGATGCCGCTGGCGCAGTTTCAGCGTCCATTCCCACAGCCTGGGTGCGTGCTGACGCACCAGTCGCGCCATCGCGAGCGTGTTGCGCACGTCGGCCAGCGCGTCGTGGGCGTCGTCGGTATCCAAACCGTTCTCCCGGGCGAGATCCTCCAGCCGGAAGCCTGGCACGCCGTCGGCGTCGTAATGCCACCGGATGCCCTGCGGACGAAGTGCACAGGTCAGCCGGAGCACGTCGATGAGGTCGAAACGGCTGTTGCCGTTACGAAATTCGCGCGCGTAGGGGTCGATGAAGTTGCGCCAGAACAGGAAGCGCGTGACCTCGTCGTCGAAGCGGAAATTGTTGTAGCCGACCGCGCACGTACCGGGTTCGCTCATGACCTCGAAGACGCGGGCGGCGAATTCATACTCGGGCAATCCGCGCTCCTGCGCCATTTGAGGGGTAATGCCGGTGATGAGGCAGGCCTCCGGCGCGGGAAGAACGTCCGAAGTCGGCTGGCAGTACCAGACCACCGGGTCGGCGACCGGTTGCAGGTCGACGTCGGTGCGAAGCGCCGCGAATTGACATGGCCGGTCCCGCCGGGGGTCGGCGCCGAATGTCTCGTAGTCGTGCCACAGGAACGTCTCGCTTGTCATCGGCGCATTCTGGCTTGCCCCGCCGAGGATTTCCAGCGTTCTGTCGCGCGAGCGTTTACGCGCGATCGCTATACTTCGCAGGAATTGCGATGACGATAAGAGGCCGAAATGGAAACCGGGAAAGCGACTTTTGCAGCCGGCTGCTTCTGGGGGCCCGAAGCGCGTTTCCGGGAGCTCGACGGCGTCGTCGACACCCGCGTGGGCTACACCGGCGGCGAGACGGCGGAGCCGAGCTACCGGGACGTATGCAGCGGGACGACGGGCCATGCCGAGGCCGTGGAAGTCATCTACGATCCGGAGCGGATCGATTACGAAGACCTGCTGGATGCATTCTGGACGATGCACGATCCGACCCAGATGGACCGGCAGGGCCCCGACGTCGGATCGCAGTACCGCAGCGCGATCTTCGTGCACGACGACGAACAGCGCGAGGCGGCCGAGCGGTCCAGGCGCGAACTGCAGGGATCCGGTCGAATCGACGGCCCGGTGGCGACGCGCATCGAACGAGCCGGGACGTTCTGGCCGGCCGAGGAATACCACCAGCGGTATCTCGAAAAGAGCGGTCGTGTCCCCGGCAGCGGAGCCGGGTAGGAATTCGGGCCGGAAGATCCGGCGGCGTCAGCGAAGCGCCGCGCGAATCGTTTCCAGCGTCCGCTCGAGCTGGTCCAGCGGCGTGTAGAAATTCGGCGACAGGCGCACCGCGCTGCCGCGCCGGGCGGCGTGGATATCGGCCTCGGCAAGTCGTTTCAGCACCGCATCAGGCTCCAGCGAACGGGTGCGGAAACAGACGATGCCCGCGCGTCGCGCTCGTTCGACCGGCGTGACGACCTCGACGCCGTCGAGACGTTCCAGGCCTTCGACGAGCCGACCGGTCCTGTCCAGTAGCGCTGTCTCGCGCGCATGCGGGTCGATGTCGAGCAGCAGTCCGATGGCTGCATCGAGGCCGTGAATTCCCGCGGAGTTCAGCGTGCCCGGCTCGAACCGGCGAGCGCCGGTCGGAACCGACCAGTCCGCCCGATCGAAGTCGAACATGTCTGGCCACATGCGCCAGCCCGTCTGGACGGGGCGCAGCAACCGGCGTGCTTCGGGGCGAGACCAGAACACGGCCAGTCCCTCCGGCGCCAGCAGCCACTTGTGACTGCCGGCGACGACGAAGTCGATCGGCAGTCTGTCGACGTCGAGCGTCAACGCTCCCAGGTGCTGGATCGCGTCGACCGCGAATCGAGCGCCAGACTCGCGGGCGGCGGTTCCGATGCGCTGGAGATCGAGCCGAACGCCGCTGTCGTAGCGCACCGAGCTGACGGCGACGAGCCGCACGCTTTGGTCCATCGCCTCGATCAGCGCGGCCTCGGGATCATCCGGTCGAAGAGCGACTTCGCGGACCTCGACGCCATCGGGCACGAGCTGGCGCCAGGGAAGGACGTTGCTCGGGAAGTCGTCGGCGCAGCACACCACCGCATCGCCCTGTTGCCAGTCGAAGCCGGCGGCGATCGCGCTGAGCCCCTCCGAGGTATTCTTCACCAGCGCGACGTCGTCGGTCCTGCCGCCGAGCAGCGTTGCGGCGCGTTCGCGCAGACGCTGCTCGGTCTTCAGCCATCGGCCGTAGTCCAGCGGGCCGCGCGTGGCGTTCGATTCTACGAATCCGCGCATCGCGTCGACGACCGCGGCCGGCCACGGCGAGATCGCCGCGTGATTCATCCAGGTATGGCGGTCGATGACGGGAAACAGGTCGGAGTCGCTCATGAGTTCTGAATCCGGTGAGCCGCGCCGCTGCATCTTCCACTGCGACATGGATGCGTTCTTCGCCAGCGTAGAGCAGCGCGAGCACCCGGAGTTGCGCGGCAAAGCGGTCATTGTAGGCGGCGACGCCCGCCGGGGCGTCGTCGCGGCGGCCAGTTACGAGGCGCGTCGCTTCGGGGTGCATTCCGCGATGCCGGCCGGCCGGGCCCGCCGGCTCTGTCCGCACGCCGTGTTCGTTCGCCCGCGCCACTCGCTGTATCGAGAGGTGTCGTCGGAGATCTTCACGATATTCGCCGAGTATTCGGCACTGGTCGAGGGCCTGAGTCTGGACGAGGCCTTCATCGACATGAGCGACGCGGTCGCCGGGGACGATCCGACCGCGCTGGCACGTGAACTCAAGCAGCGCATCTCGGCCAGCGTCGGGCTGACCGCGTCGATCGGAATCGGCTCCAGCAAGCTGGTCGCCAAGCTGGCCTCGGCCTACGACAAGCCCGACGGATTGACCTGGGTGCGCGACGAAGAGGTGCAGCGCTTCCTGGATCCGCTCCCGGTACGGCGGTTGCCGGGCGTGGGTCCGAGCACGGGCGCCCGGCTGCAGGACGCCGGCATCCTGACGATCGGCCAGCTTCGGCGCGCGCCGGTCGAACTGCTGGGACCGGCGCTGGGACGGCAGGCGGAGACATTCCGCGCCCGGGCCGCCGGCGTCGATACGCGGCCGGTCTCGACGACTCGGACGCGGAAGTCCATCAGCCAGGAATCGACGTTCGAGCAGGACCTGCACGCACTCGAGGACATCGAAGCGGTCGTCCGGCGGCAGGCTGCCCAGTGCGCCGAGCGGCTGGTGCAGCGGGGGCTTTACGCGCGCTCGGTGCAGCTCAAGCTTCGCTCCGGCGGCTTTTCGACGCTGACGCGAAGCCGCACGCTGGAGGGGTTCACGCGCTCGGCGGACGCCATTGCCGAGGCCGCCGTCGAGATGGCGCGAAACTGGGCGCGATACCAGTCCCGGGTCGGCGTGCGCCTCATCGGAGTCGGGGTCGCCGCGCTGGTGAGCGACCCGGATCCCGGACAGTTGTTGTAGCCGAGGGCGGACCCGTCCCCCGCGCAGGCTCGCTACGAACTGCGCGGCTCGCCGTAGTGCTCGCGCAGCTCCCTGCGCAGGATCTTGCCGACGTTGGTCTTGGGCAGTTCCTCGACGAACTCGACGTAGCGGGGCACCTTGTAGCCGGTCAGTTCCTTCTTGCAGTACTCGCGCACCTCGTCGACGGTCAGCGAGTCGTCCTTGGGCACCACGATCACCTTGACCAGCTCGCCCGACTTCTCGTCGTCGACGCCGATGGCTCCGACTTCCAGCACCTTGGGGTGGGAGGCGACGACATCCTCGATCTCGTTGGGGTAGACGTTGAAGCCGGAGACGAGGATCATGTCCTTCTTCCGGTCGACGATGTAGAAGAAGCCTTTTTCGTCGCGGCAGGCCATGTCGCCGGTGCGCAGCCAGCCGTCGGAATCCAGCACCTTCTCCGTCTCTTCCGGGCGGTTCCAGTAACCCTTCATCACCTGGGGTCCCCGGATGCACAGTTCGCCCGGCTCGCCCGTCGACACCTCGTTGCCCTCGGCGTCGACGACGCGGCACTCGGTCGACGGGATCGGCAGGCCGATCGCACCGTTGTAGTCCTCCATGTCCATGGGGTTGATGCAGGCCGCCGGCGACGTTTCGGTCAGTCCGTAGGCCTCGATCAGCGGCACGCCGGTGACCTTCTTCCAGCGCTCGGCGACCGATCGCTGCACGGCCATGCCGCCGCCCAGCGTCAACCGTAGCGGGCCGAAGTCGATGTCCTCGAAGCCCGGCGTGTTCAGCAGCCCGTTGAACAGCGTGTTGACCCCGGTGATGGCGGTAAACGGTTCCTTGTCGAGTTCCTTGACGAAACCCTTCATGTCGCGCGGGTTCGTGATAAGCAAGTTGCGGCCGCCGAACTTGATGAAGACCAGGCAGTTCGCCGTCAGCGCGAAGATGTGGTAGAGCGGCAGCGCGGTGACGATGGTCTCACGGCCGTAATCGATGAGCTGACCCAGCCATGCCGAGGATTGCTGGACGTTGGCGACGATGTTGCCGTGCGTCAGCATCGCGCCCTTGGATACTCCGGTGGTTCCGCCGGTGTACTGGAGGAAGGCCAGGTCGTCGTGCGACAGCGACGGCCGGCTGAACTTCTTGGAAGCGCCGGCGGAGACGGCGGCGTTGAATCGGACCGCGCCGGGGAGGTCGTAGGACGGCACCTCCTTCTTGACGTGCCGCAGCACGAAGTTGATCAGCGCGCCCTTCGGAAAGCCGATCCGGTCGCCCACGCCGGTCACGAAGACGTGCTCGACCGGACAGTCGTCGATGACGCTGGCCAGCGTGTGGGCGAAGTTCTCGAGCACCAGGATGGCCTTCGCGCCGGAGTCCTTGAGCTGGTGCTTGAGTTCACGCGCCGTGTAGAGCGGATTGGTGTTGACGACGACAAGCCCGGCCCGAAGCACGCCGAACAGCGCGATCGGGTACTGGAGCAGGTTGGGCAGCATGATCGCCACGCGGTCCCCCTTCTCCAGGCCCAGCGACTGCAGGTACGCCGCGAAGGCGCGGCTCTGCCGGTCCAGGTCCTTGTAATCCAGTTCCCGTCCGAAATTGACGAACGCGCACTGGTCGCGGAACTGTTCGCAGCTCTGTTCGAAGATGTCGACCACCGAGTCGAATTCGCTCAGGTCGATTTCGGCGGGCACGCCATCGGAGTAGTGTTCGAGCCAGGATTGATCGGTCATTTGTTCGATTCGAAAGTTTGAAGTGGTCTACCCGCCGCGTAGATTCGCACAGCCGTCGATCACATACAAGAGAACAGGGCCCGAAGCGCGCACGGGCCCGGTGGACGGGTTTGCCGATATCGGCGGCGACGTATATCATCCGGGTTTGCCCGAACTGCGGGGGTGCGCCCGCTGCCGGGCGCTATCGAACAGCACGGCGGGAGGGCTCGGTGGGCGAACAGAACGTACAGCAGCAGAGCGACGAGGCGGCCCGCCGCGCGTTCATGAAGGCGCTCCTCAACGAGGTCCGCGCCATGGAGGAGATGCACGCCGCCGGGCTGTTCGAGAACGACATCCGTCGCATCGGGGCCGAGCAGGAAATGTTCCTGGTCGACAAGGCGTACCGGCCGGCGCTCACTTCCATGCAGTTGCTGGAACATCTCGACGACCCGCGTTTCACGCACGAACTGGGACTGTTCAACCTCGAGGCCAACCTGTCGCCGCTGGAGCTGGGCGGCGACTGCCTCCGGCGGCTCGAGGCCGAAACGGACGAGGTCCTGAAGCTGGCCCGGGAGCACGCCGCGAAGGTCGGTTCCCAGGTGGCGCTGGTCGGCATCCTGCCCACGTTGACACGCGACCACCTTACGCTGGACGCGATGGTGCCCACGGCGCGCTATTTCGCGCTCAACAACGCGCTGCTCAAGCTGCGGGGCTCGGACTTCCAGTTCGCGATCAAGGGCATCGACCAGATCAACCTCCAGCACGACAACCTCATGCTGGAGGCCTGCAACACCAGCTACCAGGTGCATTTCCAGGTCGGTTCCGACGAGTTCGCGTCGCTCTACAACGTCGCCCAGGTCGTGACCGGTCCGCTGCTGGCCGCCTGCGCGAATTCGCCCATTCTGCTGGGAAAACGTCTCTGGCACGAGAGCCGGATCGCGGTGTTCGAGAATTCGATCGACGCCCGCTCGGAGGCGCTGGCGGCCCGCGGGTTGCAGCCGCGCGTGCACTTCGGCGATCACTGGATCGAGGAATCGGTGATCGAGATCTTCAAGGAGGACATCGCCCGGTTCCGCGTGATCCTGACGACCGAGTTCGAGGAAGATCCCATCGGAATGGTGCGGCGCGGAGAGATCCCGAAGCTCAATGCGTTGCGGCTGCACAACGGCACCGTGTACCGCTGGAACCGCGCCTGCTACGGGATTTCCTCGAACGGGAAACCCCACCTGCGCATCGAGAACCGCGTGATTCCTTCGGGCCCGACCGTCATCGACGAGGTCGCCAACGCCGCGTTCTTCTTCGGAATGATGTCGCGACTTTCCCACGCCATCGACGACATCCGGGACCACTTCAATTTTTCCGATGTCAAGAGCAATTTCCTCTCGGCGGCGCGCGACGGTCTTCGTGCCCAGCAGGTCTGGTTCGACCAGGAGCAGAAGCCGGCTCAGGAACTCATCATCAAGGAGTTGCTGCCGCTCGCCGAGCAGGGACTGCGCGAGGCCTCCATCGACGAGCGCGACATCGAGCGTTACCTCGGCGTCATCGAGCGGCGCGTCGCGAATCGCCGGACCGGTGCGCGCTGGCAGCTCGAATCGCTGGAAAACATGAAGGACCAGGGCAGCCTGCACGAGCGGCTGCGCGCGCTGACCGCCAGCATCGTCGAACAGCAGCAGTCCGGCGCCTCGGTCTCCGACTGGAAGCTCGCCGAACTCTGCGGCACCCAGGACTGGCGCGAGAGCTACCGGACCGTCGGGCAATTCATGGCCACGGACCTGTTCACGGTCCGTCCGGACGACATCGTCGACTTCGCCGCCAGCCTGATGGAATGGCGCTACGTGCGTCACGTGCCTGTCGAGGACGATTCCGGGCGCCTGCTGGGGCTGATCAGCCATCGCCAGCTGCTGCGCCTGATCGCCCGCGGGCTCGACAAGGACGACGAACCGGTCATGGTGCGCGACCTCATGCGTCCGGACCCCGTTTCGGTCCAGCCGGAAACCACGACGGTCGAAGCCATCCGGCTGATGCGCGAGAAGCGGTTGAGTTGTCTGCCCGTGGTGGACAACGACAAGCTGGTCGGGCTGGTCACGGAGCACGACCTCATCATCGTGGCTTCCAGGCTGCTGGAGTCGGTCCTCGAGGGTGAGTAGGCGCGCGCTGGCGGCCCTGGCGTTGTTCGTCGCGCTGGCCGGCTGCGCCCCAGCCGGCGACGACGAGACCCGGATCCGTCGCACGCTGGACGAGATGGTCGCCGCGATCGAGGAGGGCGACATCGGAGACTTCATGGACCCGGTCGCGGAGGATTTCCTGGGCGGCGACGGCCGGCTGGACCGGCGTGCGCTGGGCCTGCTCGCCCGGCGCGAGCGGCTTGCCCGCGACGCGGTAGCGGTCCGGCGCATCGACACCCGCGTCGAACTCGTCGGTCAGCGGCGTGCACGCGCGACGTTTCGCGCGCTGGCCACCGGGGGCTCCGGCCTGTTGCCGGACGAGGGACGGTTCTGGCGCGTCGAGACCGGTTGGCGTCGCGACGGCGACGAATGGAAGCTCGTCTCGGCGAGCTGGAAACCGGCGCTGCAGGCCGACTCCTGAGCGACGGGAAGCAACGCGGACCCGCTCTGGCCGGATACAATGACGGGTTTGGCCCAGGCCCCGTCCCGGGCGTACTCAGGCCGGATACGAATCTTCCAGGAGAATCACGATGCAGCGCACCCTTTCCATCATCAAGCCCGATGCCGTGGCCAAGAACGTCATCGGAGAAATCTACACGCGCTTCGAACGCGCCGGACTCAAGATCGTCGCCGCGCGAATGATGCATCTGTCGCGCGAGCAGGCCGAGGGGTTCTACGCCGTGCACCGTGAGCGCCCGTTCTTCGGCGACCTGGTCGAGTTCATGACGTCCGGGCCGGTCATGGTGCAGGTGCTGGAGGGCGAGGACGCGATCGCGCGGAACCGCGAGATCATGGGCGCGACCGATCCGCGCCAGGCCGCGCCGGGTACGATCCGTGCCGATTTCGCGACCAGCATCGATGCCAACGCCGTTCACGGTTCCGACGCCGAAGACACCGCCGCCGAGGAGATCGGGTTCTTCTTCGGCGATGATGAGATATACTCGCGCTGACCTCTTCGGGCGCCGAGGGAATGGCTGAACCGGCTGTGAAGACCAACCTGCTCGGAATGAGCCGGGATCGGCTGGAGGGGTTTTTCGCCGAACTCGGCGAAAAGCCGTTTCGCGCCCGCCAGCTTCTGCAGTGGATCTACCAGCGCGGCGTGACCGACTTCGACCGGATGACCGACCTGAGCCGCGTGCTCAGGGACCGGTTGCACGAGTGCGCCGAGATCGTCCCGCCCGGCATTCTCAGCGAGCAGAGGTCGGCCGACGGTACGATCAAGTGGCTGCTTTCGCTGCCGGGGGGCAGCGCGGTCGAGACCGTATTCATCCCGGAGCCCGACCGGGCGACGCTGTGCATCTCGTCGCAGGTCGGCTGCATGCTCAACTGCACGTTCTGCTCGACCGCCACGCAGGGTTTCAGCCGCAACCTCTCGGCCGCCGAGATCATCGGCCAGGTCTGGCTTGCCGACCGGCGCACGCCCGATCAG
Organism: Candidatus Wenzhouxiangella sp. M2_3B_020; assembly: GCA_051428125.1. Classification (GTDB taxonomy): domain Bacteria; phylum Pseudomonadota; class Gammaproteobacteria; order Xanthomonadales; family Wenzhouxiangellaceae. The sequence continues at coordinate 23,127 of JBPRGD010000015.1, forward strand.
CGCATCACCAACGTCGTGCTGATGGGCATGGGCGAGCCGCTGCTCAACCTCGACCAGGTCCGGCCCGCGCTCGAACTGTTGCGCGACGACCTCGCCTACGGACTGGCCGCACGCCGCGTGACGGTCTCGACGGCCGGCGTCGTGCCGGGCATCGACCAGCTCCGCGAGGCGCCGCCCATCGCGCTGGCCGTGTCGCTGCACGCGCCCAGCGACGAACTCCGAAGCCGGCTCGTGCCGCTCAACCGCAAGTACCCGATCGACGAACTGCTGGCGGCGTGCAAGCGGTACCTGTCCCACGCCAAGCAGAAGCAATCGATCACCTGGGAATACACGATGATCGACGGCGTCAACGATTCACCCGAATTGGCTCACGAGCTTCGACGGGTGCTGGCGCACATCCCGAGCAAGGTCAACCTCATCCCGTTCAACCCATTCCCCGGCACGCCTTTTCGCTGCAGCAGTCTCGAACGGATGCAGCGCTTCCAGGAGATCCTCCGCGCCGGCGGGCTGATCGCGACCGTGCGTCGCACCCGCGGCGACGACATTGACGCGGCGTGCGGCCAACTGGTCGGCAGGGTGCTGTCCGGCAGCCAGCGAAGAGCGATCGTGCAGCAGCAGCTCGCGCGGCAGGCCCTGGCGTGAGCAGAGCGAACGCGGCCGCCGCCTTGTTGCTGGCCGCGCTTTGCGGGTGTGCGACCAACGAACCCGAACGCGACGCACGCCGGACCGGTTCGGCCGTGGAGCGCGTCAGCCCCGTCCGGGCGGCCGAGCTGAACACGCGCCTGGGGGTGGGTTATCTCGAGCAGGGCGAGATCCAGATCGCGATGGAAAAGCTCGAGCTGGCCGTGGACCAGGACCCCGAGCACGTATCGGCGCACCTCGCGCTGGGAATCGTCTATCAGCAGATCGACCGCATCGACCAGGCCCTGGGTCATCTTCGAACCGCGGTGCGGCTTGCGCCGGACGACGGAGGTGCGCACAATAGCTATGCGGCGCTGCTGTGCCAGGTCGGACGCTACGAGGAAGCCGATCGGCACTTCCGGTCGGCGCTGGACGATCCGTTCTATGCCACGCCGGAGGTCGCGCTGGCCAACGCCGGCTCCTGCGCGCGCCGGGACGGGCGCCTGGACGATGCCGAGCGATATCTCCGCGAAGCGCTGGAGTACGATCCCGAAAACCGGGCGGCTCTGTACAACCTGGCCGAACTGTCGTTCCAGCGGGAACGGTATTTGCAGGCCCGCGCGTTCCTGCAGCGCCTGGAGGCAACGGGCTCGCTGGGCGCGCGCTCGCTGCTCCTGGCGGTGCGAGTGGAGCGGGCGCTGGGCAGCGACACGCTCGCCGATCGCTACGCCAGCACGCTGATGCAGCGATATCCGGATTCACCCCAAGCCTCGCAGCTGAGGCGCTAGAATCGGTACAAGATGAAGCAACCCGACGATCGCGACAATCCGAACGCGCCAGACCAGCCGGGCGCGAGGCTGCGCAACGCACGCCAACGGCAGGATCTGCAAGTCACCGAAGCGGCGCGAAGACTCAATCTTCCGCGCACCACCGTAGAAGATATCGAAGCCGGACGGCTCGATCGCATCGCGCCCATCTACCGCCGCGGCTACATAGCAAACTACGCGCGGCTGGTCGGCCTCGATCCGGAGCCGCTGCTCGAAGAACTCGGCTCCGATCAGCCAGCACCTCTTCGCAGCGTGCTGCCGGTGCAGCCGCGCGGCCAGCGGTTCGACCGTTTCCTGAAGTTCGCCACTTACGCGCTGGTCACGACCGTGATCGTGCCGCCGCTGGTCTACTTCTTCGTGCTCGGCGGTGCGCGCCTGTTCGAAGGGGAGCTCACCGCGCGGCCCGCCGACGGGGAGCCGTCGTCCGTCTCCGAGGAGGACGCGGCGGGGTACCGGGAGCGTTTCGCCGATGTGCTGTCGGTACAGCCCGCGACCCTCGGCGAGCCGGACGAACAGCCGCTTTCGGCTTCGGCGCTGCCGGTTCCGGTCCGTCGGCCGATGGACCCGGCGCGCGAAGAAACCGCGGCCGGCCGCGACGGCGAAACCGGGGGCGAATCGGCCGGCGAAGAAGGCAACGGAACCGCGATGCTCGAAATCGCACTGGCCGATGACAGCTGGGTCGAGATCGAAGGCGCCGACGGCGAGCGGTTGGAGTTCGATCTGCTGCGGGCCGGTCAGCGCCGCGCCTACGAGGGCCGGCCCCCGTTCCGGCTGCTGCTGGGGCGCGGCAGCGCCGTCAGCGTTTCCCTGGACGGGCACCCGGTGAGATTCGACGGCGACGACGAGGCCGGAGTGGCCGAGTTTCTGCTGTCCGATCCGGACGCCGCCGGGCGAGCCGTCCAGGACGGACCCGGCGACGCGGCGGAGCCCGGTCCGGCATCGGGGTAGAGCCCCGCGGTCCGGAGGCGGCACTGGACGACGGCCCGCGCCGATCCCTTGAATTTCAGGAGTCAGCTCATGGAACCCCTGCGCTCAGTCCGGGGAATGCACGATATTCTTCCCGCCGACGTCGGAGCCTGGCAGTGGCTGGAACGCCGCCTGGTCCGGGTCATGGATCGCTACGGATTCGCCGAGCTTCGCATTCCCGTCGTCGAGAAGACCGAACTGTTCACGCGGGCGATCGGCCAGAGCACCGATGTCGTCGAGAAGGAAATGTATGCGTTCGCCGACCGGAACGGTGAAAGCCTCAGCCTCAGGCCCGAAGGGACCGCCGGCGTGGTGCGGTCGGTCATCCAGCACGGTCTGCTGAATCCGCCGGGCCTCAAGGTGTGGTATCAGGGGCCGATGTTCCGCCGAGAACGGCCGCAGAAGGGCCGGCAGCGCCAGTTCCACCAGACCGGCGTCGAAGTGTTCGGCCTCGATGCGCCCGCCGCGGACGCCGAACTCATCGCGCTGGGCTCGCGCCTGTGGCGCGAACTCGGCATCGAACGCCACGTTTCGCTGGAGATCAACACGCTGGGCGACCGCGATGACCGACGCCGCTATCGCCGCGCGCTCGTCGATTTTCTCCAGCCCATGCGCGACCGGCTCGACGAGGACAGCCGTCGCCGGCTCGAAACCAACCCGCTTCGCATTTTCGACAGCAAGGTCGAATCGACGCAGGAGCTTCTGGAGGGCGCGCCGCGACTGCTGGACCACCTCGGACCGGATGCCCGGGCGCACTTCGAGCAGCTGACCGGGATGCTGGATGCCGAGGGCATCGACTACAGCGTCAATCCCGGCCTGGTCCGGGGCCTGGACTACTACACTCGCACCGTCTTCGAGTGGACGACGTCGGCGCTGGGTGCTCAGGGCACGGTCTGTGCCGGGGGGCGCTATGACGACCTCGTCGAGATCCAGGGCGCCAAGCCCACGCCGGGCATCGGTTTCGCCATGGGGATGGAGCGACTGCTCGAACTCGTGCGCGGCGAGCACGATTCGTTCCAGCGCCCGCCCCACGCTTACCTGCTGGGCTGCGATCCGGTCGCCGAGCGTCTCGGGCTGGCCGAGGCGCTGCGGGACGGCTGGGAAGACCTGCGCCTGGTCACCGACCTGCAGGGCGGGAGCTTCAAGGCGCAGTTCAAGCGCGCCGATCGTTCCGGCGCCCGGTTCGCGCTTGTTCTCGGGCAGGACGAACTCGAGGCGGGCACCGTGACCGTCAAGGATCTGCATGGCGACTCGCCGCAGCAATCCGTCGAGCGCTCGGCGCTGAGCCAATGGCTGCGCGATGTGCTGGACGACGGCGGGCGCGTCGGCGGCAAGTGATTTATCATCGCGTTTTCCTACGAATTTCCAGCGAGCGATTCCTTCGATGGCCGTAGAACTCTACGACGAACACGAACAGAGCGAGCGCGTACGCAACTGGCTGCGCGAAAACGGGGTCTCGATCTTCCTGGGCGTGGCCCTCGCGCTGGCCGGGATCTTCGGTTGGCGGCAGTGGCAGGATTACCGCGCCGAACAGACGATGCTGGCCAACGAGTATTACTCGGCCATCCAGCAGGAGCTCGAGGCCGATGATCTGCAGTCGGCGGACGAGCAGTTCCAGGCCATGCGCGAGGGCGTGGACGGACACTCCTACGTCGTGCTGGCCGGCATGCTGATCGCGGCGGCACGAACCGAGAACGGCGAGATCGAGCAGGCCGCGTCGATCTACCGCGAACTGCTGGACGGCGATGCCCCGGCGGCGCTGCAGCCGGTGATCCGGCTGCGCATCGCGCTGCTCGAGACAGGGCGCGGACGCAGCGAGGAAGCGCTGGCGATGCTCGACGGCGCGCCGCCGGTGGGCTACGAGGGTCTTTGGCTGGAGACGCGCGGTGACGTGTTGTTCGACCTCGGTCGGCTCGAAGAAGCGGGCGCGGCCTATGCCGCCGCCGTCGATCAGCTGCGCGGGGCCGGCCGCAATTTCCGCCAGGCCCGGTTGAAGCTCGACGCGGTGCGCTCGGCATCCGGCATGGCCGAGGCATCCTGATGACCGTCGCCCGGGTCACGGTTCTGCTCGCGTTGGCCGTGCTGACCGCCGGCTGCGGGATGTTCGGCAAGAAGGATCCCGAGCGGGATCCCATGGAGCTCGTCGATATCGACGCGGCGCTGGACGTCGACCGGATGTGGAAGACGTCGGTCGGCGCCGGGCTCGGCAAGGCGGCACCTGGGCTGAAGCCCGTCTATGCCGACGGCCTGATCTGGGCGGCCGACCACAAGGGCCGCGTGTTCGCGATCGACGCGCGCACGGGCGATCGGGTCAGGCGTTTCGACATGGACATGCCGCTGTCGGCGGGTCCTGCCATCCACGACGATCGCATGCTGCTGGGGACGCTGGACGGCCAGATCCTCGTCGCCGATGTCCGCACCGGCAACATCCTGTGGCGCGCCCAGCTCTCGTCGGAAATCCTGGCCGCGCCGCTTCAGGCCGACGGCATCATCGTCGTGCGCTGCATCGACGGCCGCGTCTTCGGTCTCGACGCCGAGTCGGGGCGACGCGAGTGGGTCTACGACCGCAGCGTTCCGCTGCTGACGCTGAGGGGAACGTCCGATCCGGTGGTTCGCGGCGGCCAGGTCTTCATCGGACACGACGACGGTTCGGTGACGGCGCTGAACCTGGCCGACGGCGGTCCGATCTGGGAGCAGCGGGTCGGAACGCCGGAAGGGCGGACGCAGCTCGATCGACTGGCCGACGTCGATGGTCCGATGGCCATCGTCGGCCTGGACATCTACGCGGCAAGCCAGCACGAGCGCATGGCATCGATCGCGCTGGACTCCGGGCGACTGTTGTGGGTCAAGGAAGTCGGGTCCAACGACGGCGTCACGGTCGGGCGCGCGCAGCTGGGGGTCTCCGGCGTCGACGACCGCGTCTTCATGCTGGACCGGCGCAGCGGATCGACGCAGTGGAACAACGAGCAGCTGCTGCGACGCGGCGTGACGCGGCCCGTCATGCAGGGCGGTTTCGTTGCCGTCGCCGACCAGCAGGGCTACATTCACTGGATGGACGCCGATACCGGCGAATTCGTCGCGCGCGAGCGCGCATCCCGGGATGCGCCGGCCGCGGCGCCGCTGGTGGTCGACGACATGCTGTTCATGCTCGACGTCGACGGCAAGCTGACCGGCTGGCGCGTGGGCGGCGCGTCCTGACCGACATGGACGGCCCGCCGCGCGGCGGGTTCCGGCGCCGATGAACGCTCCAGCACTTCCAATCCTCGTCATCGCCGGCCGGCCCAACGTCGGCAAATCCACGCTGTTCAATGCCCTGACCCGAACCCGCGACGCGCTGGTGGCCGATCAGCCGGGAGTGACCCGGGACCGGATCTACGGTCGTGCGAGGATCGGCGAGCGCGACGTCGTCGTCGTCGATACCGGCGGGCTGGATTCCGATCCCGACGTGCTCGTACAGGGCGTGGGCCGGCAAGCACGAACGGCACTGGAAGAGGCCGACGTGATCGCTTTCGTAGTCGATGGCCGGGGCGCGGCGACGTCGGCGGATCACGAGATCGCCGATCGCATCCGTGCGCTGGGGAAGCCGGTTGTGCTGGTGATCAACAAGACCGACGGCATCGATGCCGACGCGGCCGTGGCCGAATTCGCCGCTCTGGGACTGTCGGAACCGGTGCCGATCGCCGCCGCGCATCGCCGCGGCCTGGATCGCCTGGCTCGCCACGTGAATTCGGCGCTGCCGCCGTCGGCCGACGACGAATCGGTCGCCGGCGATCCCGGTCGTATCCGCCTCGCGCTCATCGGCCGACCCAACGTCGGAAAGTCGACGCTGATGAACCGGCTGATGGGCGGCGAGCGCGCGATCACGGCCGATCTGCCGGGCACGACCCGCGACCCGGTCAGTGGTGACCTTGCCCGCGACGGACGAACCTACAGGCTCGTCGATACCGCCGGCATCCGGCGCCGCCGCACCAGGCAGGAAGCGATCGAGTCTCTGAGTACGCTCAAGGCCATGCAGGCGATGGAAGCCGCCGACGTCGTCTGCCTGCTCATCGACTCCGGCGAGGGCGTGACCGAACAGGACGCGCGGCTGGCCGGCCACGTCGCCGACGCCGGGCGCGGCCTCGTGGTCGTGCTCAACAAGTGGGACGGGCTCGACGAGCGCCAGCGCCGTGCGCGGCTGGAGGAGGCCGCCGAGCGTCTGCGGTTCGTTTCCTGGGCGCCCGTGGTCATCCTCTCGGCGCTTCACGGCAGCGGCCTGGCCGAATTGTTCGACGCCGTGGAAACCGTTTACGACGCCGCGTGCCGCGCGCTTCCTTCGGGAAAGCTCAGCCGGACCCTGCAGCGGGCGGTGGAAGCGCATTCGCCGCCGGTGGTCAATCGCTTCGCCGCAAAGCTGCGCTACGCGCATGCCGGCGGCAATTTTCCCACGCGCATCGTGATCCACGGCAACCGGACCGAACACGTTCCGCCGGACTACCGCCGCTACCTCGTCAACCGGTTCCGCGACGCGTTCGAACTCGTCGGTGTCCCGGTGCAGCTCGTGTTTCGCGACTCCGAGAATCCGTTCGCCGGTCGCCGCAACAAGCTCACGCCGCGACAGGCCAAGCGCCGCAAGCGCGTACGCAAGCGGTAGCCGACACCCGGCCGGGGTACTCCGCTCGGCCCGCGGCGGACAAGGCACGGGACGCGCTGGAGGCGGCTGCCTTCGACGAGATGGCGCACCCTTCGCGCCACGATTCGCGCCGACTCTTGAAAATCGCTACATCGTCCCTATCTCGAACAACGAGGTCGCCATTCGGGGCCTCCGGCCGTGGCCAACAGGCATGGCCGATGCAGACAACCATCTATTGCTCGACAGGAGGATAGTGATATGACCACGTACGATCTTTCCCCGCTGTACCGGACCGCGATCGGTTTCGATCGCCTGGCCGACATGCTGACCAACGCTTCGCGCGTCGACGGCAACGGCTATCCGCCTTACAACATCGAATCCCGCGGCGAGGACCGCTACCGGATCTCGATGGCCGTGGCCGGATTTTCCGAATCCGACCTCGACATCGTGACCGAGCAGAACACGCTGACGATCTCCGGCTCGAAGCCGGAAGCCGAGGACGAAGACAACCGCGAATACCTCTACCGCGGTATCGCGACCCGCTCGTTCGAGCGCCGGTTCCAGCTCGCCGACCACGTTCGCGTCGAGTCGGCCAAGCTCGAGAACGGGCTGCTCCACATCGAGCTCAAGCGCGAACTGCCAGAGCAGATGAAGCCGCGCCGGATAGAAATCGCCGGCGGCCGCGAATCGCTGGAGTCGCGCAGGAGCGAAACGATCGAAGGCGAGGGCAGCAAGGCCGCCTGAATCAGCGGCGCCTTTCGCGCAAAAGCGTGGCCGGGGTTGCCCGGCCACGCCGACCGATCGATTCCACGAAAGAGACACCGGCCTGCCGGTGTCTCTTTCGTTTCAGGCAGCGTCTTCGCGTACCCTCCGTAGTTCGAAGACGAACTCCTGCATGCCGTTGTTGAGCAGCATGGTGCGCTCGACGCGCAAGGCTGGCATCGCCTTTTCCAGCGCCTTCGGGCTGTAGCGCGGCGCGTCGGTGCGTTCGCCGCCCGCCGGCGGTGCAGCCAGCGTCAGATCCTCGCCGACGGGCCATGGGCCGGGCACGGCCGCCATTTCACGGCTCGAATAGCAGATCAGCGCGTGGACCCGGCAACCGGGCGCGCCGTGCGCGGCCATTCCGCCGGCCAGCTCGCGGAGCTGGTCGGGGCTCATGTAGTCGAGCAGATTCCAGCACAGAAAGCGGTCGACCGGTCGGGTGAAATGTCCGGCTCCCGCGATTCGCTCGAACCGGTGCCATTGCTTGCTACCGGCTGCGCGCGCAGCCGGCAGATCGGCGACGACCATTCGATCGCCGCGACCGGACAGCGCGCGGATCAACCCGCCCTGGACGGGCCCGAAATCGCACCACGTCGTGCTGCCGCCGGACCCGGATTCCGACAGCAGGCGTTCGAGCAGCGGAACTCGAACACGCTCTCCGCGGGATGCCTCGCCGCGCTCGGAGCGGTCGAGCGCGACCTGGCTTGTCATTCGTTCCCGCTCCGGTCAGGCTGCCGAACCGCCGGTCTTCGCCGTTGCGGACTTCGACTCCGGCGCTGCCGATGCGGTGTCTCCGGAGGATGCCGGCGAACCCTTCCGTTCTCCCTTGTCGCTGCCGGACGAAGCCGCCTTGACCGGAGTGGCCGACGCCCCGCTGCTGCTCTTGCCGAACGCCTTGCGGAATGCCTCGGATTCAGGGTCCATGTCGATGGTTCCCCGGAATCTCGCGCCGTCCTCGAGACTGATGCGCGGAGCGAGAATGTTGCCGTCGATGCGGGCTGATTTACGGATGCTGATGCGCTCGGCCGCGTAGAGATCGCCCTTGACCGTGCCGTCGACCAGAATCGTGTTGGCGTAGATCTCGGCATCGAGCTGACCCTGTTGCCCGACGGTGAGCGTGTTCTGACGTAACGACACGGTGCCCTTGATCCGACCTTCGACGATGACGTCCTCTTCTCCCGTGAGCTCGCCGTCGATCGCGATCGACGGCCCGATGACGGCGGGCTGCGATCGTCCGCCCGCGCTCGAGGTCGCTTCGCGGGGGCGTTCCGATGCCGATGGCGTGGCCGATTCCTGGCGGCGCTCGGCGGCTTCGGGGTCCTGGTTTTCGCGCTTGTTGAACATTGTGGTTTCCGGGGTTGGGGGAACCACTGAAATTACCCCCCGCCCGCGACGGAGTCAACGACCGTGTGCGTGAGCCGGTTCAAGGTTCTCGGCGCTCGCTGTGCGCGCTCGGGTGCGATCGGCGCCGGCGATTTCCCCGCGGCGTTTCGACGCATGCGGTTCGCTACACTGTGCGACTTTCGCCGACCCCGATGCTCTCGATGAACGCTCCGACACGCCGGCTCGTGCTGCTCCGCCATGCGCAGGGTTCGCTGGGAACGGACGACTACGATCGCCTCTCTCCCGTCGGCCACAGGCAGGCGCAGTCGCTGGCCGAGCATCTGGAAGCGATGCTGGATCGCGGACGTCTGGTACGGGGCGAACTGCGCCGGCACCGCGAAACGGCCGGCTACCTCCGACGTTTCGGTCCCGCCGAGACCGATCCGGACCTGAACGAGTACCGGGTCGATCACCTGCTCGAAGCGGCGTTCGCGCGTTCCGACTCGTTCGGCCTCCGCCGTCCGCCCGCCGCGGCGTTCGAGGATCCCTCGTCCCACCTCGGGACGTTTCTCGCGCTTTTCCCGCAGGTATTGCGCGCCTGGCAGGAAGAACGCCTGGAGTGCGCGGTGAACGGTCGCTGGAGCGCGTTCAGCGACCGCGTTGCCGCGGCCGCGCGACGCCTTTCCGAGGCGCTGCACGAGGCCGAAGTCGTCGTCGCGGTGACGTCGGCCGGCGTCATCAGCACGATGACGGCGAGCCTGCTGGAGCGCGACCTGCAGTGGCAGCGGTCGCTGAACGTTGCGTTGTACAATGCATCGATCACCGAACTGCAGTGGGAACCGGCGGTCGGTTGGGACGCGGTGCGCGTCAACTCCATCGCCCATCTGAAGGACGAAACCCTGCACACGCTGGCATGAATACACCGGAACCCCTATCGACATGAGCGATCATCCCGTCACCGTCATCACCGGCTCCAGCCGGGGCATCGGCCGCGCCGCCGCCGAACTGCTCGCGCAGCGGGGTCACCGTGTCGTGATATCGAGCCGGAAGCAGGACAGCTGCGAAGAAGTCGCCGATGCGATCCGCGGCCGGGGCGGAGAAGCCGCCGCCATCGCCTGCCACGTCGGAAAGGAGGAGCAGCTGGCCGGACTGGTGGACAAGACCGTCGAAACGTTCGGGGGCCTGGACAACCTCGTGCTCAACGCCGCCAGCAACCCGGTCTATGGACCCTCGGAGAACGTGGATCTGGAGGCGTTCGACGTCATCATGCACAACAACGTGTTCAGCGGTCTCCGGCTGAGCCATATCGCGCGGAAACACCTCGCCGAGTCGCGGCAGGGCTCGGTCGTGCTGGTTTCATCGATCGCCGGCCTGCTCGGCAACCGGGTCATCGGCGCCTACGGCCTGTCCAAGGCCGCAGAGAACCAGCTCGTGCGGAACCTCGCGCTGGAATTCGGCGGCGACGGCATCCGCGTCAACGGCGTCGCCCCGGGGCTGATACGTACCGACTTCTCCAAGGCGCTTCTCGGCGACGAACGCATGGTCAAGCATTTCGAGCGCACCACGCCGCTGGGCCGCATCGGCGAGCCCGACGACATCGCGCGCATCATCGCGTTTCTCGTCGGCCCGGATTCGGGCTGGCTCAGCGGACAGGTCATCACCGCCGACGGCGGCATCACGGTGACCGGGGGATTCTGATCCGTGGCCCGCCGCGCAAGTGCTTTCGTGCTCGCGTGCATGCTGGTGGCCGTATCGGTCGCCCCGGTCACGGCGCAGGTCTATCGCTATGTCGACGAGAACGGCGTCACGGTCCTGACCGACGTCAAGCCCGACGCGCGCCGCTATGCCGATGTCCGCAACGTCGGCTGCTACGGCACGTGCATACGTGGCGTGGACTGGCGGGCGACGCCGCTGCGGTTCGACGATTTCCGCGCCGAGGTTCGCGCAGCTTCGGAGATGCACGATGTCGACGAGGCGCTGGTTCGAGCGATCATGCACGCCGAGTCGTGGTTCGATCCCGGCGCGGTGTCCCACGCCGGGGCCGAAGGGCTGATGCAGCTGATGCCCGAAACCCAGCGCCGTTTCGGCGTTGAAGACCCGTTCGACCCCGTGGCCAACATTTCCGCGGGTGTCGCCTACCTGGCCGAACTGCTCGGCCGCTACGGGGAGAACTGGGAGCTGGCCGTCGCCGCGTACAACGCTGGTCCCACGGCCGTCGACGAGTACGGCGGGGTGCCGCCATACTCGGAAACCCGGGAGTACCTGCGCCGCATTCGTATCCTGCGCGCGCGCTACGGCGGCTGAACACCGTCGCCGGGTGCGCGGGGTCGGCCCGCCGATTCGCAGCGGCGTCCCCGGCGGAGCAGGAACATCACCACGAGCAGAGCGCCGGCCGGCATGCAGATCCACCACGGGATTCCGAAACCCGCCGGGAGCGCGCCCAGCAGCAACGCGGCCAGGCCTGCGAGCATCGCGTAGGGCAGCTGGGTGCGGACGTGCTCGACGTGGTCGCACTGGCTCGCCATCGACGAGAGAATCGTCGTATCGGAAATCGGCGAGCAGTGGTCGCCCCAGACCGCGCCTCCCATGACGGCGGCAACGGTCGCGTAGAGCACCGGAAGATGCTGTGCGCCGTCCATGCCCTGGGCCGACATCAACGCCCAGACCAGCGGGACCATCAGCGGCAGCAGGATGCCCATCGTCCCCCAGCTCGAGCCGGTGGAAAAGGCCGTTGCCGCGGCGGCGACAAACACCAGGGCGGGCAGCAGGCCCGGGTGCAGTCGGCCATCCAGCAGCGAGACCAGGAACTCGGCCGTGCCGAGCACGTCGGTCACCCCCGAAAGCGCCCACGCGAGAACGAGGATGAAGATCGCGAACAGCATCGCCCGGGCTCCGGAGAACCACGCCGTCACGCTTCCGGCAAGCGTCATCGACCGGCCTGCGAGGCTGATGCCGATGGCGACCAGCGAGCCGGCCAGCGATCCCCAGATCAGGGATTTGTACGGGTCGGCGCTGCCGACCACGGCGCGCAGCGTATCGCCTTCGCCGGTCACGAACATCCCCGCGATCACGCCGCCGATCAGCGTTGCGATGGGAATCAGCGCGTTGCGCGCGCGGCACACCACGCCGTCATCGGGCTGCACGTCGGCCATGTCGTCTGCCGTGCGTTCGGCACCGGCGGTTTCCGGCGCCACGCGGCCTTCGGTCCGGGCGCGCCGTTCGGCGCGGAGCATGGGGCCGAAATCCCGGCCGCTGGCCACGACGGTGAAGACCAGCACGAGCGCCAGCACGGGATAGAAGCTGTAGGCGATGGAATTGAGGAAGACCATGTACGGATTCAGGTCCAGGCCCGGAATCCCGGCGATGGCGTCGCGGATCAGCCCGACCTCGTAACCGACCCAGGTGGTGACCAGCGCGATGCACGCGATCGGTGCGGCCGTCGAGTCGACGAGGTAGGCGAGTTTTTCGCGCGAGATTCGCAGCCGATCGGTGATCGGCCGCATCGTGTTGCCGACGACCAACGTGTTGGCGTAGTCGTCGAAGAATATGGCCAGCCCCATCGCAACCGTCGCCGCCATGGCGCGGGTGGCCGTGTGGGCGAAGCCGACGATGCGCTCGACGATGCCCAGCATTCCGCCGTTCTTCGAGATCACGCCGACCATCCCGCCGACCAGCAGCGTGAACAGCATCACCGCGGCATGGTCGGGCTCGGCGATCGCCTCGAGGATGTAGGTGTCGGCCGTCCGGAGCAGGCCGGTGACCGCTCCCGGTGCCGAGAAACCGTCGATGGCCCAGGCGCCGATCCAGATTCCCGCGAACAGGGCCGGGATGACCTGGCGAATCAGCAATGCCAAGCCGATCGCCAGCAACGGCGGGAGAATCGACACCCAGCCGTACGAGACGGCCGGCTCGCCAGTCTGCGCCAGCGCCGGTGCAGCCGCGAACACGGCCGCGATCGACACCGCGATCGCGGCGGGCCGAACAGGGGGATTCATCGAGAGGTCATCTCCTTGAGGATGCGATCGGCGGCGTCGAATCTCTTCTCGAGCTCGTCGTGCCGTGCCGGGTCGTGCGGGAAACTGCGCCACCAGCGCCGGTGCAGTTCCGCGCGCTCCGAGTCGAGGTCTGGCCGGGGAGCGCCGTCGCCGAGGCGGTTCGACAGGCGTTCGATCTGGTAGTCCATGCGAAGCTGCCGGTCGGCCTCGGGCGTCTCGAGGCCGGACAGGCACTCCATTTCGACGACGACCTGCCGGGCCCCGGCGGTGCGCCGCCCAACGTCTTCGGCGAACGCGTCGACGTCGGTCTCGCCATCGGCCAGGGACTCCAGCCGCCGCTGCAGCGTCGTGCCGAGCTCGTCGTCGACCGGCACTTCGGGCGGGGACGGTTTCTCGGCGACGCTGCCGTGTTCCCGGACCTCGGCCCACGCCTGTTGCAGTAGCCGGGCGAGCTCGCGAAGATGCTCGCTCTTGCGTGCCTCGCGTTCGGCCCGAGCCCGGGCCAGGCGCTTGCGGTGATCGGCAACGGCGCGTTCGAAGCGCTTGACCAGCGAGACCGGTACCTTCTCGAATTCTCCGAACTCGTCTTCCAGGCCGGCCAGCGGACCCGCGGAGGCCTCGGGATCGTCTCCGCCGGCCAGTTCCTCGGCCCGCTCGCAGAGGCGCTTGATGGCTTCGGCATGCTCGTGCTCGGCCTGTTTCTGCTGCGCCCGTTCCTCCTTCAGGCCCTCGAACAGCGGGTCGATGGGTTCGCGGAATTCGCGCCAGAGGCGGTCCTCGACCTTTCGCCGGCCGCGGCCGGTGCGCTTCCACTCGGCCTGCAGCGATTTCGCCTTCTCGATGGCCGCGGCACGGTCGGATTCGTGGGCCAGCTTGCGCGCCTCGGCCACGAGCTTCCGCTTGGCCGATTCGACGGCTTCGAAGCGCGAATCCAGCGCCGCCGAGATTTCGTCCATGAGCTCGCGCAGCGCCGCTGCCCCCCGGCTCCGGCTTTTCGGGGGCAGCGCATCCAGGTTGCGGATGGCCTGCCGCGCGGCGCGCTGGTAGCGAATCAGTCGTTCGGCGTCGGAATCGGAGTTCCGCACGACTTCCCGGCCGTCGTCTATGAAGGCCTCGAGTTCCTTCAGCGATTCCTCGCGAACCTCGCTGCGACGTTCCAGGTAAGGGCGCGCGGCCTCGAAGGTCTGCTTGCATGCGCGCTGGAAGCGGCGCCATTGCCCTTGAGGCGCGGCGAAACGGCGCTTTTCGCCGGGCAATACCTCGAGCCGGTCCAGCTCCTTCCAGCGCTCGCGCAGTTCCTTGAGCCGCGCCGTGACCGCGTCCGGGTGGAGTTCGGCCGGATCGATCTCTTCGGCACGCTGGATCAGCCGCTCACGCAGCTTGTTGTTGGACCAGTGCTGCCAATCGCGCATCTCCTTGAGCCGGGCCGCCATTCGCGTCAATCGGCCGGCGGCGTCCTTCGGGCCCCGCTTGCCGGGCATTTCGTCGAGCCTGCGGCGGGCCGCCTGGACGGCCTCGTGTGAGGCGCGGACGTCGCCGGACTCCAGCGCACGATCGGCCTCGTCCAGCGCCGCGGCCAATGCCGACTCGGCCGGGCGGTCCGTTTCCCCGGATTCCCGCGGGGCCGCTTCGGCCGCGTGCTCATCGGTGTTGCGCTGCGCCTGCACGCGTGCCTGGAGCTCGCCGATCAGCGCCAGAAAATGCGCTCGAAGCCGGTTTTCGGGCTCCCCTGGAGATTTCAGGGCGTTCCAGTGACGATCGAAACGCGACATCAGGTCGTCGAGCGCGGGGGCGGTCTCGTCGCCGGCCGGACTGGCCGCAAGCGCCTGCGCCTCGTCGACCATCCGCTCGAGTGCCGCGTCGGCCTCCGGCGCCCGTTCGGTCGTCCGGGCGGCTTCGCCGGAGGAAGCGCGGGGTTGCAGTGATTTCCGTACGATGGCCAGCGCGCCCGAGAAACGCTTGTTCAGGGCACGGTCGTCGACGTCGAGTTCGCTCCATTCGCGCTCGAGCCGATCGGCTTCGGATCGGCGGTCGCCGCGCAGTTCCCCGCGGGCGATCTTTTCCACGGCGTCGATGAGATGCGCGGCCAGTTCGTCGGTCGCGGCGTGCTGGCCCTGTCCCTGGTCGTGTTCGAGTTCGGCCAGGCGCCGCATCGCGGCAAGGTGTCGCGACTTGTGCCGGGTCCGCAGCTGTTTGGCGATCCGCTTGAGCGTCGACGGTTGGTCGATGCGCGCAAGCACCTCCGCGGCGACTTCGTCGTCGGGATCGGAGACGGCACAGTCGCCGAGAAAGCCCTGCGACGGTATGCGCCCGAGAGCGGCGCGCCGAAGAGCCGGCTCCCGGCCCTGGCCCGCGACGCGCCGAAGAACGGCACCGTCGTCCACGGAGGCGAGCCACGCAAGCCGCGCGTCGACGTCGCCGCCGGGCGCTGCCTGCTGCGTCACGCTGCGGGCGAGCGCCTGGTCGGCGGCGGCCCGGACCGCGTCGTCACCGTCGCTTTCGCGTGCCGACAGCCACGCCGGCTCCTCGCCGAGACGCTTCAGGGCGGCCAGCCGGACGGCCGGGTCGTCGTCGCGCCCCGCGATCTCGTAGAGACGCCGGAGCAGCCTGTGGTCGTCGGAGGAGGTGACCGCCCGGAGCCGGACCTCGGCATCCTTGCTTTCCCACGGCGGGCCGAAAAGGCGTTCCTTGAAGCTCATCGATTTACCGCTTCGAAAACGGAGACGTCGAGGGATTGTGCGATATTCCGCAATGGCTTGCCAGACTCGTTAACGCGATGACACGATGTCACCGTTTTCAGGACAGCTGCCGGATCATGCTCAGACCGGCAACCCACGTGCCGATCGCCGAGCCGAGGTTGGACAGGAAGAACACCAGGAACACGCGCGCCACCCGGTTGCGCCACCAGCCGGAAAGACGGACGACATCGTCGCGAAGCGACTCGAAATCCCTTACCTTGGGCTTTCTCAACCATGCTTCCACGGCCCCGGTGACCATGCCCGCGCCGATCGTGGGATTCAGGGACGTCAGCGGGGCGGCGACCAGGCCGGTGAGCACGGTCAGCGGATGGGCGCGGGCGATGGCGGCACCCAGCGCAGAGAGCGTGCCGTTGACGATGACCCAGGTCGCGACCAGGGACCAGCCCAGTTCCGGGCTTCTCGAGAAACCGATCGCGAAGCCGGACACCACGGCCACCAGGATGATCCACGGGACGGCCTTCCAGATCCGCGACGGCGGTGGCATCCGGTTGAGCTCGTCGACGCGGCGGTCGGGTTCGGACTCGGTGGCCAGCGCCTTCGCGGTGCCCTCGAGGTGGCCGGCACCGATCACGGCGAGCACCCGGCGCCCGCGTTTGCCGTCGTTTTCGGCCAGCAGCCGGGCGGCCATGAAACGGTCGCGCTCGGCGATCAGGCTTTCGTAGAGTTCGGGCGATGCCGAGGCGAATTCACTGAAGGTCTCCTCGAGGATATCCCCCTGCTTGAGGCGCTCGATGTCTTCCTCCGAGATCTGTTCGCGCGAGAACAGCGAGACGATCATTCCGTTGGTCATCAGCCAGCGCTGCCACCAGGAAAGCCGCCTGCTCGTGCGCTTGAGCGTGATCCCGATTTCGCGGTCGATGAGCTGCAGCGGCAGGCCGTTCTCGCCGGCCGAATCCATCGCGGCCTTCATCTCCGCGCCCGGCTCGATGCCGAACTGCTCCGCGATGCGGCGCTGGTAGGCCGACAACGCCAGGCTGGCCATCATCATGCCGGCCTTGCCGTCGCGGATGATCGAGAACAGGTTCATCTCCCGCCACGCCCCGGCGTCGGTCAACGCCTTGTGGCGGGATTCGCAGAGCTCGACCGCGACGGCGTCGAACTGGCCGCTTTCGAGGTGCCTTCGCACGGCATCGACGCTGGCGCGGGAGACGTGGGCCGTGCCCAGCAGCGTGTAGTGCACGCCGTCGCGATCGATCTCGCGCACCGGCTCGTCGGCGAAATCGTGGACTTCGTCGGGAGAGGCCGTTTCCGGCCCGTCCGGATCCGTCATCGGGTTGGTCCTGGTTTGCGGCCGGCAAGTCTAGCAGCCGGCGGGGCGAGCCGGACCGCGCCCGCGGCTACTGGATGATGATGTAGGGGTCCAGTGCCGGCCGTCCCGGAACGATGACGTCGTACTTGCAGTCGGAATACCGCTCGCCGAACGGCCCCGTCTTCTCCCTGCAGGGGTTCTCGCCGTCGTCGCGCACGGAGAATCTCTTGGAGCTGTTGCCGGCGATGCGGACTGTTTCGACGGGTCGGCCGTTGGGCCCGAGGAACGGCGTCTTGCCGGGGTTCGTGAAGACGAGTTCGACGGGCATTCCGCCCCGGTGCCGGAAAGCCACGGACTGCCCGGGCGGGGTGCTGAGCACTTGCACATCGACCTGGGGAGGGCCGTTTCCGGGCGGAACCGTGATGACCACCTCGCACTTGGGCGAGCATTGTGCGGCGGCGTTTCCGGCAAGCAACAGCAGTGCCGTGACGGCAAGGATCGAACGGACGAGCGGTATGGCGACAGTCATCGGGAATCTCCCTGGGTGAAGGAATTCGGCTGCTGGTGGCGCGCAGCCAGCGCGGCGAACTGCGGGTGTTGCCAGGCATCGTCCAGCCTCGGATCGGCGAACAGCAGGTAGTACGGCAACCCCGCATCCAGCGCCGACTCGAACGTGTTCGCGGCCGCCTCGATGTCGCCGAGCAGGTAATGCGCGAAACCCGCGGTCGTGATCGAATGGACATCCAGTTCGGCCGGGTCGGCAAGGGTCCGGATGGCGGCACGCGCGGCGATGTCGTGGCCCAGCGCGGCCAGGTGCATGGCCAGCATGGCACGTGCCTCGTGGTCGTTGACGTTGATCGCCAGGCGCTCCGTGGCCGTCCGGATGACCGCGCGGTGGAACGGTTCGGCTTCGGCCGTCCTGTCGGGCTGTGCGCGCAACGACCAGGCGACGAAGCCGTTCATGCGCGGATCGCCGGGCGAAAGCTCCGCGGCGCGCCGGAACATGGCCTCGGCGCGGGTGAACTCGCCGGCGAAGAAATAATTGGTGCCGGCGTTGGAGTACGCCAGCGGATTCGGTGCGCGCGAAATCGATTCGCCGAACGCATCGCCGGCGCGCAGGAACTCACCCCTGGCGAAGTGAATGGCGCCTTTCAGGTTCCACGGCTGCGGCGCTTCCGGCTCGAGGCGCATGGCCTGGCGCAGCGACTCGGAAGCGGCGTCCAGGTCGCCGTCGAGATAGCGGACGATGGCCAGCACGTGGCGGTAACGCCAGTAGGCCGGGTCCAGGGCGATGGCCTGTTCTGCGCGCCGGGCCGCATCGTCCAGTTCCTCGCGGCGGATGAGCACCTGCGCCATGCCGGCGTGCGCCTCGGCGCTATTGGGCTCGAGCTCCAGCGCCTTCGTGAACGAAGCCTCGGCGGCCTCGGCCTCGCCGGTGCCCAGCTGCAGCCGGCCCAGCGCGATCCGGGTTTCGGCCAGCTCGGGATGGCGCTCCAGCGTGCGCTCGCAGCGGGCGATCGCGACTCGCGCCAGTTCCGGGGCCCGGGTCGACTCGTACCGTTCCCAGCGCGCGCTGCACAGCCCGGCCGCGGCCAGCCCGAAGTCGGGATCCAGCGCCAGCGCCGCTTCGAAATTCTCGATCGCCTCGTCGACCCGCTGGCCCGTGCGGTCGCGGAGGTTGGCGCGCCCGCGAAGATACCGATCGAACGCGTCCGGGTTCCGGGTGGCGAGGTCGGCGGCCAGGTCGTTGGGCGAGGTCAGTTGTATCTGCATCACCTCGGCGATCGCGGCCGAGATCTCGTCCTGGAGTTCGAAGGCATCGTCCAGCGATCCTTCGTATGTGTTGCTCCAGACCTGCCTTCCATTGTTGCCGTCGATCAGCCGGGTGCTGATGCGCAATCGGCTTCCCGCTCGCCGGACGCTGCCCTCGAGCAGCGTTTCGACACCCAGGGTGGAGGCCACGTCGCGCGCATCGATTTCGTCGCCGCGAAACGAGAACGACGACGTTCTTGCGCTGAGCTGAATGCCGGGAATACGTGCCAGCCGGTCCATGATGGCTTCGGCGATGCCGTCGCTGAAGTACCGGTTGTCCTGGCCCGCGCTGAGATCGGCGAACGGCAGCACCGCGATGCTGGTGCCGATCGGGCCGCGCCCGGTCTCGGGCTTGAGCAGCACGAATGCCAGGATCAGGACCAGTGCGCCGATGATGACGTAGTCCACGCCGCGTCCCCCGAGCGCCGGGACATGGACCGTCTCGTCGGGTTCCGTTCCGGTTCTGTGAACCCCGTCGGGCGTCAGGTCGTACAGCCACGCCAGCACCGCGGTGACGGGTGCGCCGACCACCGTGGCGACGATCAGCGCGCTCATGAGCCACGGCGGCGCGCCCACCGCCGGCAACACCACGTCGGCGACCTGAAGGATCGCCCAGACGCTGACCGCGTAGGCACCCAGCGTGCGGACGACGTGTCGACGCTTGAGTTCGCCGAGCGTGACCTGGAATCTTGATCGGCGCTGCGTCATTCCGCGTCTCCGGTACTGCCGGTTGGGCGATCGTTGTCGTTGCTCGATGATCGCGGTGATGCGCTCACGAGATCGGAATCGAGTATAGCGGGATCGGCGCGATTGTGAAATGGATCACAGTTCGATCCGGGGCGTCGGGGATGGCTTGATCACGCCGGTTGACGGCGCCGGCTCGCAGGGGGTTCGCCGTCAACCAATGAACCGCCGGGTCAGATCGGTGTAGGCATCGATACGGCGGTCGCGAAAATAGGGCCAGATCCGCCGAACGGTTTCGCTGCGACGGCGATCGATGGTGGCGAGCAGAATCTGCGCATCGGCGCCGGCCTCGGCGAGGATCTCGCCCTGCGGCCCGCAAACGAAGCTATGGCCCCAGAACTCGGCATCGTGCGCGCCGCCGGACCGGTCCGGCTCGCGACCGACGCGGTTGCAGCTTGCGACGAACAGGCCGTTGGCGACGGCGTGGCTGCGTTGAACGATGCGCCAGGCCTCGAGCTGGCGCCCCGCTTCTTCTTCGTCGTCGGCCGGATCGAAGCCGATGGCGGTGGGGTAGATCAGCACCTCGGCGCCGGCCAGCGCCATCAGGCGGGCGGCTTCCGGGTACCACTGGTCCCAGCACACCAGCACCCCCAGCCGGCCCAGGGAGGTATCGATCGGCTCGAAGCCGGTATCGCCCGGAGTGAAGTAGTACTTCTCGTTGTAGCCGGGGTCGTCGGGAATGTGCATCTTGCGGTAGATGCCGGCCAGCGATCCGTCGACGTCCAGCACGATGGCGGTGTTGTGCGCCAGGCCGGGTGCGCGGCGCTCGAACAGGCCGCCGACGACGACCACGCCGTGCTCCGACGCGGCCCGGGCCAGCGACCGACGGGTCGGGCCGTCCAGCGGCTCGGCCAGGTCGAACAAGGACGGATCCTGGTATTTGCAGAAGTATTCGGTGGCCTGCAGTTCGGGGAGCACGACGAGGTTCGCGCCGCGCGAGGCGGCTTCGGCGATTCCGGCGAGGCTGGCCTCGCGGTTGGCGCCGCCGTCCTGGCCCATGGCGTGCTGGACCAGGCCGATCGTGTAGTCGCCGCTGCTCACGCCAGCGGCGCCGGAATCTGCATGCTCGCGCAGTGTGGCCCACCGCCCTGGCCGATCATCACGGCGGCGTCGACGCTCATCGCGCGGCGGTCCGGAAATGCCTGCGAGAGCGTATCGAGGGCTTCGTCGTCCGCGCGGCTACCGTACCGGGGAACCAGCACGGCGCCGTTGAGCAGCACGAAATTGGCGTAGCTGGCCGGGTAGGCGGGGTCGATATCGTCGGCTGCCGGCAGCGAGATCAGCTCGAACGGCCGGCCGCGACCGGACCGCAGCAACTCGAGTTGGCCGTTGAGCCTGCGCGTGGCCGATCGGTCGCGCTGGGACTGGAACACGATGCGGTTCTCGCCCGCGAAACGCGCAAGGGTGTCGATGTGCCCGTCGGTGTCGTCGCCTTCCATCGGCGGCATGTCGATCTCGAGCAGATGGGTGGCGTTGAACCAGGCGCGGAGTTCGTCGTCCACCTCGGCGTCGTCGAGATGGGGGTGGCGCGCGCGCAGGCAGTGACGGTTGAACAGCAGCGTACCGTCGCCGTCGCATTCGATCGCGCCGCCTTCGATCTCGAACAGCGACTGGCGGAAATCGAAATCCTCGAACAGCGCATGGCGGGCGAGATGTGCGTTGACGCGGTTATCCAGGCGCGCCTCGTGCCGGCCGCCCCAGCCGTCGAAGTGGAAGTCCAGCGCCAGGCGTCTGCCCACGTTGCACAGCACGATGGGCCCGTAGTCCCGGCACCAGGTATCGTTGTAGCGCAGTTCGATGCGCTCGAGACCGGCGGGCTCGCCCAGCCGCCGGGATGTTCGATCGTCGGGTGGCACCAGCAGCAGGACGGACTGGCAGGTCAGCGCGGTTTCGATCAGCTTCGCGTATTCGTCCTGCACCCGGTCCAGGACCGGATCCCAGTCGCTGCCCGGGAACGGCCAGGCCAGCAGCAGGGCACCCTGCTTTTCCCACTCGGCCGGCAGCCGATATTCGACCGGATGCACTGCGCCGATGCCTCAGCCGCCACCCTGCATCCGGTCGAGCACCGCACCCCGGTTCAGTACGCTGTCGAGGACGAGGTCGTGCTCGAAGTAGACCGAGTACTCCTCGTATTCCCAACGGCTGATCGGCGGCTCGCCGACCGGCGAGTGCTCCCGCGCGGGATCGCCGAAGCGTTGGCGGACCTCGGCCTTGGTCAACCCGTTGGACGGGAGATCGCGGCGCATGGATTCACGAACTTCCTCGATGAGAAGGACATCGGAAAGCGCGGGATTCGCGATTCCGGTCGACACGGCGACCAGGACGGTAAGAATCGAGGCATGAAGCATTGTTCGAAGCATGGCCGGTTCCTTTGCGTGACTGCCGCGGTCGCCGTTCGAGGGTACGCCGCGGTCCTTCGGAAGCCCCTTGAATGCACGCGAAATGTTAGCACACGACCGGCTCCGCGGAACCGGTCGGCGATGCTTCCGCGGCGTGCTCAGGAATCGGTGGCGCGGCGGCGGAACCAGACCGCTCCGGCCAGCAGAACCAGGCCGATGGCGATACCGATCCACATTTCCCAGGTCACCAGGTAGGAACCCACGCCCTTGAAGCTCATGAGGATGTCGGCGCTGGGCTCGATCCCCATGCTGCCGCTTCGCGTATCGATCTCCTCCCACCGGATCTGCGACGGCATCACGCCCCTGCCGATGCGCTGCAGGATGACCCAGAGCAGGTTGTAGTCGGGCAGCCTGAAGTTGGAGAAGAAGCTCCAGAAATGCTGGAACATGCCGATGAGCACCGGCACCAGCACCGCGATCAGTATGGGCAGGCGCGGCGCCCACGACGAGCAGAACATCAGCCATGCGTAGATGGGCAGAAGCCACAGCGACTGGACCAGGCTCCCGGCCAGGGTGACCAGCCAGACGCGCGGGAGATTGGTGGGGACCCAGACCTCGCTGAAGATGTCGATCCCGGCCATCAGGCCGTATCCGGAGGCGATCAATACCATGATGAGCTGGATCAGCGCGATGCCGGCCAGATAGACGATGGGTGCGGCGACCGCGGCCGTCAGGATCTTCGAGGCCACCGTCGTGCGGTCGGCAACCGGAAGCGACTTCCAGAACAGGATGGAACGGTCGCGGCGGTCGTCGTAGAGACTGCCGGCGAGGTAGAAGACGACGACGAGGAACATCACCTGGTGGAACAGGGCAGATATGGAGAACATGAAGCCGGCGGCCATCAGGCGCTGCTGGTTGTCGTCCATTTCGGCGTACATCCGGATGCCGTCGGCGGTGAATACCAGTTCGTTGTCGACGCGGGCTCCGATGATCAGCGTGAGGACCGTGACAAGCAGGATGAAGCCGGCGATGATCAGCGGCGTCCACTTGAAGGCGACCGGGCTCTCCCAGATTTCCCGGCGTACGAGGATCCAGAGGCTCGAGAGTGCACCGGTATTCATGCCGATTCCTCCTCTTCGTGCGTCGGCTCGCCCATCAGCGCGACGAACAGGTCGGCCACGCTGGGCTTGTGGATTTCGCCGATCTCGGCGAGTTCCTGCTGGTCGGCATCGTCGAACAGCAGGATGTGGCGCCCGAACAGCACGCGCTCGTGGATCGGCTCGAGCTTTCGCGCGCGATCGAGCATGTCCGGCGCGACCATGACTTCGGTATAGCGTTCGTAGATGTCGTCCATCGTGCTGTTGACGATCAGGTCGCCGTCCTTGATGAAGATCAGGTCGGTGAGGATGTGCTCGACCTCCTCGACCTGGTGCGTCGTGATCAGGATGGTGCGCTGCTCGTCGAAATACTCGTTGAGAAGGCTGGTGTAGAACTGCTTGCGGAACAGGATGTCCAGGCCCAGCGTCGGTTCGTCCAGAACGAGCAGCTTGGCGTCGATGGACATCACCAGCGCGAGATGGAGCTGGACGACCATGCCCTTGGACAGCGCCCGGACCTTCGAATGCTGCTTGATCTTGGTGCGGGCCAGGTACTTCATGCACTGCTTGCGCGAGAACCGCGGATGGAGTTTCTCGGTCAATTCGATGATCTGCCAGACCCTGGCCCAGCGAGGCAGGACGGCGACGTCGGCGATGAAGCAGACGTCTTCCATGAGCTCGTCACGATGCCTGGAGGGATCCAGGCCCAGAACCTCCAGCGAGCCCTCGAATTTCGTCAGACCGAGGATGGCCTTGAGCGCGGTCGTCTTGCCGGCTCCGTTGGGCCCGATCAGGCCGACGATGCGGCCGGCCGGCACGTCCAGGTCCACGTGGTCCAGCGCGACGTTGCTGCCGTACCGGCGCGTCAGGTCGTGCGCGCGGATGATGCTCGGTTCCATTCGCTCTACTCCCGTTCTTCGATGGATTGGGCAAGCTCGCCGGGGTCCAGGCCGAGCTTCCGGATTCTTTCGACGATTCGCGGCCATTCCTCGTTGAGAAAATGCTCCCGCTCGCTGGCGAGCAGCCGCTCGCGCGCACCTTCGACGACGAACATGCCGACGCCGCGGCGTTTCTCGACGAGACCGTCATCGACCAGCGACTGGTAGGCCTTGGAAACCGTCAGCGGATTGATCTGGAAGTCCACCGCGACCTGGCGGACCGACGGCAGCGGCTCGCCCTCCTTGAGCGTGCCGTCGATAATCGCGGAAACCGTCTGTTCCCGCAATTGCCAATAGATCGGCTGGTTGTCCTCCCAGTGACGCTGTGCCATCAAGGGGCGGTCACGCTGGGCAGCACGAGGGGAAGCAGGCCCGAAAGACCGCTGCCGTTTCCATCGGGGCGGTCTTGCGACGCGCGGCCGCCGGATTCCGCGTCGTCGGTGGCCGTGCCCCGAACCGTCGTGTGGGCTTCGCCGGCGGCGGGCCCGGACGCGTCCGCGGTGGGGCGGCCACCGTCGACCGAATTCCAACCCAGGGCCGTGATCAGCGCAACGATGGCGGCCAGCGTGGCCAGGCTGTGCGGCACGTGGATGGTGCGGTGATTCGTGATCGGCAGCATGTCGGGCTCCTCGTGGTGACGTCGCGGTTCGGTCATGTATTGGTGTTATAGTATAGTAGCACACCACGACACTGTCAACCCCGGTGCGCGGTGAAGATGCCCGCCCGGACCCCGGCGTCGCTCCGGCGGGCGGGGCTGGTATCATTCCGCCAAGCGATGCATGCGCTGCTCCACGGGGATACGGGCGTGGAACTGTGGGCGCCAGCGCGTGTCAAGAGTTCTCACCGCACCGAATTCAGATTCGAAACACACAACACTCGGAGTCAATCATGAATCGCAAGCTGTTGCCTGTCGCGCTGAGCGCGGCATTGATGAGCCCGTTCGCCGTCGCCCAGGAAACCGAGCTGGACACCCCGGAAGACCGACTGAGCTACACCATCGGCATGGACATCGGCCAGTCGCTGGCCGGCCAGGACATGCCGCTGGACATCGATATCCTGATGGAAGGACTGAAAGCCAGCTACCTCGGCGAGGAAACGCTGCTGACGCAGGAAGAGGCGCTGGCCGAGCGCGAGAAGTTCATCCAGCAGCGCCAGCAGAAACTCGCCGAGCAACGTGCCGAGGACGCACGCGTCAACAAGGAAGAGGGCGAGGCCTTCCTGGCCGCCAACGCCGAGAAGGAAGGCGTCGAGGTCACGGATTCCGGCCTGCAGTACCGGGTCATCGAAGCCGGCGACGGGGCCAGCCCCGATGCCGACGACCGGGTGACGGTCCATTACCGCGGCAAGCTCATCAACGGCGTGGAGTTCGACAGTTCCTACGCCCGCGAGGAGCCGGCGACGTTCGGACTGAACCAGGTCATTCCGGGCTGGACCGAGGGTCTGCAGCTGATGGAAGAGGGCGCCAAGTACGAGTTCTTCATTCCGTCCGAACTGGCTTACGGCGAGCAGGGGCGTCCGGGGCCCATCGGACCCAACTCGACGTTGATCTTCGAGGTCGAGCTCCTGGAAGTCCAGCCGACGGAAGACGAGACGAGCGAGTAACGAGCGCTCGACGCTGCGCCGGGACCGTTCCGGCGCGGTCGATGCGAGGGAGACGCGATGGGATCGTTGCAGGACGCGCTGCTGGAAACCGGTCTGGCGAAGGAAGACCAGAAGCGCCGGCAGAACGCGAAGTCCACGGGCGCTGGTCCGGAGCGGAAGAAGCGCCGCCATTCCGGCAAGAAGGATCGCGGGGCCGGCAAGCGGGCCGATTCCGGCCGGCCGAAGCGCGCGGGCAACCGCGGCGCCGCCGGTTCGGGTCCTTCGGACCTGGAGCGGGCCTGGGCTGCCCGGCGGAAGGCCGAGAAGGCCGAAAAGGAAAGGGAAAAGCAGGCCCGGGTCGCCGATCAGGAAGCCCGCCGGAAGCGCAACCTCGAGCTGGACGGGCTCGTCGAGGGTCGGGTGCTCAACGTCGACGAGGCGGATCTGCCCCGGTA
The DNA here is from genome assembly GCA_051428125.1 of Candidatus Wenzhouxiangella sp. M2_3B_020. GTDB lineage: Bacteria > Pseudomonadota > Gammaproteobacteria > Xanthomonadales > Wenzhouxiangellaceae. The sequence goes on from JBPRGD010000015.1 coordinate 49,207, forward strand.
TTTCGAGCACCTGGGACGCATCCGCCGCGTCCTGTGCACGCCAGAGCAGCGCGCCGCGATCAACCGCGGCGAGCTGGGTGTCGTGAGCCTGCGGGGCCGCTACCTCATCGTGGCCATGGACGTGCTGGAGCGCTACCGCGCTCTTGCCGACGATCTGGTCCCGGACCTCAGCGGCGCCGAACCCGAGGCCGAAGACGAAGGCGACTACCCGCCGGTCCCGGACGATCTGACCTGGTAAGCAGCCGAGGATCCCGCGCCGTCTTGCCGCCTGCCGGGGCGGCCGGCGCGATTTTGCTAACATGCCCGGCCTTCTGAAATTGCGGAGACAAACCAACGTGAATGCCATTCGAGTTTCGATGACCGGCGCGCTTGCGCTGTTCCTGGCCGCCTGCGGCGGCGAGGGTGAAGATGTGCCCGCCCAGGCCGAAGAACAGGCCGAACAGGCGATCGACCAGGCGCGATCGGCAGCCGAGGTGGAAATGACCGACGGGTCCGAAAATCCGTTCTTCGCCGTTTCCACGCTGCCCAACCGCATGCCGCCGTTCGACCGGATTTCCGATGAGCATTTCATGCCGGCGATGGAGCGGGGCATGGAAGAGCACCTCGAGGAGATCGACGACATCGCGAATCACCCGGAGCCGCCGACGTTCGAGAACACCATCGTCGCGATGGAGCGCAGCGGGCGGCTGCTGGACCGTGTCACCAGCGTCTTCTTCGCGCTGGTCAGCGCCGATTCCAGCGATCGCAGGCGGGAAATCCAGCGCGAGATCTCCCCCAGGCTGTCGGCCCACAGCGATGCGATCCAGCTCGATCCCGCGCTGTTCGCCCGCATCGACGCGCTGCACCAGCGCCGCGACGAACTGGGGCTGAACCCCGAACAGATGCGACTTCTGGAGGAATATCATCGCGACTTCGTGCGCGCCGGCGCGCGGCTTTCCGAAGAGCAGAAGAACCGGTTGCGCGAGATCAACGCGGAGCTGGCACGCCTGAGCACCGAGTTCTCGCAGAACGTGCTCAAGGAAGTCAACGACTCCGCGGTCGTCGTCGACACCGCGGCCGAACTCGAGGGCATGGGCGAGGCCGCCATCGACGCCGCCGCCGCCGAGGCCGCCGACCGCGGTCTGGAAGGCAAGTACGTGCTCACGCTGCAGAACTATTCCAGCCAGCCGCAGTTGTCATCGCTGGTCGACCGCGACGTTCGTCGGCGACTGATGGAGGCTTCGCTGGCTCGAGGCAGCCGTGGCAACGAGTACGACAACCGCGAGATCGTCTCCACCGTCGTGCGGCTGCGCGCCGAGCGTGCAAGGTTGCTGGGCTACGACACCCATGCCGATTACGTCCTCGAGGAGCGCACCGCCAAGACCGTGGCGGCCGTACAGGACATCCTCGGCCAGCTCGCGCCGGTGGCCGTGGCGAACGCTCGCAAGGAGGGCGAAGCGCTGCAGGCCAAGATCGACGAAAGCGTCGACGAGCCGTTCGAGCTGCAGTCCTGGGACTGGCCGTTCTATGCCGAGCAGGTCCGGCAGGAGCAGTTCGCCTTCGACGCGAACCAGATCAAGCCGTATTTCGAGATCGACAACGTTCTCGTCGATGGCGTGTTCCACGCCGCCGAGCAGCTCTACGGCATCACGTTCGAGGAACGCCCGGACCTGCCGGTCTATCATCCCGACGTGCGCGTCTGGGAGGTCTTCGATACCGACGGCGAGCGTCTCGCCATCTTCATCGGCGACTTCTACGCGCGCCCGTCGAAGCGGGGCGGCGCCTGGATGAACGCCTATGTGCCGCAGTCGGACCTGCTTGGCACCGAGCCGGTGGTCGCCAATCACCAGAACATCCCCAAGCCGCCCGACGGCGAGCCCACGCTGATGACGCTGGACGAGGTCACGACGATGTTCCACGAGTTCGGGCATGCGCTGCACGGCATGTTCTCGGACGTCGAGTACCCGAGTTTCTCGGGCACGTCCGTTCCGCGCGACTTCGTCGAGTACCCGTCGCAGGTCAACGAGATGTGGGCCACGTGGCCGTCCATCCTCGAGAACTACGCGCTTCACCACGAAACCGGCGAACGGATTCCGCAGGAGTTGCTCAATCGCGTGATCGAGGCAGAGAAGTTCAACGAGGGCTACCGGACGACGGAGTACCTGGCCGCATCCATCCTGGACATGTGCTATCACAAGCTGACGCCCGACGAGGTTCCGTCCGCCGACGAGATCCTGGACTTCGAGGCCCGGTGCCTGGCCGATGCCGGCATGGATTACGACCCGGTGCCTTCGCGCTACCGGACCACGTATTTCTCGCACATCATGGGCGGCTACTCGGCCGGCTACTACTCCTACATCTGGAGCGAGGTCCTCGATGCCGACAGCGTCAAGTGGCTCGAGGAGAACGGGGGCCTGACGCGCGAAAACGGCGATCATTTCCGCGAAACGCTGCTTTCGCAGGGCGGCAGCAAGGACGCCATGCAGCTGTTCGAGGATTTCACCGGCCGTGAACCGGACATCGAGCCGCTGCTCGAGCGCCGCGGGCTCAAGCCGGTCGAAGGCACGGGCGAGACCGCCGGCCCGATGTGACCGATCGCACCACGTCCGGAGGCCCGGAACCCCGAGCCGCCCGGTCGCGGGCGGCTTCGTTCCAGGCCTGGACGAACTGGTTGACGACGGATTTCGGTGGCGGTCCGAGGCCGTGGAAGTTCAACCAGGTCATCGATTTCCAGAAGGCCGGCACGCCGCTGCTGCTGCTTGCCCTGATGGCGGCCTACGACGCCTGGTCCGCGCGCGAGTGGCTGTACTTCGCACTTCACGGCGGCTACGGCCTGGTCTGGCTGATCAAGGACCTCGCGTTCCCCGACCCGGCGTGGCAGCGTCGGGTGACCATAGGGGGTGCCGCGATGGCGTTCGCCGGCGTCCTGGGGTGGTACTGGATCTTCGGGTGGCTGCTGGTCTCCGGCACCGCGCCGGGTGACTATCCGCTGGCCGACGGGGCCTGGTACGGATTGTGCACGCTGCTGTGCCTGCTCGGATGCACGATCATGATCGCGTCGGATGCACAGAAGTACTTCACGCTGCGCGAGCGTTCCGGCCTGATCACCGACGGCATGTTCCGGTACGTGCGGCATCCCAACTATCTGGGCGAGATCATGGTCTACGCGAGTTTCGCGCTGATGGTCTGGCACTGGCTGCCCTTGCTGGTGCTCGCATGGGTCTGGCTGGGCGTGTTCGCTGTGAACATGCGCGTCAAGGAAGAACGCATGAGCCGCCATCCCGATTGGGCCGGCTACCGCAGTCGTACCGCCTGGCTGATTCCGGGCGTACTCTGACGCTCCGACGCGCGAAACGAATACCCCGCCATCCAGGAACCTCTCACCGTGTCCCGCAATACGTTCGCCTCCATCGACGTTCCGACGCTGGGTTGCAACCTCGAACGGGTCCGTGCGCTTGCCGACGGTGCGCGGATCATGGCCGTGGTCAAGGCCGACGCCTACGGCCACGGCCTTCGGCGCTGCCTGCCCGCGCTGCTCGAGGCCGACATGCTGGCCGTCGCGACGATGGACGAGGCGCGCGCGATCCGCAGCATGGCGCCACGAGCGCCCATCCTGCTGCTCGAGGGCGCGATGTCGGCCGACGAACTCGATGCCGCGCGTTCGCTGCGACTGGAAACGGTGGTCCATCACGATGCGCAGCTCCAGTGGCTGGAAGCGGCCGGTGCATCTCCCGGTTCGAGGGTCTGGCTCAAGATCGACTCGGGCATGCACCGGCTCGGTTTCCCGCTGGAGCGGGCCGCGGAGGCGCGGCGCAGGCTGGACGCGGTGGACGGCATCGACGAGGTGGTGCTGATGACGCACTTCGCGTGCGCCGACCAGCGCGACCATCCGCTCAACGAGCAGCAGATCCGGGCTTTCGACGGCGCCACGGCCGAGCTCGAAGGGCCGCGTTGCATGGCCAATTCCGCCGCGCTGCTGAACCTGCCCAGCACCCGCCGCGACTGGGTGCGGGCCGGTCTGCTGGTCTACGGCGTCTCGCCGTTGGCCGGGCAGGACGGTCCGGACCTGGGCCTGCGGCCGGCGATGACGCTGGAAACGCGATTGATGGCGGTCAACGAGATCGGAGCCGGCGAAGCGATCGGTTACGGCGCCCGCTTCGTGTCCGAAACGTCGATGCGAATCGGCGTGGCCGCCATCGGTTACGGAGACGGTTACCCGCGCAACATGCCCGACGGCGCCCCGGTCCTGGTCAACGGCCGCGGTCAGCGATTGGTCGGTCGCGTGTCCATGGACATGATCACGATCGACCTCGACGGCCAGCCCGAAGCGCGCGTCGGCGATCCGGTGGTGCTGTGGGGCCGGGGTCTGCCGGTGGAACGGGTCGCCGAGGCGGCCGGCACCATTCCCTATGAACTGCTCTGCCGCGTTACCCGTCGGGTACCGCATCGGGACGCGGACGCCTGATCGGGATCCACGCGGGCAGTACGCGCTCGGTCACGCGTGCTTGCGGAGAATTCCGCGCAGCTGGTCGTAGCTCAGGCCCAGGCGCTCGGCCGCGCGCCGTCTGTTGCCCTTGCATTCGGCCAGTGCCCGTTCCACCCAGCGCTTTTCCTGTTCGTCCAGCCACGCGCGCAGGTCGTCGGGGGGCGCGACGGCGCCGGCATCCGGATCGAGAGCCGGGTCGGCGGGCTGCCAGGGAGAATCGAACGGATCCAGAACGATTTCGCGGATCGGCTTGCGCGGGTTCTCGAGCCGATAGACGGCGCGCTCGACCACGTTCTTGAGTTCGCGCACGTTGCCCGGCCACGGATGCGCCTTCAGCCGTTCCAACGTCCGCGCCGAAAAACCCGCGAACAGCTCGCGGCCCAGTTCGCGGCTCATCCGGATCGCGAACTGTTCGGCCAGGGGCTCGATGTCGTCGCGCCGGGCGCGCAGCGGCGGCAGCGTGATGACGTCGAACGACAGCCGATCCAGCAGATCGGGGCGGAATCGGCCGGCGCGCGCAAGGTCGGGGAGATGCTGGTTGGTCGCTCCGACGACGCGCACATCGACGGTGATCGATTCCGACGAGCCGAGGCGCTCGAATTCGCCGTATTCGACGACCCTGAGGATCTTCTCCTGGACCGCCTGAGACGTGGTCGCGAGTTCATCGAGGAACAGCGTGCCGCCGTCGGCGATCTCGAAGCGTCCGCTACGGCGCCGCGTCGCATCGGTGAACGCGCCGGCTTCGTGCCCGAACAGTTCCGACTCCAGCAGGTCGTGGCTGATCGCGGCGCAGTTGAGGCGCACCAGGGGCTGCTCCCAGCGCGGCGAAAGGAAATGAAGACGCTCGGCGATCAGTTCCTTGCCGGTTCCACGCTCGCCGACGATCAGGACCGGACGGTTCAGCGCGGCGGCCGACGACACGCGCTCGAGGACTTCCAGGAACGCGACGGATTCACCGATCAGCGGTTGTTCCTCGCGTTTCATCCTTTCCGATCTCCACACGCGCCGGTCGCTTATTCTGCCGCAGCGAAGGCGTCGGCGTGCGCGGCTTCTGAGACAATATCGGCATGGCGAAACCCAAGTCCGTCTACGTCTGCCGCGAGTGCGGGGCCCGGCAGTCGAAATGGAGCGGCCAGTGCCCCGACTGCGAGGCGTGGAACACGCTCGAGGAATCGGTTGCAGCGCCGGCGCCCAAAAGCGGCCGCCGAAGCGGCTGGAGCGGCGGCGATAGCGGACGGGTGGTTCGGCTGGACTCGGTTTCGGCAACCGAGACGCCGCGTTTCTCGGCCGGCCTGACCGAGCTGGACAGGGTCCTTGGCGGTGGCCTTGTGCCGGGATCGGTGGTCCTCATCGGTGGCGATCCCGGCATCGGCAAGTCCACGCTTCTGCTGCAGTCGCAGGCCGCGATCGCCGCGGAGCGCAAGGCGCTGTACGTGACCGGCGAGGAGTCCGCCGGCCAGGTGGCGATGCGCGCGCGCCGGCTCGGGCTGGATCCGCACACCGTCGAATGCCTGACCGAAACATCGCTGGAAACCATTCTCGCCACGGCCGAGGCGGGCCGACCGGCGTTCATGGTCATCGACTCGATACAGACGCTCTGGAGCGAGACGCTGCAGTCGGCGCCCGGCGCGGTCGCGCAGGTGCGCGAATGCGCCGGGCGACTGGTCCAGTACGCCAAGCAGACCGGTTGCACCGTCGTCCTGGTCGGTCACGTCACCAAGGAAGGAGCGCTGGCCGGCCCGCGCGTTCTCGAGCACATGGTCGACGGCGTGCTGTACTTCGAGTCCGATTCGGGCAGCCGCTTCCGGCTCATCCGGTCGGTCAAGAACCGCTTCGGCGCCGCCAACGAACTCGGCGTGTTCGCGATGACCGATACGGGGCTGAAACCGGTCGCGAATCCGTCGGCGATCTTCCTGTCGGGCGACGGCGAGCCGGCGGCGGGCTCGTGCGTACTGGTTACGCGGGAGGGCACGCGGCCGATGCTGGTCGAAGTCCAGGCGCTGGTCGCACCCAGCAGCCTGTCGCAGCCCCGGCGAGTGGCGGTCGGCATCGACCCCGGCCGATTGGCGATGCTGCTGGCGGTCATGCACCGCCATTGCGGCATACAGGTCAACGACCAGGACGTTTTCGTCAACGTCACCGGCGGAATCCGTGTCGGAGAGACGGCCTCGGACCTGGCCGTCGCGCTGGCGATCCAGTCGTCGCTGCGGGAGACGCCGCTGGCGCGCGATCTGGCGGCCTTCGGCGAGGTCGGACTGTCCGGCGAGCTCAGGCCGGTCTTCAACGGCGAGGAACGCCTGCGCGAAGCGGCCGGGCAGGGTTTCGTCAACGCGCTGGTCCCGGCAGGCAACGTCAAGGGCGTGCGCGCGAAGCTCGCGATCCGCGGATGCCGGAGGCTGGAAGACGCGCTGGCCGCCGCGCGCGAGCTCGCCGGCGGCAGTTGACCGCCCTGCGGTCGCATGAAAGAATCGCTCCGCAGCTTCGACCCGCCGAAGAAGGAACCCGTTTCGTGACCGAACCGCATCGTCAGCCGATCGCCAAGGTCGACACGGCCTGGCTGCGCATGGAAAGTCCGACCAACCTCATGATGATCACCGGCGTCATGGTGCTCGACGAGGATGTCGACTTCGATCGTTTCAAGGAGGTCGTGGCATCGCGGTTCCTGGCGTTTCCCCGTTTTCGCCACAAGGCCGTGGAAACCGCCCGGGGTTGCTGGTGGGAGGAGGACGAGGATTTCGAGCTCACCTCCCATATCCGGCGCATCGCGCTTCCGGGTGATGCCGGGAAGGCGGAGCTGCAGGAATTCGTCTCGGACCTGGCATCCACCCCGCTGGACAAGTACCGTCCGCTGTGGCAGTTCCACTTCGTCGAGAACTACGTCGAGGGGCCGGCGGTGATCACCCGCATCCATCATTGCTACGCCGACGGCATCGCGCTGGTCCAGGTGATGCTTTCGCTGACCGACAGCAATCGCGAGAAGTCCAAGGCGCTCGTGGAGCCGGAACAGTGGAAGCGGCGACGGGCACGCGAATCCAACGTCTTCAAGCGGCTGATGGAGCCGGCGCGCGAGGGCATCGATGCGGTCCAGCATCTGGGCTACAAGCTCGTCGAGGAGGCCGGCCAGCTCATTCGCGATCCTGCGCAGGCGGTGCAGTACGCCGACAGCGCATCGGAAATCCTCTCCGAGCTCGCGACGATGCTGCTTCTCTCCGACGATCCGGAATCGCGCTTCAAGGGGCCTCTGGGCGTGCGCAAGCGCGTGGCCTGGACCGCGCCGCTGCCGTTGCTGGAGGTCAAGGCGATCAGCCAGGCCCTGGGCTGCACCGTCAACGATGCGCTGATCGGCATCATGACTGGTGCGCTGCATCGCTACCTGCGCGACTACGGGGACGATCCTTCCGAGCTGGAGATACGGGCGACGATTCCGGTCAATCTGCGTCCGCTGGAGCATGCCAAGGACCTCGGCAATCATTTCGGCACGGTGTTCCTGGATCTTCCGATCTGGGAACCCAACCCGCTGGCGCGCATCTACCGGGTCGCCGAGAACATGCATCACCTGAAGAACTCGAAGCAGGCCAGCGTTTCGCTGGGACTGCTCGCGACGGTGGGCATGGCGCCGGCGGCGGTGCAGCAGGCCGCGCTCGAGTTGTTCGCGCGCAAGGCGACGACGGTGCTCACGAACGTGCCCGGTCCGCGGCAGGCGCTGTACCTGGCCGGAGCGGAGATCGGTCAGATGATGTTCTGGGTGCCCCAGAGCGGGTCCATCGGGATGGGCATCAGCATTCTCAGCTACAACGACCAGGTCTTTTGCGGCGTGATCACGGACAACAAGCTGGTCCCGGATCCCGATCGCCTCGTCGGCCATTTCCGCGACGAGTTCGAGAATCTTCTCCACCTGGTCATGATGCTCGGCCCCGACGTCAACCGCAGCCCGGAAGAGGTGGAGAACCACGTACAGGCCTGGCTGGACCACTTCGGCGAAGCCTGACCGCCGAAGGCTTCGAGACGGTTCAACCCAGCGAGTCGCCGGCGTACTGGATGTCCAGTGCCTGCATCACGTCGATGGGGGTCATCGCGGCGGCCTTTTCGAATGCCTCGTTGGATTCTTCCAGTCGCTTGTCGCCGAACAGCAGGTAGAGCCCGTTCCCGTATTCGATCCACGCGATGGGCGCGTCCGAGATACGGATCGCTTCGCTGAAGTGCTCCAGCGCCTTGTCCGCGCTGGCGCCGTAGGTCATGGATCCGACCAGCTTGCCGACCTTGGCGATGACCTCGGCGTGGTAGAGGCCGAGCGCGGTGTGCGCCTCGGCGTGTTCGGGCGCCAGTTCGATGGCCCGATCCAGAGAGCGCTTGATCTTTCCACCCAGTCCCTGGCTCAGCGCCTTCGCGATCGAGATGCTCTGGCTGTAGCGGCCCAGGTGATAGGCATGAAAATAGTGCGAATTGGGGTTGTCCGGATCCGATTCCACTGCATTTTCGGCGCGCTCGATGCCGGCGGTGTAGATCGCGTTGCGCGTTTCGTCGTTCTCTTCGAGGTAGTCGGCATAGATGCCGGAGGCCTTGTTGACCACCACGTGCGCGGTTTCGCCGGCATCCAGGCCGCGGTCGACGGCGCCGGCGAAATCGCCGGCGTGGAACAGGCGCCAGGCCTCCCGGATCTTCGTCTCGGTCGGCCACGCTTCTCGATCGCCGGCGTGCAGCTCGTCCCATCGTTGTTTCATTTCGTCTTCGGGATAGTCGAACGCGTCTGCGTCGCCGGTGAATTCGGACCACTGGCTGGTGTCCATGCGGGTCGCTCCTGAACAATGAGTGGCCGAATTCTACGCCGGGCGGGGTGCGGCATGCACCTCCCGCATCGTGCCTGCGCCGGGTTGTTCGCAGGTTCCTAGTGTGACCGCTCTAATTTTCGGGTCTACATTGCATTCAAGGCTCCGGAACGTGGAGCAGTTTCGAACGACCAAGAGGTAAACGAAATGGCCAAGAAGACGGCGAAAAAGAAGGTTTCCAAGAAGAAGACCAGCAAGAAGACGGCGAGCAAGAAGACCGCGCGGAAGTCGGGCAATTTCTCCGACGTCCAGGAAAACGCCCATGAAATCTGGCTGGCTGGCCTGGGTGCATTCTCGATGGCGCAGGAAGAAGGCGCCAGCCTGGTTCGCCGCGGCGGAAAGGTGATCAACGAGACGACCGGCCAGGTCATCAGCGAGAGCTCGAAGTTCTTCGATCGGCTGGTTTCGGAAGGCCGCAAGATCGAGGGCAAGGGCCGCAAGACGGTCGAAGATGCCGTTGGCGGCGTCCGCAGCGATGTCGAAGGTCGCGTCGGCAAGGCCCGCGAGCAGGCCCGCACCAACTGGGACAAGCTCGAAAAGGTCTTCGAAGAGCGCGTTGCACGGGCGCTGTCGCGCCTCGGCGTTCCGACGTCCGACGAGATCCAGGAGCTCAGCGACCGGGTGCAGGAACTCAACACCCGGGTGCGTGAACTCCAGAAGGAACAAAAGGGTTCTTCGGCGCCCAAGACGACCAAGAAGACGTCCGGCGGCAGCTCCTGACCGAGGCGGCTTTCAACCAGGTCTACCCCGAAGCAGCCGGACTTTGCTCCAACTAGTGCTGCTTTTTTGCCCGGGCCACTGGCCCGGGTTTTTTTTCGTCACGGCGGTCGCGCGGCGGCTCTGCTGCGGCTGCGTCACGCACTGCGCCAGCCCCGTTGTGCTCGGTCGCCGATCCTCAACGTAGCCTCCGGCTACGCCTGCGGTCGGCTCGGTCGCAGAACGCGCCCGTCACAGCACGTGACACACCCTCGCGACGAGCCGCCACGCGACCGCCGTGACGTTGCTTTGCCGTTGCCGACCGGTGCGGAAATTCGGTCGCCCGTCCTCGACGTAGCTTCTGCTACGCTTGCGGATTGCTCTCTCGCGCAAGCCGCCAGCCACGGCACCTGCACCCCGCTCGCGACGAACGCCGGCCGCAACGGCAGAACATGCGTCCCGGGAGTCGCGATCTGCTTCGGAGTCGGCGCGCGACGCGTTGACCACGTTCAGCTCGGTCGCCCGTCCGCGACGTAGCCTCCGGCTACGCCTGCGGATGGCTCGGTCGCAGAACGCGCCCACCGCATCACGAGCGACGCCCTCGCGACGCCCCGCCACCCGATCACCGGGGCGTTCGCCCCTTCAGCCGGCCTTCTGCTGCGCGTGTCGCAGGCACCGTGTCTGCCGTCTTGCGTTCCGTCGGGCACCCGGGAAGCGACTCCAGGCCCGACTTGTAAAGGTCAGTCGCGGTAGGCGGCGGCGAGGTGGGCGAACTGCTCGCGGGCCGGGCCCAGGAGGTACGGGCCGACGATGCTCATGACCTGGACCGCAGCTCGGCCGGGCCGCGGCTCGTGCTCGGGCTCCAGTACCCCGTCGAACGCGATCCAGTAGCTGGAGACCAGTACGATGTTGCGGAGCACCGGCTCCCGGCCCGCCGTTCCCGGCTCGCACAGACCGCTCCGTTCGAGGCCGTGCAGCAGGTCGGCGGCCGTTTGCATCGACAGCTTGAAGATGGCCCGGAAGCGTCGCCGGAAACCCCTGCTTCGCCCGCACAACTCGTTGAGGTCGCGGTAGAGAAAGCGGTAATCGGCGATGGTCTCGAACACCAGGTGCAGGAAAAGCCATGCATCCTCGACGTCGGCCTGCTCAATGGAGTCCCCGCCGAGCAGTTCCAGCATTCGCTGCTCGAACCGGCCGAACAGCTCGTCGACGAGACGCTGCTTGGTCCGGAAATGGTAGTGCAGGTTACCAGGGCTGATGTCCAGCTCGTCGGCGATGCGGTTGGTCGTGACGTTCGGTTCGCCGTCCCGGTTGAACAGCACCAGCGCGGTCTCGAGAATGCGTTCCGGCGTCCGCGTGGGGGACATGGAGTCGTCCGGCTGCGGAGATCACTCCGTCAGCGAATCGACCAGTTCGATGTAGCGTTTCTTCGCCTCTTCGCGTTCCGTGCCCTGCAGCTTCTCCCATGCCTCGTACTTGGCAACGCCGACGAAGTCGAAGAATCCCGGGCGTTCGCCCGACACGTCCCCCTCCGAGCCCTGCTTGTAGAGTGCGTAGAGCTTCAAGAGCGTGTCGTTGTCGGGGCGCTCGTCGAGCTGCTGGACACGCTCGGCCGCTTGTTCGAATCGTTGTTGCAGGTCGCTCACCGGTCAATTCCCTTGGTCGTTCCGCAGGGGTGTCATTCTTAGCATGGCCCGTCGGCAAGGTCAACGTTTCGGGCGCCCGGGTGCCCGCGGGGTGGTATCGTCGCCTCGGCGTCGGTACTCTTGGCGCTTCAGCTCAATTCGTCGAAACGAACCATTCGCAGGGAGAATCCAATGAGTTACTTCGTGACGGGCGGCACCGGGTTCATCGGCCGCAACCTGATCGATCAGCTGCTCGAGCGCCGCGGCACCGTTTTCGTACTGGTCCGGCGGGGATCGAAGAAGAAATTCAACGCGCTGGTCGCCGAGCGCTGGAGCGATTCGAAGAAGCGCGTCGTCGCGGTCACCGGCGATATCGAGAAGGCCAGGCTGGGGGTCTCGAAGTCGGACATGGAAAAAATGAGCGGCAAGGTGAGGCACGTGTTCCATCTCGCCGCCGTCTACGATCTGAGCGCCAGCGCGGAGGCGCAGGAGCGGATCAACGTCGAGGGCACGCGCCACGCGATGGAATTCGCCGAGGCCGTGGGCGCGAAGTGCTTCCACCACACCTCTTCGATCGCGGCCGCCGGGCTGTACCAGGGCGTGTTCCGCGAGGACATGTTCGAGGAGGCCGAAGGACTGGATCATCCCTACTTCCGGACCAAGCACGAATCCGAAGGGCTGGTGCGACGGCAATGCCCGATCCCGTGGCGCATCTATCGCCCGGGCATCGTGGTGGGGCACTCGAAGACCGGCGAGATCGACAAGATCGACGGACCGTACTACTTCTTCAAGCTCATCCAGAAGCTGCGACGCATGCTGCCGCCGTGGGTCCCGACGCTGGGACTGGAAGGAGGGCGGATCAATCTCGTCCCGGTCGATTTCGTGGCCAGGGCCATGGATCACATTGCCCACAAGCCCAAGCTCGACAACACCTGCTTCCACCTGACCGATCCGAAGCCCAAACGCATCGGCGAGGTCATGAACCTGTTCGCCGACGCCGCGCACGCGCCGCTGATGTCGATGCGCATCGACGCGCGCCTGTTCAATTTCATTCCCCAGCCGGTCAAGCACGGCATCGGCATGGTGCCGCCGGTGCGCCGCATCATCAACCAGGTGCTGGGCGATCTCGGGATTCCCAGGGACGTGCTTTCGTTCTTCAACTACCCGACCAGCTTCGATCGCCGCGAAACCGACCGGGCGCTCAAGGGGTCGGGCATCGAGGTTCCGCCGCTGGAAGATTACGCCTGGGTGCTCTGGGATTACTGGGAGCGCCACCTCGATCCGGAGCTGTTCATCGACCGGTCGCTGAGCGGCCACGTTCGCGACAAGGTCGTCCTGGTCACCGGCGGCTCGTCCGGCATCGGACGGGCCACGGCGATGATGATGGCCGAGGCCGGTGCGAAAGTCATCATCGTGGCGCGGAAACAGGACGAACTGGACGAGACGAAGAAGGAGATCGAAGACGCCGGCGGTACGGCGTTCACCTATACCTGCGACCTGGCAGACACGAGCGCGGCCGAAAAGCTGTGCAAGCAGGTGCTTTCCGATCACGGGGCCGTCGACGTGCTCGTCAACAACGCCGGCCGGTCGATCAGGCGCTCGATCAACCTGTCGTACGATCGCTTCCACGACTTCGAGCGCTGCATGCAGCTCAACTACTTCGGCGCGCTGAAGATGATCCTGGGCCTGCTGCCGGTCATGGAAGATCGGCGCAGCGGGCACATCATCAACATTTCATCGATCGGCGTGCTGACCAATGCGCCAAGGTTCTCCGCCTACGTCGCTTCGAAGTCCGCGCTGGATGCCTTCTCTCGCTGCGCGGCCGCCGAGTTCAACGATACCGGCGTGGCGTTCACGACGATCAACATGCCGCTGGTGCGCACGCCCATGATCGCGCCGACCAAGATCTACGAGTCGGTGCCGACGATCACGCCGCAGGACGCTGCCGACATGGTCAAGCAGGCCGTGATCTACCGGCCCCAGCGCATCGCGACGCGCCTGGGTATATTCGGCCAGGTGCTGCACGGCGTTGCACCCAAGATTTCCGAGATCGTCATGAATTCCGCCTACCGGATGTTTCCCGATTCCGCGGCGGCGCGCGGCGAAACGCCGGAGAAGGGCGAGAGCAAGGTGACGCAGGAACAGATGGCGTTCGCCAGCCTGATGCGCGGGATTCACTGGTAGTCGACGATTACGGGTCGTCGCGGACGATCGGGGCCGTCTCGTCGGAGCGCGACCGCAGTTCGCTCCGGCGCGCGGTCCGGTCGTTCCGGTCCGACACCGGGTCCCCCGATCGTTCGCGCTGCTGCCGGAAGCGAGGATCCGCGTCGCGGCGGAATCGCGTTGCCGGTACCGGGCCCAGGAACGGCGAAATCACGGTCCGGGACCGCTGCGCCGGGGCCGTACCGGGACTTCGACTCGGTGCGTCTCGGCGCCCGGCCTCGATAGCGCGACGGCGCATGTCGGCGAGCCGCTCGCGGCGGGCGTCGACGAAGGCCCGGTTCCGTGCGGCGATCTCGGCCAGCCCGGTCGGTGCCGCGACGATGCTGATGCGATCGCTGCTGCGATGGACCCGGGCATCGTCTGCGCAGGGCACGTCCGAGAACACCGTCGTGTCCCCCTCCTTGCAGCGATAGATCTCGGCGACGCCGGGTAGCGCAGCGGTGAGAAGCCAGCAAGCCAGTAGACCCGCGGCGCAGCGTCGGATGTCCATGCAGTGTTCGACCGGCTCTGTGGGCCCGGGTTCGATGATAGCCCGCGGGCCGAGCCGGGATTCAGGAACCGTACGGGCGTGCGTGCTTCGTCGAATCTTGTTCGCGGGATCCCGGTTGCAAAAGGGTGATCGCCGCATCGCAGACCACGTCGAGCTCCGGACTGTAGCGGCCCGACGGAACGGCCTCCGAGCCGATCCAGGCGGCCATTCCGCGCTCGACGAGCTTGCGCTGCCAGGTCCGCAGCCCGGTGGGCGGCACGACCCAGCCGCGTTCGACGAGGCGGGCGCACACGTAGGTAATGCCCTGTTGTGGGCGTATGCTGCCGCGCTTGTTGTAGCTGGGTCTGAACGCGCGATCGGCGATGCGCGATGCGATTCGTGCACGCAGACCGGGGCGGTGCGTGTCCGGAACCAGATAGACCGGACGCGGGCTTGCCAGCGCATCCTGCAGCACGCCCGGGGACGCGCCGGCGACCAGCAGCGAACCGGCATGTTCGAGGGCGAGGCTGTAGGGATTCCGATTGTCGTCGGCCGAACGGGCGTAGACGTCGGCGCGACCGCCGGCATGGTCGACGAACCAGGATCCGGCCCCGGCCGCATCGGAGGTCGTCACGACGAGCAGTCGTGCGCTGCGGCGATCGGCCCATTCCAGCGCCTGATCGAAAAGCCCCGAGAGTTCCTCGGCCCGCCACGGTCGGCGGGCCGGATTCCGGCCCAGCAGGAGCGCGCAGCGTCGGGGCCTGTCCAGCCAGTGGCTCCAGGCGGCGGGGTCGATCGCCGGTCGCCAGTCGTCGCGGTGTCCGAAGCCCACCAGCGTCGTGATGCGGCGGGGGTGGGGTGGAAGCTCGTGGTGCTCCATGCTGATCGCCACGCCGCCGTGTTCGGGAACCGCCCCGGCGTGGCGGCCGATCAGCACCAGGGCGGGCGGCTCTTCGCAGCGCTTCGCCGCCCGGCGCGCCGCCCGGACTGCCAGAGTGCCCGACGCGATCACGGCTGCGGGCGGATGCGCCGGGTCGATCACGCCCCGACCGGTCAGCGCACGCAGGGCGGCGGCAAGCCCGTTGCGGGGGAGGCCGATCCGCGTCAGTTCCCGGCGCGTCTTGCGGGCCAGCGTCGCGCCGACCGCCTCGGCCTTGCTGCGCGCGCGTGCGCCCGGCCGTGAAAGCACCGCCACGGATCCGGCGGGCAGGGGGCCTCCGCGCAGGACGCGCCTGATCGGCCCGACGCGACGTTCAAGGCGCCAGCGGGTCCCGGGATGCAGCCGCTCGGCCAGCTGCATCTGCTGGGTCCAGAAATGCAGGCTGCGTCGCGGCCGGTTTCGCCGGATGAACACCGGCTCGCGGATGCGGATCTCGAGGTGCCGGGACATGGCGAACAGGCGTTCCAGTACCCACGGCAGGTCGGCGTCGGGCACCTGCTCCAGGACGCCTTCGATCTCGCGCGCCTCGGTGACCATCGCTTCGTCGGCACGGGCACCCAGCAGTGCGGTGATTTCCGGGCCGTCCGGGCGCGACGACAGCCTCAACGCGGCGTCGGGCCAAGCCGACGAGGGGCGCAGCGCCGAGACGGGCAGGAATCCGGCTTCGTCGGCGCCCCGTTCGAGATCGAACCACAGGAATCCGGTCGGGTTGCTGTGATAGACGAACCATTCGGGAAACGGCCGCCACGGTTGCGTATGCAGTGTCGTGAAGTGCACGCAGGCCGACTCGCCCGGCACGTGCTCGGCATCGCGAGCGTTGTAGCGGCCGGGCATTTCACCCCACAGGCCGGCGGCCCGGGCCCGGGCCTCGATGCGCTTGCGCGTGGTGCCCACCACTGCCTCGCGATTCCAGACGCCGGACATGCGGCGGCAGTCGACGAGCATGACCGACGTATCGTGATCGTTGATGGACAGGAACCCTGCCTTTCCCATGTCGCGGTCGAACAGTTCTGCCGGGTCGGTCAGCCAGACCTGGTCGACATCGTTGTAGATTGCACGGCCGGCGTAATCGCAGAAGTACGGAATGGCGAAGCGGTAGTTCGTGAAACCGGTGATCCAGAAGCCGCTGATGTAGCCCTTCAGCCCCTTGAGGAGGTGGATCTCGTAGATGCGGCTCGGATCCCGGTGTTT
The DNA here is from genome assembly GCA_051428125.1 of Candidatus Wenzhouxiangella sp. M2_3B_020. Classification (GTDB taxonomy): domain Bacteria; phylum Pseudomonadota; class Gammaproteobacteria; order Xanthomonadales; family Wenzhouxiangellaceae. The sequence goes on from JBPRGD010000015.1 coordinate 65,642, forward strand.
CTCGATGGACCACAGGAACACGCGTTCGGCGCGAAACTGCTGTCGCTCGGTGCCTAGAAAGATGCGCACCGGCGGTCTCTCGCTCGGTCGGTGGCCCGGCCGAACGCCGAGTACGATCTTTTCGGGCCGGCTGCGCGTGGCCGGCGTCATGATCGGGTCGAAGAACGGCGTCAGCCCGCGGACGATACGTTGGGTGATCAGCGGCATGGAATCGCGGCCCGGTCGGGATCAGGAACCGAAATGATAGCGCTTCCAGCGGCGGTGGTGCCAAGCCCAGAACCCGGGAAGGGCGCGGATCCGGGCCTCCATCGAGTCGATCATCGCATCGAGCAGCGCGTCGGCGTCCTCGCCGGCGAGCGGCCGATGAACGCGGAAGCGCCATTGCGGCTCCGCGGCCTCGACGTGGATGGGAACCACGGGCGCGCCGGTGCGCACGGCCAGGCTGGGCACGCCGGTGGGCATCCGCACCGGCTTGCCGAGGAATTCGCGCTCGGCGCCGTCGCCCTTGTTGGCCTGGTCCATGAGCACGTAGACCAGGCCGCCTCGGCCCAGCGCCTGCAGCATCCGGCGGAAGCTGCGCGTCGGATTGGCGCGGTCGATCTCGATCGGTATGCAGCCGGCGCGCTCCAGGCTTCTTCCGAGCAGGCCCGGCGGCAGGCGTCGCGGATCGCGGTAGACGACGTGCACCGGGTAGCCCCGCTGCGCCAGCCGGGCGGCCATGAGGATGCCGTTGCCCATGTGCATGCCGAGCAGGATCGCCCCGCGTTCGCGCCGGACGACGTCGTCGAGAACGTCGACGGACTCGATGACGACCGGGGCGACCAGGGTCCCGACGTCGCAACGCGGGTGGGCCAGCGCGATGATCTCGAACACGGCCCGGTCGTTCTCTCGGCAGGCCGTGCGCAGCACGGTCGCGGCTGCGCGACGGTCGATATCCAGCGCGCGCCCGATGTCGCGGCGCAGCCGGCCGTGGAAGGGCCAGGCCAGCCAATAATGAAGAGTCCCGATGCCGCGCCCGATTCTCCGCAACCGTTCGGCACCGCCGCGGCTCGCGGCGCCGGCGAGCCGGAACGCCAGTGCACTGGCGATCCGGCGCCGGATCCTTCGCAGCGGGCGCCGTTTCATGGCGAGGAAGAACCCCGCCGAGTTTCGTCGACGCGCAGAATCTCTCCGTCCTGCACCCTGTAGATGCGGTCGGCCAATTCCAGCATCGGCTCGTGGTGCGTCACGGCCAGCATCGTGAGGTCACCCTTGAGGTGGCCGATCGTCGCGAGCACCGCCCGTTCGGCCTCCCGGTCGAGATTGCTGGTGGCCTCGTCCAGGATCAGCAGCCTCGGCCGATGGACCAGCGCCCTGGCGATCGCCAGCCTCTGGCGCTGTCCGCCGGACAGCCGACCGCCGCGCTCGCCCACCGAGGCGTCCAGTCCGCCGTCCATGCGCTGCACGAAGGCCAGCGCGTCCGCCTTGTCCAGCGCTCGCTCCACGTCGTCTGCCGAAAGCTCGGACGATCCCAGCGTGATGTTGCTGGACACCGAGTCGTTGACCAGCAGCGCCTCCTGCGGCACGTAGCCGATGGAGCGCCGCCAGGCGCGGCGATCGATTTCGCCGAGGTCGGTGCCGTCGATCAGGATCCGTCCGCCGTCGGGCCGCAGCAGTCCGGCCACGAGGTCGATCAGCGTCGTCTTGCCCGACCCCGACGGGCCGGTGATCACCGTCAGTTCGCCGGCCGGGATCTCCAGCGACAGCGCCTCGAACACCGGCTGCCCGGGATGCGCGAAATCGACGGATTCGAACCGGATGCCGTCGTCCAGCGTCGGCGCGCGCGTGCCGGGCAGGCTTTCGCGTTGCTCCCGGGCCTCGTCGATCGCCTCGTTCAGAGACCAGTACGCGCTCTCTGCGATCGCCATGTGCTGCCAGGCCCGCTGCCCCTTGGACAGCAATGTGATGAAGCGGGCGAGCAGGAAGATCAGCACCATCGCGGCCGAGAGCTTCATGTCCAGCGGCGCCAGCATGATGAATAGGCCGATCGCGGCGAGCACGACCAGCAGTGCTTCCTGGAGCGCCTTCATGGCTTCCTTGGAAAACACCTGTTTGCGCAGCGAACGGTTGAGCTGCTCGGTCTGGGACGAGATCAGGGTATCGAATCGGTCCTCGCGCGCCATCGCCTTGAGCGGCTTGATCGCGGCAAGCTGGTCGGTCATCACCGAAAGAATGGATTTCAGCAGCCCGGTCTGCTTGCGCCCGGCCCGGCCGGCGGTTCGCACCAGCAGGTTGAGCCCGCCCAGGACGACAGCGGCCAGCACCAGCGCACCCAGCGTCACCGGCCAGGAGATCATCAGCGCCAGGGCGAGGTAGACCACGGCGGTGATCAGCTGTGCCGACATGATCGCGCCCTGCAGGTAGCCCTCCGAGGCGCGCTGGGCCTCGGTGGCCATGGCGTTGGCCAGGCTGCCCACCGACTTGGAGAGATAGTATCGCCACCGGCTGGCGACGACGGCCCGTACCAGGTCCAGCCTGAGATCGGTCGCGACCTGGGCGACCGCATAGCCGACCTGGCGGTTGGCCAGCAGCACAGCCAGCGTCTTGAACAGGATCAGCACGATTCCCAGACCCAGCAGCCACGGCAGCGTCGGGGCGATGCCGATCGCGTCGAACCCGGACTCGATGAGGCGCTCGGGCAGCGAAGGATCCTCGGCCTGGCCGAGCACGGCCTGGCTGTCGTCCTGCGCCTGGTTGGTCAGCGAGATCATCGACAACAGCGTCGACAGGCCGAGTCCGTCGAGCAGGCTGGCCGCCAGCAGCGAGAGGAGCACGACGATGCTTCGGCCCGGATAGCGGCGGAACAGGCTGGCCAGCATCCGGCCGGAGCCCTGTCGGTTCTGCAGCGTCGCGGTCGACTTGTTCATTTCAAGGCCCGGCTTCTCCAAAGACGCCACATCAGTCCCCATGCCGCCAGCCGCGGATGCCGGCGCATACGCTCGGTCGGCTCGACCCTGACCCCGCTGTGTCGCTCGATCTTCCAGCACAGGTAATCGACTCCGTTGGCAAACGTGCCCGCGGCCTTGAGCAGCCGGACGACGTGCAGCATTCTGCTCCAGGCCCTCCGCACAAGCCAGCCTGCGCGGCCGGCCGTGACCCGGGCGCGTCCCGGTTCGACTCGGTAGATCTCGCCCTCGCGAAGAATGCCGGGCACCTCAGGCAACAGGCCCGCGCTCAGCTCCCGCCAGAACTCCTGGTCGCGTTCGACCAGCCCGCGCGCCGCGCCGGGCGGCTCCGGCCGCAGCTCGCAGCCGTAGGTTGCCGAGATCGCCCGGATCCAGAACGCTTCGGCCGTCACCGATGCGCGTCCGAGTCCGGCCGCGCGGATCGCGAAGCGCCGCGCCGCCGCGGCGCGCAGCCGTGCGATTCGCCGCAGGGCCGCCGAATCAGCGGCCCATAGACACCGGCACGGCTGCGTGAAGCGTGCCCAGAAATAAGCGTCGAATCCGCCCTCGGTGCGCCGGCGCAGGCTGCGCTCCGAGACGACGATCCACTTGCATCGGATGCGCCGTTCGTCGGGCCCGGCCTCGAGATAGTAGACGTTGGGCGGAAGCAGGAAATTCATCAGCGCGGCCGGCCCGGAGCCGTGCATCGAACGGTAGTCGGAAACCACGGCCATCAGGTCGACGAGACCATCCGCCGGGTTTTCGCTGCGCCGCGTCGAGCCATAGAGCACCACCGCGCGCAGCGCCGATCCGCAGCGTCGCCGGATGGCGTCGACGAGCGGTTCCATGCCTGGCGGGGGCGGCAGCGACAGGTCGTCGGCCATGTGGCGCTCCACCGGCGTCATGGTCGCAGGAACCGGAAGACGGGACCGGGTCGCACCGAGAGCGGGCTGCCGGGATCGAGATCGAATTCCTGGCCGTCGAGCGTGATATTCGCGAGACCATGTATCAGGATGTTCTCGCAGAAGCCTGATAAATAGCCATTTTCCGGTTTCATATCCTTATGGAATCGGCCCGTCGCCAGCGCCGGTAGCCAGCGCTTGCGGTGGGCAGCCCGGTCGCTGACGGCCGTCAGCCGCAGCGGGCCGTGTCCGCCGCCGGCATAGGGATCGACGATGCTGTCGGCGTGCGTCAGCGTCGTCGCCATCAGGTACCGGCAGGGTCCGGCCAGCCGGCCGAGCGGATCGGTTTCGATCTCCAGCGTGGGCGGGCTGCTCCTGTAGCGCCCGGTCGCGCGTCGCCAGGCCAGCGACAACACCCCCAGTGTGGAGGCCGCGTGGCGACGCCGCCACCAGTTCTCGCGTTCGGCCTGCCAGCGATGGACGTAGCGGATGATCTCGTCGATGACGGCGGCTGCCATGAAGAAGCCATGCTGCTGGTCGAGCGAAGGATGACGCAGGTGCAGCGTGGCGCGGTCGACCGGGTGCAGGCGATCCGGCGCCGTCGTCAGGATGGTCTCCAGCGTGTCCGGGAAATGCCGGCGGGCACCGATGTCGCCGGCGACGTAGTTGGTCCGGCCGGCCGAGAGCACGATCAGCTCGGGCAGGTCCGCGCTATCCAGCCTTCGCGCCAGCCACGAGACCGTGCCCTGCAGCGTGCCGTCGCCGCCGGCGATGACCAGCCGGCGGACCGACTTGCGCATCGCCTCGCTCAACGCCGCCTCGATCTCGCCGAGGTTCGTGACCTCGAAGACGCGCCCGCCGTGCGCCCGTACCCGGTCGGCGCTTCGTTTCGCGCGCTGCTTGAGGCTCATGCGGAAGCTCAGCGGGTTGATCAGCGCGGCGAGCTCGCCCGCCGGTTCTCCGCGCGGCGAGGCTGCGGCGCCAGTGTCGTGGCCGGGCTCGTTCACTTCTGCAGTCGGGCGGGGCCGGTCTTCAGGCCTGCCAGCGCCGATCCAGCACCAGTTCGAGCACCGCCTTGCTCCCGAAGTAGGCCAGCAGGAGGACCGCCATGCCGATCAGGCACAGACGGACCACGCGCATGCCGCGCCAGCCGTAGCGCCAGCGTCCCAGCAGCAGAAGGCCGAACACCAGCCAGCTGATGATCGAGAGAAACGTCTTGTGCGCCAGGTGCTGTGCGAACAGGTTGTCGACGAACAGCAGGCCCGTGGCCAGGCTGATGGACAGGATGATCCAGCCCACTCCGATCATCTTGAACAGCATGTTCTCCATGACCACCAGCGGGGGCAGGATCTCGATCAGCGCCGCGCCCTTGTGCCGACGCAGCAGGTTGTGCAGTACCGCGATGAACAGCGCGGTGATCGCGGCGATGCTGAGCAGGCTGTACGAGAACAGCGAGGCCGTGATGTGGACGTCGAGCATCACCTTGCCGGTCTCGAGGGCGACCGGGTCGGGCGAGATCACGAGCTTGTGTACGACCATGAACGCCGCGCCCGGCAGCGCCAGCGGCATGATCTCGACCAGCGGGAAGCGGGCCAGCAGCACGAGCAGCACGATCAGGATCAACAGCGAGACCAGCGACAGCGCGCTGAAGAAGTCCGCCGTGGGGGCGCCGAGACGGCCGAACTCCAGCGCGAACGACCACGCGTGCAGTGCGACGCCGGCCACGGCCAGCAGCAACCCGCCGCGCTTGACGCGCGTCGAACCGGCGTGGATGCCCCACGCGATGACGCAGGCGGCGACCAGGTAGGTGACGACGGTGAGAATCTGCAGGATGTAGGACGGGTTCAACGGTGCATCCGCTCGGTCCGGCTCAGCAGGTCAGTATAATCGGGCCAGGCATCAAACCCAACAACGTCATGTTCGATCAACTCAGCAAGCGCCTGGGCGATTCGCTGAATCGCCTGCGCGGCCGCAAGCTTACCGAAGAAAACATCGCCGATGCGCTGCGGGACGTGCGTCGCGCGCTGCTGGAGGCCGACGTCGCGCTGCCGGCGGTCAAGGTGTTCATCGAGCGCGTCCGCGAAAAGGCGGTGGGCCGGGAGGTGGTCTCGAGGCTCAAGCCGGGCGAGGCGTTCATCAAGATCGTGCACGACGAACTGGTCCAGGTGCTGGGCGGCGACTCCGAGCCGCTGGCGCTCAATCGTCAGCCACCGGTCGTGATCCTGCTGGCCGGTCTGCAGGGAGCCGGCAAGACCACGACGGCGGGCAAGCTGGCCAAGTTCATCGGCGAGCGTCACGACAAGCGCGTGCTGCTGGCTTCGGCCGACATCTACCGTCCGGCGGCCGTCGACCAGCTCGAAACCGTGGCCGGCCAGGCCGGCGCGGCGTTCTATCGCCACCCGGAGACCACGGACGCCGAGGCGATCGCCCGCGCCGCGGTGGAAGAGGCGCGCAAGACGGTCTCCGACGTGCTCATCCTCGATACCGCCGGTCGCCTTGCCGTCGACGAAGCGATGATGGACGAGATCGACCGGATCGAGAAGGCGACGCGGCCCGCCGAGGTGCTGTTCGTCGTCGACTCGATGACCGGACAGGACGCGGCCAATACCGCCAGGGCGTTCGGCGACGCGCTGCCGCTGACCGGCGTCGTGCTGACCAAGGCCGACGGCGACGCACGCGGCGGCGCCGCGCTGTCGGTGCGTGAGGTCACGGGCAAGCCGATCAAGTTTCTCGGCACCGGCGAGAAGCTCGATGGCCTCGAACCCTTCCACCCGGACCGTCTCGCTTCCCGCATCCTTGGGATGGGCGATGTCCTCAGCCTCGTCGAGGACGTCCAGCGCAAGGTCGACGAAAAGCAGGCGCGCAAGCTCGCCGGCAAGGTCGGCAAGGGCTCGCGGCGGTTCGGTCTGGACGATTTCAAGAACCAGCTCGAGCAGATGGAAAAGCTCGGCGGCCTCGGCTCGCTCGCCGACAAGCTCCCCGGGATGGGCAATCTGCCGGATGCGGCCAAGGCCCAGCTGGACGACAAGCGCACCAGGCGCATGATCGCGATCGTCAACTCGATGACGCCCAAGGAGCGACGCTACCCGGACACCATCAACGGCTCGCGCAAGCGGCGCATCGCCCAGGGATCGGGAACGCAGATCCAGGACGTCAACAAGGTGCTCAAGCAGCACAAGCAGATGCAGAAGATGATGAAGAAGGCCGGGAGCAAGACCGCCATGCAGAAGATGCTCAAGCGGATGCCCGGCGGCATGCCCGGCGGCGGCGGAATGCCGTTCTGAATCGCCGACGAGCCGCGCAACGGCGGTACAATTCCGATCGAAACCGTACACCCCCGCCCGGAGCCGAAATGACCCAGACGATCGACCCGCAGAAGCTGAAGGATTCGTATCTCGGACAGGAGCTCGATGCCGGCGAGATCGAGGATCTCCAGTCGATTCTCGGCGTGCATTCGCTGTCCGACGGCGACGTGCTGGTCGAGGAGGGCGACGAGGATCGCCGGCTCTTCCTGCTCGCCGACGGCCGCCTCGAGGTGCTCAGCCGGCAGCATGGCGAGCTGGAGCACGTCTACCTGATGAGCCCGGGCGAGTTCGCCGGCACGCGCGCGTTCGTCGACGCCGTGCCGCGCCAGGCCACGCTGAAGGCCCGCGGCGACGCCACGCTCTACGCGCTGGAGCCCGCCGAGCTTGAATCGCGGATCGAAAAGACTCCGCACCTCGTCTACAAGGTCATGCGCGCGCTGTTCCGCATCACGCACGTCAACCTGATGCGCATGAACAAGGAGGCGCAGGAGTTGGCGAATTACGTCTACAAACGCGGCGGCCGCTACTAGGAATCGTTTTAGAGCTACTGCGCAAGCGCCTGACGGCGTCCGGCGGTGCTCGCAATCCTCATGTACCCCTAAGTACACTCCGGTTGCTGCGCGCCGGCGGCCACCGTCAGGCGCTTGCTCGCTACGCGCTAAAGCGATTCCTCCGTCTGCATCGCCACGGAGGGCAGTGCTCGGAATCCTCATGTACGCAATCTGTACACTGCGGTTCCTGCGCGCTGGCGGCCACCGTCACGCCACCGCTCGCGACGCTCAGATCCGATTTCAATCCTCGACTGATTACTGCTGCGTCCGGCGGTGCTCGGATTCGTCATGTGCTCGTTCGTACACTGCGGATCCCGCGCGGAGCCTGCCCCGGACCTGATCCGGGCGGCCAGCGTCGCGCGTTCTTCCACACCCTCCCCCGCGAGCGGGGGAGGGCCGGGGTGGGGGTCGAGCATCGTGGACGCGGTGCGCCGAGGCATCGTTCGCATCACTGCCGCGACGACGGCGTCGGAAGCGGCCGGGAGTTCATCCGCGTTCATCTGCGGCTCCTGATCGTCGATCGCGGTTTCTCCCGCGGCTTCCGGTTCAGGTCGCCAGCGTGGCGACCACCAGGCCGATGCACATGACGGCGGTGAGCACCATCTGGAACCGGACCGCCTGCTGCAGGCTGCGGTTGTAGGCCTCGGGCGCGGCCGATTCGCCCAGACGACGGGCGATGGGGATGGCCGTGAACAGGCCCGCGAGGCCGGCGAGGGCGCCGAACCAGGGTTCGCCCAGCGTGGCCAGCAGGCCGAGGCTGACCGCCGTGGCGACCAGGAAGATCGTGAACAGCCGCAGCGATCCGCGTCGGCCCAGCGCGATGGCCAGCGTGCAGCGGCCCGCGCGCCGGTCGGATTCGATGTCGCGCGCGTTGTTGATCAGGAGCACCGACGCGGCGGGGAGGCCGACGATCATTCCGACCAGGACGGCCGCGGGCGTCAGTTCGCCGGAGTGCAGCCACGCGATCCCGCCCACGGCGACCAGGCCAAAGAACACCAGTACGAACAGCTCGCCGAACGGCCCCCGCGAGATCGGCCAGGGCCCGCTGGAATAGCTCCAGGCGGCGATGATCGAGACGACGCCGACGACCAGGATCGGCCAGCCGCCGATCGCGACCAGGTACAGCCCCGCCAGCGCGGCCACGGCAAACGCGGCCCACGCGCCGGTCAGTACCTGCCCGGGGCTCAGCCAGCCCTGCTGGGTGACGCGGATCGGACCGGTCCGGTCGTCGCGGTCGGTACCGTTGATGGTGTCCATGGCGTCGTTGTGCAGGTTGGTGCCGGCCTGGATGGCCGCGGCCGAGAATGCTGCGGCGGCGATGATGTCCGGTCGGAACACGCCGCTTTCCAGCCAGCCGACCACGGAGCCGGCCGCGACCGGCGACAGCGACAGCGGCAGCGTGTGCGGGCGGATCGCATGCCACGCGAGTCGAGGCCAGGACGGTCGGTTCTGATTCATGGGCGGTGGTTTCGGCGGCGGCGGGCGTTTCGTCGAATCCCGATTATCCCATCTTCGGGTACCGGGAAAATTGATCCCGCGCCCGTTCGACATCGGCGCGCGCCCCGGACGATAATGCGCCGATGCTGACGATCACGATGTTGCTCTATCTCGTCGCGCTGCTGGGCATCGGCGCCTGGGCGCAGCGACGAACCGCCGATACCTCGGATTTCCATCTGGCCGGGCGGCGCATGGGCCCGCTGGTCGCGTCGCTGAGCGCATCGGCCAGTTCGTCTTCGGCCTGGACGCTGCTGGGCATGAGCGGGGCGGCGTACGCGTGGGGCCTCCAGGCCATGTGGCTGGTGCCGGCAGTCGTCTCGGGCTTCGTCATCAACTGGGTGTTCGTCGCGCCCCGGCTGCATCCGGCCAGCCACGCCAACGGCGCTTTGACGCTGGTCGAGTTCCTGGCCCACGGCATGCCGGACCGAAGCCGGCGCACGCTGCGCGCGGCCGGCGCATGCATCATCCTGTTCTGCTTCACGTTCTATATCGCGTCCCAGTTCCAGGCCGCCGGCACGGCCATCGAGGCGGCGCTGCCGGTTACCGACACGCTGGCGATCGTCGCGGGCGCGATCATCGTCGTCGTCTACGTGTTCCTGGGCGGCTTCTGGGCCGCGAGCGTGTCCGATGCGCTTCAGGGTCTGATGATGCTGTTCGTCGCGCTGGTGCTGCCGATCGTCGCGCTGGTCGCGGCCGGCGGTCCGGCCGGCGTCGTCTCGGGCCTGGAGGCGCTGGGCGACCCGTCGCTGACGCGCATCGTCGACCAGCCCGGGCTGCCGATGGCGATGGTGTTCGTCGCCGGGCTGTTCGGCATCGGCTTCGGTTACCCGGGGCAGCCGCATGTCGTCAACCGGTTCATGGCCTTGGAGCGCGCGGAATCGATCCCGTTCGCGCGCACCGTGGCCCTGACCTGGGCGGCGGTCATCTATACCGGCATGGTGGTGCTGGGGTGGTCGGCGCGGGTGCTCATGCCCGAGCTGGCCGACGGCGAGTCGGCGCTGCTTCTCCTGAGCGCGGAACTGCTGCCGCCGGTACTCGGCGGCCTGATCGCCGGCGGCGTGCTCGCGGCCATCATGTCGACGTCCGACAGCCAGCTGCTGGTCGCCGGCTCGGCGGTCAGCCACGATCTCCGCGGCGGCACCCTTTCGCTCTCGGCCGACCGCGCGGTCATCATCGTCATCGGCGTCGCCGCGGTACTGCTGGCGCTGTACTTTCCGGCCACGATCTTCCAGCGTGTGCTGTTCGCCTGGCAGGGCCTGGGCAACGCGTTCGGGCCACTGCTGCTCGTGATGCTGTTCGCCGGCCAGGTCCGGCCCGGTTACCGCCTGGCCGCGATGCTCGTGGGTTTCGGGCTGACGGTCGCGCTCAGCCTGGTGGCCAGTGCGCCCGGCGACGCCGCGGAGCGATTGATCCCGTTCTTCATCGCGCTGGCAATCGCCTGGCTTGGACGCGGTCCGGATCGGGCCTCCGGCTGATAGAATTCCTGGTTTGCCCAATCCGTTGCAGGGAGCCCACCGAATGAGTTCCGAACCCGATATCCGCGCCGCCAGGCGCCCGGAGCCCGACGCGCTGATCCGGCAGATCGCCGACTACGTCTGCGACCACGAGATCGATTCCGACGAGGCCCGCGCGACGGCCCATTACTGTCTCAAGGATTCGCTGGCCTGCGCGATGCTGGCACTGCGCTTCCCGGAGTGCGTCAAGCTGCTCGGGCCCGTCGTGCCGGGCGCGGACCTGCGCGGCGGCGCCCGCGTGCCGGGCACGCCTCACGAGCTCGACCCGGTGCAGGGCGCGTTCGACATCGGGGTGCTGATCCGCTACCTGGACTTCAACGACACCTGGCTGGCGGCCGAATGGGGGCACCCTTCGGACAATCTCGGCGCGATCCTGGCGGTGGCCGACTACATCGCTCGCACCGATATCGAAGAAGGGCGGGAACCGCCCAGCGTCGAGACGGTCATCGAGGCGATGATCAAGGCCCACGAGATCCAGGGCGTGCTGGCGCTGAAGAACTCGTTCAACCGCGTCGGTCTCGATCACGTGCTGCTCGTGCGCGTGGCCTCGACCGCGGTGGTCACCCGCATGCTGGGCGGCTCGCGCGACGACGTCGTCAATGCCGTCAGCCAGGCCTGGATCGACGGCGGGGCGCTGCGCACCTACCGCCATGCGCCCAACACCGGCCCGCGCAAGAGCTGGGCGGCCGGCGACGCCTGCCGCCGGGCCGTGCAGCTCGCGCTGCTGACGCTCAAGGGCGAGATCGGCTACCCGTCGGCGCTCACGGCCAGGGGCTGGGGATTCCAGGACGTATTGTTCGACGGCAAGGAACTCGTACTCGAGCGGGACCTGGGCAGCTACGTGATGGAAAACGTGCTGTTCAAGATCGCCTTCCCGGCCGAGTTCCACGCCCAGACGGCGGTCGAATGTGCGCTGGAGCTCCACGACGAGGTCAAGGACCGCCTCGACGACATCGAGCGCATCGAGATCGAAACCCAGGAAGCCGGCTCGCGCATCATCGACAAGACCGGACCGCTGGACAACTACGCCGACCGCGACCACTGCATCCAGTACATGGTCGCCGTACCGCTGATCTTCGGCGAACTCACGGCCGAGTCCTACGGCGACGAGGTCGCCGCCGACCCGCGCATCGACGCGTTGCGCGAGAAGATGCAGGTCGAGGAGAACCCGCGCTTCACCGAGGACTACTTCGACCCGGACAAGCGCGCCATCGGCAACTCGGTGCAGGTGTTCTTCAGCGACGGGAGCAAGACCGAGAAGGTCAGCATCGATTACCCGGTCGGGCATCGCCGGCGGCGCGACGAGGGCATTCCCCTGCTGGAAGACAAGTTCAAGCGCGCCGTTCGGGGCCAGTTCGGCACCCGCCAGGCCGATGCCATCATCGAGGCCATGGAAGGGCCGGCCGAGCTGGCCGGCATGCCCGTCAGCGACTTCGCCGGACTCTGGTCGCTGGCCTGATTCCGGATCCCGCCACGGTTCTAGCAGATCCGGGGCAGGGGATCGTCCTCGAGTTCGTCGATCAGGCGCTGACCGCCGAGGCCGGTGGTCAGCGTGACCGGTCCCGGTTCCGCGGCCACCGTGCCGATCACGGCCGCCCCCGGTGCAACGCCGCTCTCTCGGAGTTCCGAGACGGCCGCCTCGGCGTCGTCCGGCGCGAGGGCAGCCAGGACCCGGCCCTCGCAGGCCAGGTAGAGCGGGTCGTAGCCCAGCAGTTCGCACACCGCGGCAACCGGTTCGCTGAGCGGGATGGCGTCCTCATCCAGCGAGATTCCCAGCCCGGTCTCGCGCGCCAGGTCGTGGACCACCGTCGCCAGGCCGCCGCGCGTCGGATCGCGCATGAAGCGCAGTCCCGCGTAGCGCTGCAGTACCTCGGTCACCGGCAGCACGCTGGCCGAATCGGATTTCAGGTCGCCTCGCAACCCGTACTGCTCGCGCGCCAGCAGGACGGCGGTCCCGTGGTCGCCGACGGTGCCGGAGACGACGAGGCGGTCCCCGGCCCGGACCCGGTCCTGGCCCAGCTCCAGCCCCGCCGGCACGGCGCCGAGCCCGGTGGTGGCGAAGTAGACGCCGCCGCATTCGCCACGGTTGAGCACCTTGGTATCGCCGGCCACCACCTGCACGCCGGCCTCACCCGCGGCCGCGGCCAGCGAGTCGAGCAGGCGCTCGAGCAGTGCGGTCTCGGTGCCTTCCTCGATGAATGCGTTCAGCGTCAGGTACATCGGCCTCGCGCCGGCGACCGCCAGGTCGTTGACGGTGCCGTGGATCGCCAGCGATCCGATATCGCCGCCGGGAAATTCGAGCGGATCGACGGTGAAGCCGTCGGTGGTCATCATCAGCCGCGCGCCGTCGGGGACGGTCACCTGCGCGGCATCCACGCGCGTGTCCAGCCCGTGATCGGCCAGCCGGGACGCGAAAAGCTGCTCGATGAGCTCGCGCATGTAGCGGCCGCCGTTTCCGTGGGAGAGGCGAATGTGTTTGTCAAGTTTCTCTAGCTTATTCAATATCCTGATTCCAGTTCTTGATATCTGACATTAAAGTGAATCTTCGACCTTGCAGTCGGTTTCTCCGCTCGCTGCGCGAGCTGATGCGACCTTCGCGTGTCATGACGATCCGCTTGTCATGACAATCGTGGCCACGAAAATGGGCAGAAAGGCTCATGCGGGCGAAGCAGCCCGGCAGCGGTTCCTGGTTACTTCCCGGGGCGCCAGGAAGTAACTCGCCGAGAAACCCGCGCAGCGGGCGGGCGAAACGCTCTTGCGGGGTCGAGATGATTGGCGCGCAATGGCTTGTCGTGACGTCACGTTGCACGCGGATCATGATCGGCCCCCCAATACTTCGATGACCTGCCCATAACTGATCCCCGCATCATTGACCGGGACCTGCGCCGGCAGGAGCGCGGTGAATCCGGCGCGCTCGATGGCATCGATCGCGAGCGACGACAGCAGTGCGTTCTGGAACACGCCGCCGGTCAGCCCGACGGCGTCGAACGAATGGCCGGCGGCCAGGTGCCGGACCGTGGCCTCGATCAGGCCGGCCATCGCGGCATGGAAACCGGCGGCGCGGTCGGCAGTGGTTATCGAGGAATCGGCCATGAAGGCCATGAGACCACGCCAATCGCCGCGCGGCAGTCCTTTGTCGTCCTCGACGAGTTCCGGTACCGGGGCGCCGGGATCGCGACCGCGTCGCGCCAGGGCTTCGAGGCGCGATGGACCCATGCCCTCGTAGCTGGCCTCGCTGGCGATGCCCGTCAGTGCGGCGGCGCCGTCGAACAGCCGGCCGGCCGCGCTGGTCCACGGGCTGGCCAGCCCCTTGTCCCAGGCGTGGCGAAGCAGCGGATCCGCTTCGGGCGCGTCCGGCCACTCGAAATCACCGTGCCAGCTCAGCGACAGCGCGGTTCGCCACGGCTGGCCGATCACGCGGTCGCCGCCGGGTAGCCGGAACGGGGCCAGCGAAGAGACACGTCGCCATCGGCCGGGCGCGCCCAGCAGCGTCTCTCCACCCCACAGCGAAGCGTCGCGGCCGTAGCCCACGCCGTCCCATGCGATGACCAGCGTTTCGTGTCCCATCCGGTCGAATTCCCCTGCCAGCCCCGACGCGTGCGCTTCGTGGTGATGGACACGGACCACGGGCAGCCCGGAATCGCGCGCCCAGCGGCTGTTGGGAAAGTCGGGGTGGGCGTCGCAGGCAACGGTTCGCGCCTCGACGCCGTAGAGCGATTGCAGGTCGTCGACGACCTTTCGGAAAACGCCCACGGCACGTGGACTGTCGAGTTCGCCGATGTGTGGCGAGACGATGGCGCGGCGTTTCCAGCCCAGCGCGATCGTGTTCTTCAGGAAGGTGCCGACGGCCAGCACCGGCCGATCCAGCGCCGCCGGCAGTTCCAGTTCAAGCGGTGCATTGCCGCGCCCCAGCCGGATCGGGCGGACGGCGCCGCTGTTGTGACGCCAGACGGGATCGTCGGCAGGTCTCTCGATGGGACGGTCATGGTGCAGGAACGCATCGGCGATGTCGGCCAGACGTGCATCGGCCTCGTCCGGATCGGTCAGTACCGGCTCGCCGCTGAGGTTGCCGGACGTGGCCACGATGGGGTGGCCCAGCTCCTGCAACAGCAGGTGATGCAGCGGGCTGTACGGCAGCATCAGCCCGACTTCGTCCAGGCCGGGCGCGACGGCGCGTGCAAGGCCGCCGTCGGCGCGAAGACGCGCGAGCACGATGGGTCGCTCGGGGTCGGCCAGGCGCTCGGCGACGGAGGGCTCGAGGTCGGCCAGTGTCCGGGCCATGTCCAGCCCGTCGTTCCCGGCCATGGGCACCATGACGGCCAGCGGCTTGTCGGGTCGACGCTTGCGCTCGCGCAGACGGGAAACCGCCTGCTCGTCGCGGGCGTCGCAGACCAGGTGGTAGCCGCCGACGCCGCGCACCGCCAAGACGTCGCCGCGCGAAATGCGTTCGACGGCCTCGCGGAGTGCCGGCTCGTTGCCGTCGAATCGCCGGTCGCCGTCGGTGAACCGCAGCGAGGGGCCGCATTCCGGACACGCCAGCGGCTGCGCGTGAAAACGACGGTCCAGCGGGTCGGTGTACTCGGCGTGGCAGGCGGGGCACAGCGGGAAATCCCGCAGCGTCGTGTTCGGCCGGTCGTAGGGCAGCGCTCGAATGATGGTATAGCGCGGTCCGCACTGCGTGCAGTTGATGAACGGGTAGCGGTGCCGGCGCTCGTCCGGATCGCTCATCTCGGCGATGCAGTCGTCGCACAGGAACTGGTCGGGCGGGACGTGGATCTCCGGCTCGCCGGACTCGGCGCTGGAGCGGATCTCGAACCGTTCCGTCGTCGACGCCGTGATCGCTTCGTTGCGGATCAGCTTGGGTCGGGCCAGCGGCGGCGCGTCGTCGATGACGCGTCGGGCGAACTCGTCCAACCCGTGTTCGGAACCTTGCGCCTCGACCTCGACGACGCCCGACGCGTTCAGTACGCCGCCGGTCAGCCCCAGCTCGTGGGCCAGCCGATAGACGAACGGTCGGAACCCCACGCCCTGGACTCTTCCGGCGATCGTGATGCGGCGCGCGGTCAAAGGGCGCATCCTCCTGCGCAAAGGCATGCGAACCCCGGATGGACGCCGATGGACTCGGATGAAAGGGCGGGGATGCTCATGAAATCGGGTTTAGCAAAAGCTCCGATGGGTGGTGGACTTTCGACACGCCGGATGCAGGATCGTACCTGACGACATGAACACGCATCGGGTGAGCAAGCCCGGTTCATTGCGTGGGTTCGGACGCAATGACGGTGATCGGCAAAAAACCGTCGAACCATGAAGAACACGAAGAGCACGAAGGGTAAAGCCAGGAAAATACCGAAAAGAAACGATCAAGAATACTGAAGGAGAAACGGTTCCTTGCGGAGAAAGCACGCCTCGATGAACTCGTTTCTTCGTGTCTTTCGTGTTCTTCGTGAGCTTCGTGGTTCGATGCCTTCCGGACGACGTTCATCCGCGTTCATCGGCGTTCATCGGCGGTTCGACCGAAGCCTTGTCGGCAAGCCGCCGATGCCTCGCCAGGTGCAGTGGCGTCCAGGCGTGCGGGGTGCGCCTGACGAGCCGAAAGCGGGCGACGTGGTAAGAGGGATCGAAGCCGTAGAAGTTCATGCGCATGCGCTCGAGTTCGTCGGCCCGGTAATCTTCCAGCGGGCGCTCGGCCTCGTCGGCTTCGCGTCGGCGCTGCTTGGCCTCGCGCGCGGCCGACCAGCCGTCGCCGGCCAGTTCCCCGGCGCGCTCGGCGACCCACTCGCGAAACGCCGCCGGGGCATCGGGACCGACGGCATCGATGAGGCCCAGCCCGGCGGCGTCGGAGGCCAGCACGGGAAGTCGACGGCCCATCACGGCTTCGATGCCTTCGGCGCCCACGCGCCGCGGCAACAGGTAGGTCCAGTACTCGGATCCGTAGAGATTGCCCATGTTCTTGTAGTGGGGATTCAGCACCACGCCGTCGCGTGCCCAGACGTGATCGGCGGCCAGCGCAAGGAACGCGCCGCCGGCCGCGGCGTTGCCGCCCAGCGCGCTGACGGTCACATGGCCGGTGGTCGTGATCACGGCCTCGGCGACCTCGTCGATCGCCTGGATGTTCGCCCAGGATTCGTCGGCGGGACTCTCGGCAGCCTCGATGGAGTTGAGGTCCATGCCGTTGCTCCAGAAATCCGAGCCGCCGGCCAGCACGATGACGCGGGTGGGGCGGGCGGTCGCGTGGCGCCAGGCGTCCAGAAGCTCGGCGCAGGCCCGCCGGCTCATCGCGCCGTTGTAGAAGTCGAATTCGAGAACGCCGACCGGGCCGCGTTCCCGGTAGGTGACCGAGCCTCGTCCGTCGTCGGCCGCGTTCAGCGAGGTCGCCATCTCGTCGACGGCGCCGACGGCATCGGCGAGCAGATCCACCGCAGGCTGCTTGAACGTGCCGGGCTCGGACGGTCGCGCGTGGCCGATCCAGACCGCGCCGTCACGGGTTCCGACGCACACGGCCTCGCGACAGGTCGCCAGAAGTTCGCCGGCCCGTCCCGCGAGAGTGGGCTCCGGACGCGCGTCGAACAGCCGGAGTTCCCGCTCCGCGATCCGTGCGGACGCGCCGGGCTGGCCGTCGGCGCTGGCGATCTTTGTCAATACCGCGGCGGTGTCGTCCCGGTCCCAATCGATCCGCCGCCGATCGGCCGGCACCGAGTCGCGCCAGCGCCCGGTGACCGGATCGGCGGCCGGCTGTCCGTTGTCGGCCAGCAGGTCCAGCGCTTCGAACAGCGCGCCGACGGCCGCCTCCGTGACCTCGAACCGGTAAAGACTGCTCTTGCGAGCGCGGCGCATCGGGAACTCGCGCGCGGCCAGTACCGGGCCGCCGTCGAGTTCGCCGGTCGCGCGGATGATGCTCACGCCCCACTGCGGCTCGTCGTCGAGCACGGCCCAGTCCAGCGCGTTGGGACCGCGGTCGCCGGGTGGACCGGGATGCACGATCAGGCAGGGCACGGCCTGCCAGACGTCGTCGGGGATCCTGCGCTTCAGGAACGGCGCAACGACGGCGTCGGGCTCGAACAATCGCACGGCCTCGCGCGTCACTTCGTCGCCGATGTCGAGCTCGACCGAGACGTCGTGCCCGGCCCGCTCCAGCTCGGCGAACACGCGCTGACTCAGCGAATTGAAGGCATGGCAGAGGATCAGGATGCGCATGATCGGTTCGCTCGGGGGCAAGGAGTCGTCAAGGGTAGAAGCGTTTCACGAAGGGCACGAAGAAGACACGAAGGGCACGAAGAAGATCCTTGTATCAGGTCGATCAGGGGCTTGAAAAACAATTCGACTCCATTTCCTGTCGTTCTTCGTGTCCTTCGTGCCCGACTTCGCGTTCTTCGTGTAACTGTTTGTATCTTCTGACGATTTTTATCTTCACCCGGCCGCGGCATAGCGCCGGTAGCGGTAGTAGGCGGCGCAGGCGCCCTCGTCGGAGACCATGCACGAGCCGATAGGATTGCGCGGTGTGCAGACGGTGCCGAAGATCTCGCAGTCGGTGGGTTTCTTGACGCCGCGGATCACCGCCGGGCACTGGCAGGCGGCGTTTTCACGCACCTGCCGCTCGACCAGGCCGAAGCGCTTTTCGGCATCGAACCGGGAGAAGTCGCGCTTGATCCGCAGTCCGCTGTACGGCACCTGGCCGAGGCCGCGCCACGCGAATTCCGGCCGCAGCTCCAGGACCTCGGCGACCAGCTTCTTCGCCTTTTCGTTGCCGTTGCGGCGGACGCCGCGCTGGAACTGGTTCTCCACTTCCGCGCGGCCCTCGTTGAGCTGCCGGATCAGCATCCGGATCGACGCCAGCACGTCCAGCGGCTCGAAGCCGGCAATGACGACCGGACGCTGGTACTCGGCGGCGAAGAACTCGTACGGGGCCGAACCGATGATGGTGCTGACGTGCGAGGGCCCGAGAAAGCCGTCGACCCGGACCTGGCCGAGCTCCCGGACCTCTGGCGAGTCGAGAATGGACTGGATCGCCGACGGCGTGAGCACGTGGTTGCAGAACACGCTGAAATTGGACAGTTCCAGCGCCGCGGCCTGCTTGATCGCCAGCGCGGTCGGCGGCGTCGTGGTCTCGAACCCGATCGCGAAGAGCACGACTTCGCGGTCGGGATTGTCGCGCGCCAGTTCGACCGCCTCGGCAGCCGACTGCACGACCCGGACGTCCTTTCCCTGCGCCCTCGCCTTGAGCAGGCTGTTGCGGCGCGACGCGGGAACGCGCAGCATGTCGCCGTAGCTGGCAAGGATGACGTTGTCGTCGTCGGCAAGCCCGATCGCCATGTCCAGCCGGGCGACCGGAAGCACGCAGACCGGGCAGCCCGGACCGTGAACCAGTTCGACGTTGTCGGGAAGCAGGTCCGGGATGCCGTGACGGAACACCGCGTGCGTGTGGCCGCCGCAGAATTCCATCAGGTGATATCCGCGGTCCGACCGCGCCTCGTCGGCGATCAGGCCCGCCAGCGCGCGGGCCGCGCGGCCGTCACGAAATCCCTGGATATAGCGCATCGGCGTCCTCTCCCAGTGTTGCGGCGAGTTCGCGGAACAGCGCGAGCGACTTTTCGGCCTCTTCGACGTCCAGCCGCGTGATCGCGTGGCCGACGTGGACGATGACGTAGTCGCCGACGTCGACGCCGTCGATCAGCGCCAGCGAAATCCGGCTCTTCACGCCGCCGACCTCGACGGTGGCCTGGTCGTGTTCGTGAAGGGCTTCGACGCGTGCCGGGACGGCGAGGCACATGGCGTCAGGCCCGCCTTGTCGCGCTGCGGCCGGAGCCCGGGTTCGGGATGAAGGGGGTGTTTCGCATGAAGTCGCTCCGGAGACCAGTAACGACGATTCTAGTCAAGTCGTCGGCGCCCTGAATTGAGTTGAATCAATCCGGTTGCGCCGGCCCCTTCGCGCCGCCCAACCAAGTCCGCACGACATCGACGGCGGCGTCGACCTCCTCGCCCGAGCGCGTGTCGACGGCCACCGCGCAGGTCTTCTCGTCGGCGCTCAGCGACTCGCCCGATCCGATCTGCGCGTGCAGGACTTCCACGTCGGCTTCCGACGCATCCTCGCCCTTGCGTTGCCGGTCGCGAATCCGCTGTTCCAGAACATCCGTGGGCGCGCGGCAGTCGACGATGCCGAACGGTACGTCCAGTTCGGCTGCCAGTCGCCGGAAACGCTCGCGCTGCCAGGCTTTCAGGCAGGTCGCATCGACGAGCGCGGGAAGACCGGCGTCGACGACGCGGGACGTCGCGCCGGCCAGGTGCTCGTAGGTCCGTTCGGTTGCCTCCGACGAATAGAGATCGTCATCGAGTTCCGACCCGCTCGTATCATCCGCGGCGAGACCGTGCAGCCG
Organism: Candidatus Wenzhouxiangella sp. M2_3B_020; assembly: GCA_051428125.1. Lineage (GTDB taxonomy): Bacteria > Pseudomonadota > Gammaproteobacteria > Xanthomonadales > Wenzhouxiangellaceae. The sequence goes on from JBPRGD010000015.1 coordinate 85,706, forward strand.
TTTGCGCTCGACGTCCGAGCGCAGCCGAACCATGCCGATTCGTTCGACCAGCCGACGCGCGAGCCAGGACTTTCCGCTGCCCGACAGTCCCCGGGTCACGATGACGCCGGGTCGGCGATCGCCCGCGATCGTCCCGGCCAGTTCGACGTAGCCGTAAATCTCGCGGTCCAGCTGCCGGCGCCGGTCTTCGTCGTCGGCCTGTTCCCTGGCGAACGTCTGGACCTTGGCGCGAACCAGGGCACGGTAGACCATGTACAGCGGCAACAGCCTGACGCCGTCGAAATCTCCCGTGCGGGCCAGGTATTCGTCCAGCGCGGACCAGCTCAGCGCCGGTGCGCCGCGGTCGCGCAGGTCCATGATCGTGAACGCGACGTCGTTGGCGACGTCGATCCAGCGCAGTTCTTCGCTGAATTCGATGCAGTCGAAAAGCGTCGCCCGGCCGTCGACGAGGACGACGTTGCCGAGATGGGCGTCGCCGTGGCATTCACGCACGAAGCCTTGCTCGCGCCGCTCGTCGATCAGGTCGGCGAGCGCCTCCAGACGCTTTCCGGTCCACCATCGGAGCCGGCGGAGCCTTTCGTCGCCGTGTCGGCGGGCATGCGCTTCCAGCGCCTCGAAGTTGTCGTGCATCGGGTCGGCGACCTGGTCGAACGTGCCGTATCCCCCCTCCGGTTCGGCCGCCGCCGCGACGTCGTGGAGGCGTGCAAGCTGGCCGGCCAGGTCGGCGACGTGGTCCCGGGTCAGCGCGCCGCGGTCCAGAAGCCGGTCGAAGGCGTTGTCGGTATCGAAGCGGCGCATGCGAACGGCGTATTCGATCGCCGGGCCGTCGTCGTCGATGCGCGGTCGCTCGCGCGATCCCGTCACCGGTGCCACCCCGAGATAGAGATCGGGGGCCGTACGCCGGTTCAGGCGGACCTCTTCCTCGCAGTAATATCGACGCCGGTCGAGTTCGGTGAAATCGAGGAAGCCGAGGTCCAGCGGCTTCTTGATCTTGTAGACGAAATCGCCGGCCAGCAGTACCCAGGAGATGTGGGTTTCGATGCATTCCACCGAGTCGACCGGATGCGGATAGGCATCCGCGGAGCGGAGATTCCGGATCAGGGGATCGCTCATGATTTCGCCGGGCGCTCGCGTCCCGTCGGTCCGGATCGGTCGAAGACGACCGGCGGGCGCATCACCGCCGGCGCCTGGCAACGTAGATGTAGTTGACGCCGAGGATCACCGGATATGCCCGGATCGATTCGTAATCTCCGCTGGCCCGGATCATCTCGACGAAGTCGTCGCCGTAGGGGAAGGCGTCCGACGTCCGTTGCAGGTAACGGTAGGCGTGACGATCCCCGCCGACCATTCCACCGATCAGCGGGATCACGAAGCGGTTGAAGCCCAGATAGAACGGCTTGAGCAGGGCGGGCGGCTGTCCGAACTCCAGCACGACGAGGCGTCCCCCGGGCTTCAGCGCACCGTACATGCAGCGAAGCGCGGCGTCGGGATCGTCGACGTTGCGGATGCCGTAGGCGATGGAGACCACGTCGAAGCGTCGTTCCCCGAGGTCCAGCGCCTGGGTGTCGCGTTCCAGCCACTCGATGTCGTGGCCGGCTGCGGCCGCTTTCTGCTCGGCCAGCGCGAGCATGTCGGCATTGAAGTCGGTTCCGACGACCCGGCCGCGGTCGCCGACCCGTCGGTCGAACAACAGCGCGAGATCGCCGGTGCCCGTCGCGCAGTCGAGCACGACGTCGCCGGGTCCTGCATCCGACAGCCGAACGGCGCGACGACGCACGGCCTGGTCGCTTCCGAACGACATCCAGCGGTTGGCCCGGTCGTAGCGCCCCGCGATCCGCGAAAACATCCGGTGAACGGCCTGGCTCATCGCCTCCCGCCTCCGATTCCGATGGGTTCGTTGCGCATTCTAGGGCTTCGGCCGGCCCTGGGGTTCGAACATCGACTCGATTCGTTCGCGATCGGGCTTGCCGGCCGAGGTCCGCGGGACGGTTTCGACGACGCGCCAGCGACGCGGACGCTCGGCCGGATCCAGATTCCCGGCGGCCCATTCGCGCAGTGCACGGGACAACGATTCCGGCGCGATGCGCGACGCCGGCACGACGACGGCGGCGACGCACTGGCCCCATTCGTCGTCCGGAAGGCCGATGACGGCGGCGTCGGCGGCGAGCCCGGAGTCGGTCAGCGCGCGCTCGACGATCGGAGCGCTGACGTTGACGCCGCCGCTGATGATCCGGTCACGCTCGCGGCCAGTGACGTAGAGCACACCGTTGCCGTCGAGGTGGCCACGATCTCCGGTGCGGAACCATCCGTCGCCGGCCCGGGCGGAATCCGCGCCTTGCGCCCAATAGCCTTCGAACAGCATCGGGCCGCGCACCTGGATTTCGCCGCCGCTTCGATCGCTCGCGTCGCGGCTGCCGATCCGGACTTCGACGCCGTCCAGCGGCCGTCCCGCGATGCCCGGATGGGCTTCGAAATCGACCGCTTCGGCCTCCGCGGGGGACAGTGTCGCCAATTGCGATGCCGCCTCGGTCATTCCCCACGTCGGCAGCACGGGCAGGCCCAGGCGCCGGGCCCGGGCCAGCAGCGCGGGGTCGCACGGTGCGCCGCCCACGAGTATCGCCCTCAGCCGCGAGCGAAGTCGCTCGCCGGTCCGCTCGACCAGGCGCGCCAGCATGGTCGGTACCACCGACATCAGCGTGACCGGCTGCGATCGGCAGGTCGCGAGAACGGTCTCCGGGTCGAAGCGCTCGTGAACGACGACCGTACCGCCGGTGAACACGGCGCGTACCAGGATGGCGAGCCCGCCGATATGGTCCAGCGGAAGGCACAGCAGCCAGCGGTCGCGGGAATCGAACTGCAGACGCTCCCGGATCGCCGCCACGCTGGCTTCGTGTTGCCGCAGCGACAGCGGAACGGCCTTCGGTGCGGCGCTGGAACCGGAGGTGAGCATCAGCGTCATCGGCCCGTTCGCGTCGGCTGGTGGCGGGACGCCATCGGCGTCGGGCGGCATTTGCGTGGTGTCGATGTCGGCCGCCCGGTCGCCGCCGGCGGACAGGGCCGGCTCGAATCGCCGTTTCAGCGCCTCCAGGCGCGAGGTCGGCATGGCCGGTGCCGTGGGCAGCACGATACTGCCTTGCCACCACAGCGCGTGCAGCCACGCGATCGACGCCAGCGTGGCGTCGGCTTGCCAGAGCGCCAGCGACCCGTGCGCCGCGCCGCGTTCGCCGAGCACGGCGGCGCCACCGGCGGCCGCGCGCGCGAGTTCGCGGTAAGACAGCGATCGACCGTCCTGCACCAGTGCCGGCATGTCGGGTTGATGAGCCGCCGCCCGTGCGAGCCGATTCATCGCGGATTCCCGGGGACGAAACCCAACCCTGCGCCTTGGTGGAGAAACAGCCGACCTCGGTCGAGCCTGTCGGGGCACGGTCCGACGTCCTCGGCCAGCCATGCACCTGTGGCAAGGCCGTGGGGGCCGGGCAGTTCCGGGTGCGCCGCCGCGAGGTGGGCGGTTGCGAAGCGGCCCACGGCCGACTCCATCAGATTGCTGAAGATCACCTGAACGCCGTGCCGGATCGCCAGCCGGACGAGTTCGGCGGTGGGCAGCAGCCCGCCGATCGCTGCAGGCTTTACGACCACTGCGCCCAGCCGCCCGGAGCGGATCAGCGCCCGTGCGCGTTCGGCCTTGCCGCAGCTTTCATCGGCCGCGACCCGCGGGCCGCGGCCGTCGAACCTCGAAAGCAGTTCGGACAGAACGGTGTCGCGCACCGGCTGTTCCACGAGTTCGACAAGCTCGGGCGGCAGCGCGTGCAGTGCCTGGAGCGCGGCCTCGACCGTCCACGCTCCGTTGGCATCGATTCGAATCGTCAGGCCGGGCAGCCGCTCGGCCACCCGGAGGATGCGTGCGACGTCGGCGGCGGGATCGCCTTGGCCGACCTTGAGCTTCGCGTGCGTGTAGCCCGACTCCATCGCCGATTCCAGCCGGGCGATGCTGGCAGCGGTATCCAGGATGCCGAGCGTGAACTGCACCGGAACGGATTCGGCCGTCGCCGCATCGGGATCGCGGGCGAGCAGGGCGCACAGCGGCCGGTCCAGCGACCGTGCGAGCGCGTCCAGTATCGCGGTCTCCAGCCCGAACCGGGTCACGGGCATGTCGGTCAGCCAGGGTAGAGCGTGGTCGATCTCCGAGATGGATTCGAACGGGGTATCGGACGAAATCCGCTGCTCCAGCGCCGAACGGACGGCCTCGGGCGTTTCATGGCTCCAGCCCGGCAACGGGGACGCCTCTCCGAATCCCCGGACCGTGCGCCCCCCGGTTTCCAGGTCCACGCGGACGAGAACGATTTCGCGGCGTGCGTACGTCGCCGAGCCGGTGACCAGTCGATCGGCCAGTGCCAGCCGTCGGATATCGGCCCGTAGCTCGGTGAGCCGGAACCCGATGCCCCGAACGAGTTCGGTCATTCGTCCGCGTCGAGCAGCGCCCGGCGCAGTCGCACATCCTGGCGGCGATCCGTCGCGACCCGGATCACGCCGAGGCCGCGTCGCTCAAGGCTTCGGGTGATGCTCGTGCGCAGCTCCGCCCAGTCGGCAGGCTGGTCCATGGACAGGCCGGCGGGCAGGACGCGTGCCAGCGGCGTGCCGCCGGATGTGGCGAAGTGTTTCTCGTGGATGTCGCCGAAGCCGGCGCTGGGCAGGTAATCGAAGATCTCGCCACCGTCGTTGTCGATCACGACCACGGTCAGGTCCAGCGCCATTTCCTCGGCCAGCAGGAGCGCCGCGACATCGTGCCGCAGCGCTACGTCGCCGATCACCAGTACCGTCGGCGCCGGCGCCGAGCCGGTGCGGCGGCGTGCCGTCGCGATGCCGGCCGCCGTGGACACCACGCCGTCTATGCCGTTGAGCCCGCGGTTGAAGAATACGTCCAGAGAGCGGGAGTGGCCGCAGAGAAACGTTTCGAGATGGCGCACCAGCATGCTGCTGGAAAAATGCAGCGCGCAGTGTTCCGGCAGCAGCGCGCCGAGCTCGTGCCAGAATCTCGGCGCCGAGAGTCCCTCGCTGTCGGACATCGACCGGTCCAGCGCCTCTACGAAGCGACGTTCCGTTCGGCGAAGCTCGGCGAGCCACGCCCCGTCTGCGGATTCGCTCTTGCACGGGCCGGAGGCAAGTGCCTCGAACACCAGGCGGGGCTCGGCGACGATCTGCTCGCAGAGCGAGTGGTCCGGGTCGATGATGCGCTCGTTCGGCGCGATGCGCACGTGCACCGCGTCGGTCGCCGATGCAATCGCACGCTGAAGCGCCCAGGTGACCGGCGCGCGACCGGTGTGCAGCACGAGGTCGGGCGGCGTGTCGTCGAATACGCCGCGCGCGGCCATGAGCTCGCCTGCGCCGAGCACGGCTTGGCCGCGCTCGCTCCAGTGACGCAGGTTCGATGTCGCCTCGGCGATCACCGGGATTCCGGAGTTCTCCGCGAAGTCGCGCAACGCCTCCCGGTACCGGTGTGCGCCGCCGTCGGCACCGGCCACGATGAGCGGACGCCTGCTGTCCCGCAGCCGTCGCGCCAGGTCCGCGACCGTGGCTTGGGCCGGTGTGCGCGGCGCGAACGCCATGCGCAGCCACGGCGCGCGGCCGGGTCGGCCGGCCGCCGCCGGCGCGGTCGTCACGGCCTCGCGGGAAGCGAGACTGCCGCGTTCGCCGGGATCCGGCGCCAGTGGTTCCAGCGGTTTGCGGAAACGCGTGTTCACGTGGACCGGCCCCGGCCGGCCGCTTCGGGTCAGGTGCCAGGCTCGACAGGCCAGCGAGCGAAGATAGGCCAGCTTGTCCGGGTCCGCCTCGGGCTGCGACATGTCGTGGAACCAACGGACGTGGCTGCCGTAAAGGCGCACCTGATCCATCGTCTGCTGCGTGCCGCACTCATGGTCCTCGGGCGGGCGGTCGGCCGTCATCACGAGCAGCGGAACGTCGTCGGCATCGGCTTCGCAGATCGCCGGCATGAAATTGGCGGCGGCGGTTCCCGAGGTGCAGAGAAGAGCGACCGGCTCCCCGAGGGCCCGCGACATGCCGAGCGCGAAGAAGGCGGCTGAACGCTCATCGATCACCGAGTAGTCGGCGATGTCCGGATGACCGGCGAACTCGAAGACCAGCGGCGCCGAGCGCGAGCCCGGCGCGATGACGACGTGGGCCAGGCCGGCACGCGCGAGTTCGTCGACCAGCACGCGGGCCCACAGCGCGTTGACGTTCGCGGGTCCTTCATCGCCGGCAAACGGCATCGGCGATGGATCTGGATCGGTAGCCATTTCGTCGGTTTCCGGCTTCTTCAGTAGTGCCAGGGAAAATCGGAAAAGTCGCGATCGCGCTTCTCGACGAAGGCGTCGCGTCCGGCGCGGGCCTCGTCGGTGCCGTAGCCCAGCCGCGTCGCCTCGCCGGCGAACAGTTGCTGCCCGACCAGCCCCTCGTCGGGCAGGTTGAACGCGTATTTCAGCATGCGCATTGCCGTCGGACTCTTGCTGTTGACGGTCTCGCCGATCTCGATGGCGCGGCGCTCGAGCTCGGCGTGCGCGACGACCTCGTTGACCATGCCCATTTCGCGGGCCTCGTCGGCGGAGTAGGTCTTGCCGAGAAAGAAGACTTCCCGTGCGCGCTTCTGGCCGATCTGCCGGGCCAGCAGGGCCGACCCGTAGCCGGCATCGAAGCTGGCCACGTCCGGGTCGGTCTGCAGGAACCGGGCATGTTCGCGGCTGGCGATGGTCAGGTCGCAGACCACGTGGAGGCTGTGACCGCCGCCGACGGCCCATCCCGGAACCACGGCGACAACGACCTTGGGCATGAAGCGGATCAGGCGCTGGACTTCGAGAATGTGCAGGCGGCCGCTGCGGCCCGGCTGTCCGTATTCATAGCCCTCCGATCCGCGGGCCTGCTGGTCCCCGCCCGACGAGAAAGCCCAGCCGCCGTCCCTGCTCGACGGACCGTTGCCGGTCAGCAGCACGCAGCCGGTGTCGGTCTGCTGACGGGCATGGTCGAGAGCGGCAAGCAGCTGGTCGACCGTCTGCGGTCGGAACGCGTTGCGGCGCTCGGGGCGGTTGAAGGCGATCCGGGCGAGGAATCGACCCGGGTTGCGCCGGTCCGGCGCGCGGTGATAGGTCACCTCGTCGCCGTCGAATCCGGCGACGGGGTCCCAGTACCCCGCGTCGAAGAGTTCTGAGATCGTGGTTTCGGTCATTGGCTGGTTCGGCTCGGGGTTCGGGATGGGGGGTTGGCAAGGGTCGATCCGGCGACGTCGTCCACCGCGCCGAACATCCCTGCAAGAAGATCGGCAAGCTCTTCGACCCGGTCCCAGTCGGTATAGTCGACGACGGTCGCCGGGTCGGTCGGTCCTCCGGTCCATTGCATGATCCGCCGGATCAGCCACCGGTCGATCCGGCGCATCGCCGGGTAATCGAGTCGTCCTGCAAGTATCTCGACGTGATCCGGTCGGACCGGCAACCGCGCCAGCAGCTTGCGGGCGTAGGCATTTCGCGCCGGTGTTCTGCGCACCGGATCGCGGGCCGTGAGGTCCACCGACACCACGGCCCACGGAATCCGGCTCAGCAGCGTCGCGTTCCTCTCGATCAGCGCGGGCAGCCGGCGATCGTGCCGGCCGTAGCGCACGCAGGCGCCGAACACGCACCCCGAAATGCCCGGTTCGATATCTTCGACCCGGGATAACGGCGACACGCGAACCGCAAGCCCCCGCCGTTCGAGTTGGCGGCCCAGCTTCTCGGCGATGGCCTCCGTATGACCATCGACGGAAGCGTGGACGATCAGTATCGACACCGTGTCGGTCGACATCGGGAATCACGCTGCAAGGCGAATCGTGTGCGGACGGATGTTACCCCAATGTCGTCACGGTTCGTGCGAGCCGCTACGGCGAAGGTCGATTCCGGACCTGCCCGAGCGCCGAAGCGGCCGGCGCGATTCCGTCGCCCACGTCGAGTTCGTCGAGCAGGCTCTCGACCCGGCGGGTACGTTCGTCGCAGCTCCGTACGTCCCGTCGAACGCGGTTTTCGAGTTCCAGGTCCGGCTCTTCGTCGCGTGCGCGCATGGAGGCGATGCGATTCAGGCTCTTGCAGGCCCGGTTCATGCGTCGTTCCAGTCGCTCGAGGCGATCGGCTTCCCTCGCCGAAAGGTCCGCGGCCGAAAGCGCGGTCATGAGCCGGGTGACGGTGCGGTTGTGCGCGCGGAAGACGCGTTCGGAATAGTCCTGGAGTTCGTCGCGGGTCATGAACTCGATGTCCAGGGCATCGTCGCCGGGAACCGGGATGATGCAGCCCGACAGGGAAAGGGCGGCGACGGCGGCGATCAACGCTCCGGGAACCCGGATCCGGCGGCGATCGCGATGCGGCGATGAAGAGCGTACGGAATGTCCGGCCACGTTCCTCATCGCGTTCCTTTCCGAGGCCCTAGCGCTTCATGTAGCTGAAGAACTCCTCGTTCGTCTTGGTGCTCTTCAGCTTGTCGAGCATGAACTCGATCGCCTGGATCTCGTCCATCGGGTGGAGGATGCGCCGGAGAATCCAGATCTTCTGAAGAAGCTCGTTGCCGATCATCTTCTCCTCGCGGCGCGTGCCGGAGCGGTTGATGTCGATGGCCGGGAATACCCGCTTCTCCGAGATTCGGCGGCTCAGATGCACTTCCATGTTGCCGGTGCCCTTGAACTCCTCGTAAATGACCTCGTCCATCTTCGATCCGGTGTCCACCAGCGCGGTCGCGATGATCGTCAGGCTGCCTTCTCCCTCGATCTTGCGAGCGGCTCCGAAGAAGCGCTTCGGGCGCTGCAGGGCGTTGGCGTCGACGCCGCCGGTCAGCACCTTGCCCGACGACGGCACGACAGTGTTGTAAGCGCGCGCGAGCCGGGTGATGGAGTCGAGCAGGATGACCACGTCCAACTTCTGCTCGACCAGGCGCTTGGCCCGCTCGATCACCATGTCGGCAACCTGCACGTGCCGGGTCGCCGGCTCGTCGAACGTCGACGAGATGACCTCGGCGTCTACCGTGCGCTGCATCTCGGTGACCTCCTCGGGCCTCTCGTCGATCAGCAGGATGATCATGTGGGCTTCGGGGTTGTTGGCCCGGATCGCCGTGGCCACGTGCTGCAGCAGCATCGTCTTGCCGGCCTTGGGCGGCGAGACGATCAGGCCGCGCTGGCCCTTTCCGATCGGTGCGATGAGGTCGATGATGCGGCCGGTGATGTCCTCGGTCGATCCGTTTCCGCGCTCCAGCACGAATTGCTCGCGCGGAAACTCCGGAGTCAGGTTCTCGAACAGGATCTTGTTCTTCGACGCTTCCGGCTTCTGGTAGTTGATCTCCTCGACCTTGAGAAGCGCGAAGTAGCGCTCGGAGTCCTTGGGCGGCCGGATCTTGCCGGAAATCGTATCGCCGGTGCGGAGATTGAACCGCCGGATCTGGCTGGGCGAGACGTAGATGTCGTCCGGCCCGGCCATGTACGAACCCAGTGCGGATCGCAGGAACCCGAAGCCGTCCTGCAGGATCTCGAGCACGCCGTCGCCGTAGATCGGTTCCTTCTTGCGCGCTCGCGCCTTGAGGATGGCGAAAATGACGTCCTGCTTCTTGGATCGGCCGACGTTCTCGATGCCGAGTTCGTTGGCCATTTCAATGAGGTCCTGAACGGACTTCTTCTTCAGATCGGTGAGATTCATCGAAAGATTTGCCTTGAAAAAACCGGATCGTTACGGCGTGCGGCGTCCCCACACCGGCGCCCTGTGCCGGGCACCTGACCCGGTCACGCGAACGGGAAATACACGCAAGTTGAACCCGAAAACATCGGAATCGGATACTTCGTTCGCGGGCGGCTGCCCGCAAGGGATGGACAAGATTACCATCAACCGGGCGTCCCGTCCAGCACCGGTGCGGTCGACCACGCCACGGGAAAGGAGGATGATTCCCCCGCGGCTTCAGACGTGTTCCTCGATGAACTCCTTGAGGACGCCCTTGGTGACCGCGCCGACCTTCATGCCCTGGACCTTGCCGTCGCTGAAGACCATCAGCGTCGGGATGCCGCGAATCTTGAACTGGCTGGTGATCTGCTGGTTCTCGTCGATATTGACCTTCGCGACCTTGATCCTGCCGTCGTATTCATCGGCCAGTTCGTGCAGTAGCGGGTCGATCATCTTGCACGGACCGCACCATTCCGCCCAGTAATCGACCAGCACCGGTTGCTCGGCGTTGATGACTTCCTGTTCGAAGGTGTCGTCGGATACGTGCGTAATCTTTTCGGACACGATTGGTTACTCCTTGGAGGGATTGAACGATGGGTGGGCCAGCGACAGCGCAGGCACGGGCCGGCAGAATGCTAGAATACTGCAAATCAATACGGCGATGGCGTTTCGCACCCGGCGTCAAGGCACGAAACTCCGGTCCGCGGTCCGGAATTTCAAGAACCACGAAGCATTCTTCCGGCCCGCGCGCGTCCGCGTCGCATTCCCCATACCCAGGATGAACCATTTCTTGAGCGAAACCGACACCCAGACCGAGGCCGCCTCGCGCGAGGCGGCCGACCGCGTCCTCAGCGACGTCTCCTTCGACGATTTCGAACTGCCCGAAGCCATCCGTGCCGGTCTACGGGACGCCGGCTTCGAGCGCTGCACGCCGATCCAGGCCGATACGCTCCCGCTGGCCCTGGCCGGCGAGGACGTCGCCGGCCAGGCCCGCACCGGAACAGGCAAGACGGCGGCGTTCCTGCTGGCCATCTTCAAGAAGCTACTGGACGATCCCGATCCGGACGGCGCCGGCCACAACCCGCGGTCCATCGTCATCGCCCCGACGCGGGAGCTCGCGATCCAGATCCACCGCGACGCCGAACTGCTGGGCAAGCACACGGGCCTGGATTTCGCGCTCGCCTACGGCGGCGTGGACTACCAGAAGCAGCGCGACCGGCTCGCCGAGGGCGTCGACGTGCTCATAGGGACGCCGGGCCGAATCATCGATTACTTCAAGCAGAACGTCTTCAATCTCAAGCACATCCGCATCGCGGTGCTCGACGAGGCCGACCGGATGTTCGACCTCGGATTCATCGGCGACATCCGTTACCTGTTCCGCGCGATGCCGGCGGTGGACAAGCGCCAGTGCCTGATGTTCTCGGCGACGTTCCCGCTCAAGGTCACGGAACTGGCCTACGAGCACATGAACGACGCCACCACGATCCGCATCGACGAGGACCACAAGACCACCGAGCGCGTGCGCCAGGTCGTCTACTACCCGGCCAATGCCGAGAAGCTTCCTCTTCTGATCAAGCTGCTGCGGGAAATGGACGAAGGCCACGTCATCGTCTTCGTCAATACGCGCAGGGCGGCCGACAGGGTGGACCGCATGCTGCGCGGCAACGGCTTCGATTCGGCCATGCTGGCCGGGTCGGTGCCGCAGAAGAAGCGGCAGAGCCTGCTGGCCCGTTTCCATTCGGGAGAGCTGCCCATTCTGGTCGCGACCGACGTCGCCGCCCGCGGCCTGCATATCCCCGACGTCAGCCACGTGATCAATTTCGACCTGCCGCAGGACGCCGCCGACTACGTCCACCGCATCGGCCGGACGGCCCGGCTGGGCGCGACCGGCGAGGCCATCAGCTTCGCGTGCGAAGACTACGCCTTCCACCTGCCGGAGATCGAGGAATACATCGACCGTTCCCTCGAGCTGGTCAATCACGATGCCGGTGAACTGCCACGACTCGAACCGGCGACGCCTCCGAAGAAGAATCAGGGCCAGGGTGGAGGCAGGAAGGGGGGCGGTCGTTCCGGAGGCCGGCGCCGGAGACGCTCGGGCGGCTGAGCCGGGACGGGCGGCGACCGCCGGCGGGCTGTGCTAATCTGCCCGGCGGTGATCGTTTCGCGCCTCATTCGGACATGACCGCTACCCTCGAGCGCTTCGATGCGCGCCGATTGCTGCCCGCTCTGAACGGAGCGCTGATCGCGATCTGCGTGTTCCTGGTGGTCCGCGCGGGCATCGTCCTCGTCGACGGCGTGAACGTCGAGTTCGAACCCCTGCCCGCGCCCGAACGCCAATCGGTGTCCGCGCCCGCCTTTGCCACGGACTGGCGCATGTTCGGCGAACCGGTCGAACCCGATTACGGTTTCGACCAGCCGCTGCCACCCACACCGCTTTCGCTTCGGCTGCGCGGCGTCGTCACGGGCGATCGCGGCTACGCGATCATCGTCGATGCCGCCGGGGACGAAGGCGTCTACCGCGTCGGCGATGTTGTCCCGGGAGAGGCCGAAGTCGTGACGATCCAGCCGCGTCGCGTCGTGCTCGAGCGCGACGGTGCGCGCGAGGCGCTGGAACTTCCCGGTGCCGGCGCGGCGGTCACGCGCGCGTCCGGCACGGAGCCGGCGTCGCGACCCGACGACGGTCTGGCCAGCGGCGTCGGTATCGGATCGCTGGCGTCGATGACGTCGCAGTTCGGTATCGATCCGGAGGCGCTGGCGAACCGCATCACGATCCTGCCGGTCGCCGGTGGCGGATTCCGCGTTCGGGCCGGAAGGGATGCCGCGATCTTCACGCAGCTCGGATTCCACGCCAACGACGTCGTGCTGGCGATCAACGGGCGCCCCGTGGACGATCGCGCCGACGTGGAGGCGGTCTTCCGCGATTTCAGGCCCGATCGGCCGCTGGCCATCACGGTGCGCAGGGGCGACCGACAACTCGTCCTCACGCCCGATCTTTCCAATTTCGGTGGAGTTCGTTCCCGATGAAATTTCCAGCCATTCCGCTCGCATTCGTACTCGGTCTCGGCCTTATGGCGAGCGGGGCCGCGGCGCAGTCCGACGAACGTCATCTGCTCAATTTCCAGGATGCCGACATCCGTTCGCTGATCACGACGGTCGCCGACATCACCGGTCGCAACATCGTGATCGACCCGGCGGTTTCCGGCCAGGTGACCGTGATCTCCAGCGAGGAACTGGGCCCGGAGTCGGTCTGGGAGGTGTTCCAGTCCATCCTGGCGGTTCACGGATTCAGCGCGGTCGACGACGGCGCCGTGACACGCATCGTGCCCGATGCGGCGGCGCAATACGGCGCCGGCGTCGGCGCTGCGGCCTCGAGTGCCGACCACGTGATCCGGTTGATTCCGCTGGAGCACGTGCGTGCCGTCGACGTGCTCCCGCTGTTGCGCTCGCTCGTACCGCAGTCTTCGTATCTTGCCGCGCACGCGCGCTCGAATTCGCTGGTGGTCAGCGACCGGGCCGCGAGCGTCCGCCGGCTGGAGGCCGTCGTCGAACGGCTGGACGCGGCGACCGACAACGGTGCCGAAGTCCTGGCGCTGAGCCATGCCAGCGCCGACGAGGTCGTCGAGATCGCCAACCAGATCTATGCCGATACCGAGCAACCGCTGGCGATCGCCGACCCCCGGACCAACAGCATCGTGCTGCGGGGCGATGCCGGCCAGCGCGTTCGGCTGCGCACGCTGATCAGCCATCTCGACACGCCGCTGGACGCCGGCGGCGGCGCCCGGGTCGTCTATCTGCGTTACGCCAATGCCGACACGCTGGTGCCGGTGCTGAACAGCCTGATCGAAGAGGGCGTGGAAGGTCAGCGCGAGCGGGTGCGCATCACGGCTCACGAGGAGACCAATTCGGTCGTCGTGGCCGCGCCGCCGGCGGTCTACCGCGAAATCCGCTCCATCATCGACCAGCTCGACATCCGCCGCGCGCAGGTCCTCGTCGAAGCCATCATCGCCGAGGTCGCCGCCGATACCGGTCGCGACCTGGGCATACAGTGGCAGTTCTTCGAGTCCGGCGACCAGGGCTTCTTCGGCGGCACCAACTTCGGCAGCGGCGGACGCAACATCCTCAACCTCAGTGCCGGGCTTGTTCCTGGGGAGAACGGCGGACCCACCGTGCTGCCGGGCGGCGGACTGAACCTCGGCTACGTCGACGGCACGACCGAACTGCTGGGCATCGAGCTTCTCGAGATCGGCGCGCTCGCGCAGGCGCTGGCCACCGACGGCAACACCAACGTGCTGTCGACGCCGTCAATCGTGACGATGGACAACCAGCCGGCGAGCATCAACGTCGGGCAGGAGGTCCCGTTCCTGTCGGGCAGTTTCCTCGCCGAGGGCAGCGCGTCGGCCGAGCAGGGGCGCGTCAACCCGTTCCAGACGATCCAGCGCGAAGAAGTGGGGCTGAAGCTGCAGGTCACGCCGCACATCAACGAGGGCGACACCATCATGCTCGGGATCGAGCAGGAGGTCTCTTCGCTGGCGCCGGTGGCCGGGGCGGTGGACCTGGTAACGAACAAGCGCACGATCTCGACTCGCGTCATGGTCCCCGACGGCACGATGCTGGTGCTGGGCGGACTGATCAGCGACGATCTGTCCGAGTCCATCGAACGCGTGCCGGGACTCAGCCGGATCCCGCTGCTCGGCGAGCTGTTCACCTACCGTTCGACCAGCCAGGTCAAGCGCAACCTCATGGTGTTCATCCGGCCCCGCATTCTTCACGACGAGCGCTTGATGAACGACGTGACGGCCGGAAAGTACGGCAGGATCCGCGCCTCCCAGCTCGAGCAGCGTGCGCGCCGCAGCGTGCTGTCGCGGCGCGACGAGACGCCGTTGCTGCCCGAGCTGGAGGATTTCCTGCAGGCGCCGGCCGCGGAACGGGAACCGGATGGGCGCTGAGTTCCGACCCGGTTTCGGATTCGCACGCCGACGCGGTGTGACCGTCGCGGGGCGGGACGAGCACGGCCGCTACCGGATCGTCGCGCGCCGGCCCACGGATCTCGAGGCGTTGCGGGAAGTCCGGCGCAACGTCGCCGGGTCCAGCATCGTCGAAAAGCTCGACGACGATGCCTACCGTGAACTCATCGCTCGGCTGTACCAGTCCGGCGACGACGGCGGAGCCCGTCAGGTCGCCGAAGACCTCGACAACGAGCTCGATCTGTCCAGCCTGGCCGCGGAGATGCCCGAGCCGGCCGACCTGCTCGAGGCCGACGACGATGCGCCCATCATCCGGCTGATCAACGGCGTGCTGTCACAGGCCGTTCGCGACGGCGCCTCCGACATTCACCTCGAGCCGTTCGAGGACCGGCTGTCGGTTCGCTTCCGGATCGACGGCGTGCTGCGGGAAGTCCTGTCCACCTCCGCGGCGCTGGGGCCGCTCGTGGCATCGCGCATCAAGGTGATGTCGCGACTCGATATCGCCGAGAAGCGGCTGCCGCAGGACGGTCGCATCGCGTTGAAGCTCGCCGGAAGGCCCGTGGACGTGCGCGTTTCGACGTTGCCGTCCAGCCACGGCGAACGCGTGGTGCTGCGCCTGCTGGACAAGCAGGCCGGTCGGCTCGGACTGGCCGACCTCGGCATGGGCGACGCCACGCTCGAGCGGCTGCGGCGCCTGATCCACCGGCCGCACGGCGTACTGCTGGTGACCGGCCCCACGGGGTCGGGCAAGTCGACGACGCTGTATGCCGCGCTGATGGAGCTCAACGACCGCAGCCGGAACATCATGACCGTCGAGGATCCCATCGAGTACGACATCGACGGCATCGGCCAGACCCAGGTCAATCCGAAGGTGGAGCTGACGTTCGCACGCGGATTGCGCGCGATCCTGCGCCAGGATCCCGACGTGGTCATGGTCGGCGAGATCCGCGACGCCGAGACGGCGCGTATCGCGATCCAGGCATCGATGACCGGCCATCTGGTGCTGTCGACGCTTCACACCAACACCGCCGTGGGGGCCATCAACCGATTGGTCGACATGGGCATCGAGCCGTTCCTGCTTTCGTCCAGCCTGATCGGCGTGATGGCGCAACGGCTGGTCCGCAGGCTGGACCCCGACCATCGCCGCGCACTCGTGCTGTCGCCCTCCGAACTATCCGACCTCGGCATCGATTGCCGGGAGGAAACGACGTTGTACCGACCGGCCGCCGAATTGCCGACCGGCATCAGCGGCTATTCCGGCCGCGTCGGGATCTACGAGCTGGTCGAGATCGACGAGGAGATGCAGGCCGCGATTCATCGCTCCGCCCCGGAGTCCGAGCTGGCCCGCATCGCGCGCCGGCGGTGGCCCGGGATACTCGACGACGGCTGGCACAAGGCCCGGAACGCGGTGACTTCGCTGGACGAGGTCCTTCGCGTGACCCGCGAACGCTGATGACCGGTCGCCCGATTCGGTGTCCGGTGCGCGTCGGAATCGATTCGAAGCGACCGCGAACCAATTGGCGGCGCCGGGGTCCATCATGGTGCGCCCGTTCGGTCCGCGAGCAACCCAAAGGAGCAGGCAGCCCCCATGGGCGAACGTGAAACCGATCAGCTTCTGGTCGAACGGGTCCAGAAGGGCGACAAGCGGGCCTTCGATCTGCTGGTGGGCAAGTACCAGCACAAGATCGTCAGCCTGGTGTCGCGCTACGTGTCCGACCACGCCGAAGCGCTGGACGTCTCCCAGGAGGCGTTCATCAAGGCGTATCGGGCCATCGGCCGGTTTCGCGGAGACAGTGCGTTCTATACCTGGATGTACCGGATCGCGATCAACACGGCCAAGAATTACCTCGTGTCGCAGAGCCGGCGGCCGCCGTCCTCGGATGTCGATGCACAGGATGCGGAACAATTCCAGGTCGACACGCGTCTGAAGGACCGAGCCTCTCCGGAGCACGAACTGCTCACCGAGGAGATCGAGAACACCATCCACGAGGCGATCGCCGATCTGCCGGATGACCTCAGGGTCGCGATCACGCTGCGGGAGATGGAAGGAATGAGCTACGAGGACATCGCGACGACGATGGATTGCCCGATCGGCACCGTGAGGTCGAGGATCTTCCGGGCCCGCGAGGCGATCGACGATCGTCTTCGCCCGTTGTTGCGCAATATCGAGGACTAGGCCGGAGCGCCGTATGAACGAACAAGAGCACAATCCCGAACCGACGACCGACGACCGACGCGCCAGCGAAACGATTTCGGCGCTGGTCGACGGCGAGCTGGATCCGCGCGGATCGGAATTTCTCATCCGGCGGATCGCCGAGGATTCAGGCATGAACCACCGATGGCAGCGTTTCCACCTGCTGCGCGCCTGCCTTCAGCGGGAATTCTCGGGACCCGTTTCGCTGGTCGAGCGCGTGCGCAGCGCCGTCGACGAGGAGGCGGCTCACGAGTCGCCGAGGCGTCCCCTGGGTCGGATGCTCCGGGCGGGAGTCGGCGGGGCGGTCGCTGCCGGCGTGGCGCTTGTCGCCGTCGTCGCCCTGGACAACCGGGTCGGTTCCGAAGGGTTGGAGGACCGGGCCGGCGCAGAAGCGCCGGGCTTCGTCAGCCAGACCACGGCGCTGGACCGCCAGTTCAATCCCGCAGCCGTTCCGGCCGGGTTCGGAGGCGCAAGTTCCGGCGACACCCCGGGTGCCGCTCGCCCCTCGCAGCAGCGCATCAACCGCTACATGATCCGGCACAGCCAGGCGGCCGGAAACAACGGCTTCATCGCGCTCACTCCGGTGCTGACGGCGCCGTCGACGGTGCAGGTCGTTCGGCCGCCATCCGATGTAGAGGAGTCGGCCGGGACCGCCGGCGAAGAATGACCGTGCGGGTTTCCCTCGCGACCGCCGCTGCGGCGCTGCTGCTGATCGGCGCAGATCCGGTTCGCGCCGAAACCGTCGAGCAATGGCTTGTCAGAATGGACCATGCGATCGCGTCGATCAGCTATCGCGGCACCGTGGTGAGCACCGGCAACAACCGCATCGATACGCTGCGCGTGCTGCACCGCGTCGAAGACGGCGGGGTGCGTGAGCGGATCTACGCGCTGGACGGTCCGCCGCGCGAAGTGCTCAGGAACCGCGACCAGGTCCGCTGCCTGATCTCGGGCCAGACGTCGGTGGTCGTCGAGAATCCGTTTCCCACCCGGCTGCTGCCGCGTATTCCCATCGAGGAGATCCTCGGGCCGGAATCGGCCTACGACGTGCGACTGATCGGCGATGGCCGCGTGGCGGCGCGCAGCGCGCGCGTCATCGAGATCGCGCCGAAGGATCAATATCGCTACGGTCGTCGCCTGTGGCTGGATCGGGACACCGCGATGCTGCTGCGCTCGGTCGTGTTCGATGCCGGGGGGCAGGTCGTCGAGAAGCTTTCGTTCGTCGAGATCGAACTGGGCGCCTCCATCAGCGACGACGAGCTGGACAGCGACCTGGACAATCCGTCCAGCGTCGCCCGTTACCAGGTGACCGAGCCGGGCCGGGACGACGTGGCCTCCAGCAAGGCACCGGTATGGGTGCCCGAGACGCTTCCCAGCGGCTTCCGGCTCGCCTCCGTCGGCCACGGCGGCGAGCGGGGGGAGCGATGGGAGCACCTGCTGTTCAGCGACGGCCTGTCGAGCTTCTCGATCTACATCGAGCCGGCCGAGCGTGCTTCCATTGCCGAGCAGATCGAATCCCGCGGTGCGATGCACATCTACACCGGTACGTTCGACGACCGCATGGTCACGGTCGTCGGAGAGGTGCCGGAGCCGACGGTGCGCCTCGTGGGTCGGCATCTGAGGCGGCTGGGCACCTCTTCGGTCCTCAAGCACTTCAATTGACGGGCCGGGGCATGACGGCTTCCGAACCGATCTGGCAGTGCGCGACCGTGCATCGCGATCGCCGCGGCCGGGGATGGCTGCAGTTCGAGGATCCCTCTGCATGCGCGCGCTGCGCCGGGGGCACCGGCTGCGGTGCGGCACTGTTCGGCCGCCTGTTCACACGGCCGGTGTCGTCCCTGCCGTTGCCGCCGGGCAGCGACCGCGCTCCCGGCACCAGGGTTCGCGTCGGGATTTCGGCGCGCTGGCTGCTCGCGGGGGCCGCGCTGGCGTACCTGGCTCCGGTGTGCCTGTTTCTCGCCGGCGCCCTTGCCGCCGACGGCTATCGACCCGGTGACGACGTGCTCGCGCTACTGTGTGGGCTGATGGCGTTGTCGTTCGGCGTCGCCGTGCTGGGTCGCGCAGCACGTCGATTGCTGCGTCCCGCGCTGATCATCGAGCCGCCGGGGCCGAGCTTGAAACCGGGAAAGCGAGCAAGCATCTAGATCGACAGTGAAATCGCGAAACGGGGCGGGCGTGATCCCGCTCCTCCGATGAATCCCAGACTCAAGACAGCCAAGGAAGAATCCATGTCCCAATCCATATTCAAATCGCTGCTGTACGGCGCCTTGTTGCTGGTCGCATCGGCCGCGCATGCAGTGCCGGCCGACTTCACCGACATCGTCGAGACCAGCGTTCCGGCCGTGGTGAACATCGAAACCACGCGTTTCGGCGACCGGCCGGACGCCCAGACCCAGCGCGGCCAGATGCCCGAAGACGTGCCGGAGTTGTTCCGCCGCTTCTTCGAACCCTACGGCGAGGGGCGCAGGCGTCCCGACCGCCGCGGCGGAGGCTCCGGTTTCATCATCCGGGAAAACGGCCTGATCATCACCAACCACCACGTGATCGAGGAAGCCGACGAGATCATCGTGCGTCTTGCCGATCGCCGGGAGTTCGTCGCCGAGCTCGTCGGATCCGATCCCGAAACCGACGTCGCCGTTCTGCGCATCGACGCCGAGGACCTGCCGACGCTGGAATTCGGGGATTCGGACTCGCTCCGACCCGGTGAATGGGTGATCGCCATCGGTTCGCCGTTCCAGTTCGAGCAGAGCGTCACCGCCGGTATCGTCAGCGCCAAGGGTCGTACCCAGTGGCAGCAGCAGTACGTTCCGTTCATCCAGTCCGACGTCGCGATCAACCGTGGGAATTCGGGCGGACCGTTGATCGATACCGAAGGCCACGTCGTCGGCATCAACTCCTGGATCCTCAGCTCCAGCGGCGGCAACATCGGCCTTTCGTTCTCGATCCCGATCGAAACCGCCTCGAGCACCGTCGATCAGTTGCTCGAATACGGTCGCGTCTCGCGTGGCTATCTCGGCGTGGGCATCGAAGGTGTGGACCGCGAGCGCGCGGACGCGCTGGGGCTGGACCGTCCCGTCGGCGCGCTGGTCAACCGCGTCGAGCCGGGCAGCGCGGCCGACGATGCCGGCATCGAGGTCGGGGACGTCATCCTCGAGGTCGAGGGTCGCGAGATCGAGGAATTCTCCGATCTGCCGCCCATCGTCGGCTCGATCCGCCCCGGCCAAGAGGCCGAGCTGAAGATCTCCCGCTGGGGCGACGTCCGCGAGGTCGCCGTGGAACTCGACGAGCGCGAGGAAGACCGGCAGACGGACGATCGAGGGAGCTCTCCCGACGCCGAGCCCAGCAACGCGCTCGGGCTCAGCGTCGAGGAACTCACCGAAGAGCAGCTCGGTCGCGCCGAAGGGCTCGACGGCGGCGTCCTGGTCACCGGGGTGGACAGCGACAACGCCTATCGCGCGGGCATGCGCCGTGGCGACGTGATCCGGATGATCAACAACCGCGAAGTCTCCGACATGGACGACTTCGACGACATCGTCGGCGATCTCGAAACCGGCAAGTCGGTGGCGTTGCTGATCTGGCGCGACGGCGCCACCCAGTTCGTCGCCTTCACGCCCGAGTCCGAGTAATCGACGGCTCCGACGCCGCCGGGAAGCCCGGCGGCTCCGGCTATAATGATGCGCCGCCGCCGAACGGGTTCGGCGGCGGCGCTTGTCTTGAACAGGAACCGAAAGAGCGCAGTGCGGTTTCCCCCGTCTCGATCTCATCCTTCGCACGGCTTACCGGAATACCACCTCGATGACCGAATGCAGCCATATCCGCAACTTCTCGATCATCGCGCATGTCGATCACGGGAAATCCACGCTGGCCGACCGGTTCATCCAGGTCTGCGAGGGGCTGACGGATCGCGAGATGGCCGAGCAGGTGCTCGATTCCATGGATCTCGAGCGCGAACGCGGCATCACCATCAAGGCCCAGAGCGTGACGCTGGACTACACCGCAGGCAACGGCGAGGTCTACCAGCTCAACTTCATCGACACGCCCGGCCACGTCGATTTCTCCTACGAGGTCTCGCGTTCGCTCTCGGCGTGCGAGGGCGCGCTGCTCGTCGTCGACGCGGCGCAGGGCGTGGAAGCGCAGAGCGTGGCCAACTGCTACACCGCCGTCGAGCAGGGCCTGGAGGTCATCCCGGTCATCAACAAGATCGATCTGCCCTCCGCCGACCCCGATCGCGTCAAGGCCCAGATCGAGGACATCATCGGCATCGACGCAAGCGACGCGCTGCTGGTCAGCGCCAAGACCGGCGACGGGGTGGCCGACGTGCTCGAAGCGCTGGTGCAGCGGATCCCGCCGCCGGAATATCGCGAGGGGCCGCTGAAGGCGCTGATCATCGACTCGTGGTTCGACAACTACCTCGGCGTCAACTCGCTCATCCGCATCAAGCAGGGCAGCCTGAAGAAGGGACAGCGCATCCGCGTCATGTCCACCGGCGAGGAGCACGACGCCGACCAGATCGGGATCTTCACGCCCAAGCGCAGCGAGCGCAAGGAGATGGATTGCGGCCAGGTCGGCTTCGTCGCCGCCGGCATCAAGGAAATCCACGGTGCGCCGGTGGGCGATACGCTGACCATGTCGCGCGACCCGGCCGAAAAACCGCTGCCGGGCTTCAAGCCGATGCAGCCGCGCGTGTTCGCCGGCATCTTTCCGGTGGACTCCTCGGACTACCCGGATCTGCGCGAGGCGCTGGAAAAGCTGCAGCTCAACGACTCGGCGCTGCAGTTCGAGCCGGAGACGTCGATGGCGCTGGGTTTCGGCCTGCGCTGCGGTTTCCTCGGCATGCTGCACATGGAGATCGTCCAGGAGCGCCTGGAGCGCGAATACGATCTCGATCTCATCATCACGGCCCCGACGGTGGTCTACCAGGTCTCTTTGAGCGACGGCTCGGAGATCGAGCTGGACAACCCGGCCGAACTGCCGCCGCTGAACAAGATCACCGAAATCCGCGAGCCGGTCATCAAGGCGACCATCCTGGTGCCGCAGGACTACCTCGGAGCGGTCATCGGGCTGTGCGAGGAAAAGCGCGGCGCCCAGGTCGACATGCGCTTCCTCGGAGGCCAGGTCCAGCTGGTCTACGACCTGCCACTGGCCGAGGTGGTCGTCGACTTCTTCGACCGGCTCAAATCCTGCAGTCGCGGCTTCGCTTCGTTCGAGTACGCACACGCGCGGCACCAGGCGGGCCCGTTCGTTCGCCTGGATCTGCTGATCAACGGTGAACGGGTCGACGCTCTGAGTACCATCGTGCACCGGGACCAGGCACAGCGTCAGGGGCGTGACCTCGCCGAGCGGATGCGTGATCTGATTCCACGGCAGATGTTCGATATCGCGATCCAGGCGGCGGTGGGCTCGAACGTCATCTCGCGGTCCACCGTCAAGGCGTATCGCAAGAACGTTACGGCAAAATGCTACGGGGGCGACGTCAGTCGGAAGCGCAAACTGCTCGAGAAGCAGAAGGAAGGCAAACGGCGCATGAAGAGCGTTGGCAGCGTCGAGATTCCGCAGGAAGCGTTCCTGGCCGTGCTACGCACCGATCGCGAACGGGACTGAATCCGGCCGTGGACCGGCGACGGTCGCGGCGATGAACCAAGAACAACGGACATGCCATGCAACTTGATTTTGCACTGATCATCACGAGCCTGACGCTGCTGACCGGCGCGATCTGGTTTATGGACCGGTTCTGGCTGCGCAAGCGCCGGGCCGATCGCGTGGCGAAGGGCGCGGCCGAATCCGACGAGCCCTCGAAAACAGTCGAATACGCGCGGTCGTTCTTTCCGCTGCTGCTCATCGTCCTGGTGTTCCGGTCCTTCATCTTCGAGCCGTTCAAGATTCCATCGGGCTCGATGCAGCCGACGCTGCTGATCGGGGATTTCATCGTCGTCTCGAAGTTTTCATACGGGCTGCGGCTGCCGGTCCTCAATTCGAAGGTCGTCCCCACCGGCGAACCCGAGCGCGGCGACGTGTTCGTGTTCCGCTCCGTCGAACAGCCAGGCGTGAACATGATCAAGCGCGTCGTCGGGCTTCCGGGCGACACGATCACGTATCGCAACAAGGTGCTCTACATCAACGGGGAACCGGCGCCGCAGGAAGTCGTCGGGCCGTGGATCGGAGAGGGCATCAATCGCAATCGGCCCGGCACCAACCCGCAGGTGCGCATCGAGGACCTGGGCACCGTCGAGCATCGCATCCTGGTTCATCCGGGCCGCCGTTCGCTGCGGGCGCGCAGCTGGGTCGTCCCGGAAGGCCATTATTTCGCCATGGGCGACAACCGCGATCGTTCCCACGACAGCCGCTCCTGGGGATTCGTTCCGGAGGAAAACCTGGTCGGGGAGGCGGTTCGCATCTGGATGCACTGGGATTGTGCCGGGGGTTTCTGTATCGACTTTTCGCGAATCGGTGATAAGATTCAATAATAAGGTGCTGAAAACGGTAGGCATTATTGACCAGTGCGCTGCAGAGGGCTTCAGGTCGGCGCGACGGTGGACCAGGGAGATCTTGAGATGATTTCGAAACAACGTGGCCTTACGCTGATCGGTTTTCTGTTCGTGCTCGCGCTGGCGCTGTTCGTCGCCTACCTGGGCATGAAGATCGTGCCGATCTATCTCAACCACTATTCGGTCGTTTCGTCGATGAAGAGCCTGGCCGAGGAGCCGGACATCGGGACGATGTCGGAAGCGCGGATGCGGGATCTTCTTTCGCGCAAATTCAGCACCAGCTACGTCAAACACGTCGGGGCGCGCGACATCACGTTCGAGCGGGGTACCGGGCTGGAGGCGATCGCCGAGTACGAAGTGCGCGAAGACCTGATCGGAAACATGGACGTCGTGGTCTCGTTCACACATGCCCAGCAGCTCAACTGAGCGACGGCCCGTCGACCCGATCCGGGGCCTGACCTACCGCTTCCAGCGTCCCGAACTGCTCGCACAGGCGTTGACGCACCGCAGCCGCGGTCGCGTCAACTACGAAAGGCTGGAGTTCCTCGGCGACGGAATCGTCAACATGGTCGTGGCCGAAATGGTTCTCCGTGCTCGGCCAGACGCGTCGGAAGGCGACCTCTCGCGTCTGCGGGCCCGGCTGGTCCGCGAGCGCACCCTTGCCGAGATCGCCCGCCAACTCGATCTCGGCAGCCACCTGTTGCTCGGTCCCGGCGAACTCAAGAGCGGCGGATTTCTTCGCGACTCCATTCTTGCCGACGCGCTGGAGGCGATCGTCGGGGCCGTCTACCTGGACGGCGGCTTCGAGCCGGCGCGCGAACTCATCGAAGGCCTGATGGCGCAGCGCGTCGCCGCGCTGCCGCACGCCGAGGCGCTGAAGGATTCCAAGACCCGGCTGCAGGAATACCTGCAGGCACGGGGGGCGGGTCTTCCGGAATACGAAACCGTCGACGAGTCCGGCGCCGACCACGACCGCCGGTTCACCGTCGATTGCCGCGTGCCGTTGCTGCCCGACGCCGCCACGGCCACGGCGGGTTCGCGACGCAAGGCCGAGCAGGCCGCGGCGTCGCTCGCCCTGGCGCGCATCCGGCAAGAGCAGGGCGAATGAACGAGGCACGCGGATCCAGAAGCGGAACGGTGGCGCTGTTCGGCCGGCCGAACGTGGGTAAATCCACGCTCCTCAACAGGTTGGTGGGCGAGCGCGTGTCCATCGTCACCCACAAGCCGCAGACGACCCGCCATCGCGTGACCGGCATCGTCAACCGGCCGGGCGGGCAGCTGGTGCTCGTCGATACGCCGGGTCTGCACCGAAGACGCGACCACGCGCTGAACCGTCACCTCAACCGCGTCGCCGCCGAGTCGCTGGCCGGCATCGACGCGGCGTTGCTTATCGTCGAGGCCGCCGGCCCCACGGACGAGGACATCGGGGCGGCGCGCGCCGTGCAGCAGTCCGGGGTCCCGGTGATCCTGGCGTTCAACAAGATCGATCGCATTGCCGATCGCGGCGTGCTGCTGCCGCTGACAGGGGACTGGGCCGGGCGCGTCGATGCCGCGGAGGTGTTCTACGTTTCCGCGCTCAAGGGCGACGGGGTCGAGGAGCTGGCCGATGGCCTCGTCCGGCACATGCCGGAGGGTGAGCCGGCGTTTCCGCCCGACGAATTCACGACCGAATCCTCACGCTTCCTCGCCGCCGAAGCCGTGCGCGAACGGCTGCTGGAAAACCTCCACCAGGAGGTTCCCTACGGCACGACGGTCGTCGTGGAATCGTTCGAGGAGGAGCCGAAGCGATACCGTATCGGCGCACGCATCCTGGTGGCCGAGAAGCGACACAAGGGAATCGTCATCGGCCGCGGCGGCCAGACCCTCAAGCGTATCGGTTCCCAGGCACGGCATTCGATGCAGCAATTGTTCGGTGTCCCGGTGCACCTGGATCTGCACGTCGGCGTGGAACCGGACTGGATGGACCGCGAAACCGAGTTCGACCGGCTCGGTTACCGGCGTTGAGTCGCGTCGAAGGCGAGGCGGCGTTCGTGCTGCACCGCCGCGCCTGGCGCGACACCAGCCTGACCATCGAGCTCTTCTGCGAGCGGTTCGGCCGCATCGCCGCCGTCGCGCGTGGTGCGCGCAAGCCCGGCTCCGCGTTTTTCGGCCTTGCCGAGCCGTTTCGCCGGCTGGAGATCTCGTGGACACGCAAGGGCGAGATGGCCACGCTGACCGGCATCGAACCGGCGGGCCGGCCGGCGGCCCTGGTCGGAAGAAGCTTGTGGTGCGGGCTGTACGCCAACGAGCTGATCCTGCGGCTCACGCCTCGCGACGACGCGGAACCGGCGCTGTTCCACGCCTACGCCCGGCTGCTTCCGAAGCTGGTAAATGAAGACGCCCGGGCTCACGCATTGCGGCACTTCGAACTTGGCCTGCTGGGCGCGATCGGCGTGGCACCCGATCTGGCGACCTGCGGCGCCGGCGGCGCCCCCGTTCGCGCGGACGGCTTATACCATGTCGATCCCGTCGCGGGCCCGATGCCGGTCGATGAAAGCCGAGACGGTTTCCGCGGCGCACTGCTGCTCGCATTGGCATCGGGGGGGCAAGTGCCGTCCGGAGAGCACGCCGCGGCGATTCGACTGATGCGACAATTGATCGATCATCAGCTCGAGGGGCGGCCGCTGAAGACGCCGTCGCTGTTCAGGGAGAAACGCCGATGACCGCGCCATTGCTGGGTGTCAACATCGATCACGTCGCCACGCTGCGCCAGGCGCGTGGTACCGAGTATCCGTCGGTGCTCGAGGCCGCGCGGGTGGCCGAGGCCCACGGCGCCGACCTGATCACCGTGCACCTTCGCGAAGACCGGCGTCACATCCAGGACCGGGACGTATCCGCATTGATCGAGCAATCGACGACACGCCTGAACCTGGAGATGGCGCTGGACGACGAAATGCTGGAATTCGCGCTGACGCACCGACCGGACGATGTCTGCCTCGTGCCGGAACGCCGTGCCGAACTGACGACCGAGGGCGGGTTGGACGTCGCCGCGCAGGCAGCGGACGTGCGCCGTTTCTGCGATGCACTGGATGCCGCGGGCGTTCGCACATCGCTGTTCATCGATCCCGAAGCAGGGCAGGTGGAAGCCGCGGCCGAATCGGGTGCGCCGGTCATCGAACTGCACACCGGGGCGTATGCCAATGCCGCCGACGAGGACGAAGCCGCGGCCGAACTGGATCGAATCGGTCGCGCGGCCGCGCAGGCGAAGGCCCTGGGTCTCGTCGTCAATGCCGGTCACGGCCTGCACTACGAGAACGTGGCTGCGGTCGTCGAACTCGGCCTGGTCCGGGAGTTCAACATCGGCCACGCGATCATCGCGCGCTCCATTTTCGTCGGGCTGGGCCAGGCGGTATCGGAGATGAAGCGGCTGTTCGGATCGGACTGAGCGCCCGGTCCTGATCGTCAGCGCCGTCCCGACGAGCAATCGTCCAGCATCGCGCTCGTCCCGGCGAGGGCACGCCTGAATTCGACGTAGAGTGCGCCGCGAGAACTGTCCCGACGTCCGCGCAGCGAGTCCTCGAGCATGGCGCACGCGCGCTCGAGGCGATCCGCGCCGCAGTAAGTGCACGCGCCCCGGCATCGATGCAGTCTTTCCGCGGCGTCATCGAACCGGTATTCGGCCAGCGCCGCGTCGATGGCCGCTGCCTCAGCGTCCAGCGTCGGTCGCAGCGCCGCGCGCATCTGTTCGAGGTTGGCGGCGCTGCCGGCGACCTTCAGGCCCCGCGCATCGTCCAGAAACGCGGGTGGTTCGACGGACTCGTCGCCGTGTTCCAGGAACCGGCCGACGCCGGCGACGACCCGGTCCAGCGCCGAAAGCAGCACATCGGGCGCGACCGGTTTGGCGAGATAGCCGTCGAAACCGGCGTCGCGCAGCCGTTCGCGCTCCTCGGTCCGGCTGTCGGCCGTCAGCGCGATCACGCGAGGAACCGTCCGGTCCGGCCGGGTTCTCAGAATCCGGCGCCAGGCACCGACGCCGTCCATATCGGGCATGTGCAGGTCCATCAGGACGACATCGAACCGCTCCCGGGCGCACAGGTCGACGGCTTCGCGCCCGTTGGAGGCCAGCGCGAGGGAACCGACCCGGGGACCGAGGACGTTGCGCAGGAAATCGCGGTTGATCGCGTGGTCGTCCACGGCGAGAACCGCCAGTGTCCCCAACCGCCCGTCGTTGCCTGCTGCCATGGCGCGTAATATATCGTCATGTCCGGTCGATTGGAACGTCGATGCGTCCCCGCGCTGCTGCTCGCGGTGTTGTTGCCGTCGACGGCGTCGGCCGAGCTCGAATTCCACTTGACCGCCCGTGCCGTTCGCGTCGCCGAACTGGAGATCGAACGGCTCACGGTGGACAAGGTCGACGCGGCGGAGGTCGACCTGCGGGGCGTGTCGCACCCCCTTACGGGCAGGATCGGATCGCTGTCGCTGGCCTGTGAGAGCGGGCCAACGGTGTGCAGGGCCGGCTCGCTGACCGTCCAACCGGATCGTGGCGAGACGCTGGCCCTTTCGTTCCGGCGTGAATCCGGGGGAATCGTCCTGCAATCCGGCGATGCCTCGGCCCGTGTTTACCGGCCCGAGACCGACGAGGCGCGCCTTGTGGTCGAATCGCTGCCGCTGGGCTGGCTTATCGCGCTGGTCCCGCCGGAGGCCGGGCTCGCTTCGCTGTCGGGCTCGCTGAGCGTCGATGCATCGTACTCCGATGCAGGCTTCCAGGGGAGCGCGACGCTTGTCGACGGCGCGTTCGACACGAGAGACGGCCGGTTCGCCGCCGGGGGCGTGGACGCCGAGTTGGAAGCACGGATCCGGCCCGGCGGGAACTTCGCGCTCTCGGGCAGCTGGCGGAAAGGGGAGATGTTGCTGGGTCCTGCTTACCTGCCGTCGCCCGATCCCGCGATCGATGCACGTACGGCCGGCAGTGCCGGGCCGGAGACGTGGACCGTGTCCGAACTCTCGGTCACGGCCGGCGAACGGCTGGAGATGACCGGTAGCGGCAGCGCGACGGTCGTGGACGGAGCGTTGCAACCGCAGCGCCTGGAGATCGCGGGCGCACGAATCGATCTCGGCTGGTTGTGGGACCAGGGCCTGGAGTCGGTTGCCGCGGCTCGTGGCTGGGGCGAGCTGTCGCCGGCCGGAAAGGTCGAAGGCTCGCTGGCGTGGCGGCAGGGTCGAATGGAAGCACTGCGGCTGTCGCTCGCATCGGGGCGGGTCGACGACGAACTCGGTCGGATCGCCCTGGAGGGATTGAACGGCTCGGTGCAGTGGGATCAAGCCGGCGAAGACCTCGTCGTCGCGATGGATTGGCGCAGCGGTTCGCTGTACCGGTTGCCGCTGGGCGAGACCGACCTGCGGCTCGCGACGGGCCCGGACGGGCATCTGCGCCTCGACCGCGCGGTCCGCGTGCCGCTGCTGGACGGGGCGGTCGTCGTCGATCGACTGGCGTGGCGGAACTGGTCGTCGGCGGAGCGCGAACTGAGATTCGACGCCGCGCTGGAGCCGATCGGGCTGGCGGCGCTGACCGCGGCGCTGGGCTGGAACGAGTTCGGCGGGCAGCTCTCGGGCCGTTTCGACGGACTTCGGTTCGGCGGCGGCGTGGCCGAGGTCGAGGGCGGACTCGACATCTCGTTGTTCGACGGTCGGGCCCGGGTCCGGCGGCTGACCGTCGAACGGCCGTTCGGCACTTCCCCGGCGCTCTCGGCCGATATCGAGCTCTCGGCGCTGGATCTCGAACTGCTCACGCGCGCGTTCGAGTTCGGGCGCATGCAGGGGCTTGCGTCGGGGCACGTAAGACGGCTCAGGCTGCTGAACTGGCAGCCGGTGCAGTTCGATGCATGGTTCGAAACGCTTGAGGACAGCCCCGAGCGCGTCATCAGCCAGCAGGCGGTCGATACGCTTTCGAGCCTTTCCGGCGGCGGCAGCGCCGCGATCTCCGGCCTGTTGCTTCGATGGTTCGACCAGTTTCCGTACCGCAAGGTCGGACTGGGCTGCAGGCTTTCGGGCAACGTCTGCAACATGCGCGGGCTGTCCGAAACCGACGAGGGCGGCTACCTCATCCTCGACGGCCGTGGCATCCCCCGGCTGGACATCGTCGGCTACCAGCGGCGCGTGGATTGGCCGCAGCTGGTCGAGCAACTGCAAAGCCTGTGACGAACCGGCGGGGACGATCGATGGGGTTTGATAAAATGCCGTTCAGTCGGCATTCAAGCGCCATGGATCATCGTCGCGTCATCCACCAGCGGAGCCTCTCCCGATGAAAAACCTGTTCAGACATCTCTCGGTCATGGCATTGACCGCCGTGCTCGTGGCCTGCGTGACCATCAACGTCTATTTTCCGGAGGCTGCCGCGGAGCGTGCGGCCGACCGGTTCATCCAGGACGTCATCGGCGAGGAGGCGGAGGGAGACGAGGTCTCTTCGGCCCGCGAGCCGTCCCTGTCGACCGCGCTGGCTGCGCTCGGCGAGATTCTCGTGCCCTCGGCGCAGGCGCAGTCGCCGGATATCGATATCGAGAGTCCGCAGATCGAGGCGATCAAGCAGCGCATGGCCGAGCGCCATCGCCGCCAGCTGGCGGCCTGGTACGAAGCCGGAGCGATCGGGCTTGACAACAGCGGGCTCGTCGCGATCCGGGACCGAAGCGCGGTGCCGCTTTCGGAACGCCGCGAGCTCGAACAGGTCGTCGCCGCGGAGAATGCCGACCGGCGGGCCGTCTATCGCGAGATCGCCGTCGCCAACGGTCATCCCGAATGGGAAGACGAAATCCGCACCACGTTCGCCGAGCGATGGATCGCGAACGCGAAGCCGGGCTGGTATTACCAGGACGAATCCGGCGAGTGGGTGCAGAAGTAGTTGGGTCGCAGGAACCGGCGGCGCCTGCCGCGCGAACCCGTCGACATCGGCATCGACGATCTGGCCCATGACGGACGCGGCGTCGGGCGGCGCGACGAAAAGGTCACTTTCGTCCACGGCGCGCTGCCCGGCGAGCGGGTCTCGGCGCGGCTGACCGGAAGGAACCGGCGCTTCGACGAAGCGGTGACGCTGGAGGTCGGGAACTCGTCTTCCGACCGCATCGAGCCGGCCTGCCCGTGGTTCGGCTATTGCGGCGGGTGCGCCTTGCAGCATCTCGATCACTCTGCCCAGCTGCACTGGAAACAGCAGCGGCTTCGCGAGAACTTCCGTCGCATCGGCGAGGTGCGGCCCGAGGCGTGGGAGGAGCCGATTTCCGGCCATCCCTGGAATTATCGACGTCGCGCGCGGCTGAGCGCGCGCAACGTTCCGGGCAAGGGGCGGGTCCTGGTCGGCTTCCGCGAGCTCGGGGGGCGCTACGTCGCCGACATCGAGCACTGCCTGGTGCTGCATCCGGCGTTCGGCGACCGGCTGATGTCGCTGTCGAATCTGATCGGCCGGCTCTCGATTCCCGATCGCGTCGCGCAGGTCGAATGCGCGGCCGGCGACGATTCGGCCGCGGTCGTGATCCGGCATCTCGATCCGCTGACCGATGCCGATAAGGATCACCTGATCGCATGGTCGCGGGAGACCGGCATCGCGGTGTGGCTGCAGCCGGGCGGCCCGGATACCGTGAATCGGCTGTGGCCGGAGCACCACCAGCTGAGTTACCGGCTGGAGTCGTTCGGTCTCGAGCTGCAGTTCCATCCCCAGCAATTCATCCAGGTCAACGCCGAGGTCAACCGGCAGCTCACCGCGCGTGCCGTCGGGTGGATGAACGCCGGGGCCGGAGACCGGATCCTGGACCTGTTCTGCGGTCTGGGTAATTTTTCGCTACCGCTGGCGAAGAATGCCGGCGAAGTCCTGGGCGTCGAGCTCGATCCCGGTCTCGTCGATTCCGCTGTACAAAACGCGGTGTTGAACGGCATGGACAATGCCCGTTTCGTCGCTGCGAACCTGATGGAGGACGTGGATACGCTCGACTGGATGCGCCGCTCGTTCGACGGCGTTCTAATCGACCCGCCGCGCTCCGGGGCGGCCGAGATCCTGCCGCTGGTCGATGCGACGGGTTGCGAGCGCATCGTCTACGTCTCCTGCGATCCGGCAACGCTCGCCCGCGATGCCGGAGAGCTCGTTCACCGATACGGCTTCCGACTCGCGCGCGCCGGCATTGCCGACATGTTTCCGCATACCGCGCACGTCGAGTCCATCGCCCTGTTCGAACGGGCCGGCCCGTGAGCGCGGGACTGATCGTGGGAATCCGGGGGCCGGCACTGGACGATGAGTCGCGTCGGGTGCTAGAGCATCCGGGCGTTGTCGGCGTCATCCTGTTCGCGCGCAACTACGATTCCCCGGAGCAGCTGGTCGGACTGACCGACGAGCTTCGCGCGCTGCGCGACCCGCGCCTGCTGTTGTGCGTCGACCAGGAAGGCGGGCGGGTGCAGCGCTTCCGCGGCGGTTTCACGAGGCTGCCGCCGCTGGCGGCCATCGGTCGGTGGTACGGTCGACATCCCGAGCGCGCACTGGACCTCGCCTATCGCCACGGCCGGGTCATGGCGGCCGAGGTCCTGGGGCACGGCGTGGATCTCAGTCTCGCGCCGGTGCTGGACCTCGACCGCGGCAGCCGCGTCATCGGCGACCGCTCGTTCGGCACCGACCCGGAATCTGTGGCCGACCTGGCGGCGCATTATCTGGCCGGAATGCGCGACGCCGGGATGAAGAACTGCGGCAAGCACTTTCCGGGCCACGGGTCCGTGGCCGGGGATACCCATGACGAGACCGTCGTCGACGGCAGGGCCCGTACGGACATCGATGCCGACATCGCGCCGTTCGCTCGGCTTGCCGACCAGCTTGACGCGGTCATGCCCGCGCACGTACGTTTCGACCGGGTCGACGCGCAGCCGGCCGGTTTCTCTCGCGTGTGGGTCGAGGATATCCTGCGCGGCGAGCTGGGTTTTTCCGGCATCGTGATCTCCGATGACCTGGACATGGCCGCTGCCGCGACCGGCGGGGAAATCGGCGAACGGCTTGCATGGTGCGGGGCGGCAGGCTGCGACCTGGCGCTGGTCTGCGACCCGTCGTCGGCTGCCGCGGCGGTCGGCGACCTGGACCCGGACCCGGCGGCGTACGCGCACGCGCAGCGCGCGGCCGGCAGTCTGGTGGGGAGGGCATCGTTCTCGCTGTCCGAACAGGACCTCGTCCCGGAATTCCGCGCATGGAAACGCTCACTGGACAAGATGGCTGGAGATCAACGTGACTGAGTGGCTGGAAAGGACCTCGGAGCTGATCGGAATGAACCCCTGGACGGTCCAGGCCTTCCTGATCATCCTCGCGGCGCTGCTGCTGGACCTGCTGTACCGGAAATTCATGAATCGGCTGGACCGGTTGACCGACCGTTCGGACAATCGCTGGGACGACGCCCTGGTCTACGCGGGCAAGCGCCCGGTCTCGGTGCTGATCTACGGCCAGGGCGTGCTGATGGCCGCGCGCGTCCTCGCACCCCATACCGGCGCGATCTTCTTCGACCCGGCATGGCTGCAGCTCGCGCAGGAACTGCTGTTCGTCGGCGTCGCGACCTGGTTCGCGTTCCGGTTGACCACCGGATTCCAGCAGGCCTACATCAAATACCGGCGCGATCTCGACGAGAAGTTCGACATCACCACCGTCGCGGTGCTGAGCAGGATCGTCCGGATCGCGGTCGTCGTGACCGGCGTACTGACGGCCCTCAGCATTCTCGACATCCCGATTTCGGGCCTGCTTGCAGCCGGCGGCGTGGGCGGCATCGCGATCGGCCTGGCCGCGCGCGATCTGCTCGCGAATTTCTTCGGCGGTTTCATGGTGCTCATGGACCGGCCGTTCTCGGTCGGTGACTGGGTCCGGTCGCCGGACCGCGACATCGAGGGCGTCATCAGCGAGATCGGGTGGCGCATGACCACCGTCGTCAAGTTCGATCGACGGCCGATGTACGTGCCCAATGCGACGTTTACCACCATTACCGTCGAGAACCCCTCGCGCATGACGCATCGGCGGATCTCCGAACATGTCGGCGTGCGCTACGACGACTTCGGCCAGGTCCGATCCATCGTCGATTCGGTACGCGAGATGCTGAAGGGGCACGAGGACATCGCCGGCGACGAAACGCTGATCGTGCATTTCAATCGATTCGGGGCTTCGTCGCTGGACATCATGGTCTATTGCTTCACGCATACCACGCAGTGGATCGAGTACCACCGGGTGCGCGAGGACGTGCTGCTGCGCATCGGCGAGATCATCGAGAAGCACGGTGCCGAAATCGCCTACTCGACGCAGACGCTGAAGATCGATTCGCTGCCCGAAAGCGACAGGCCGCAGGAGGAGCAGTCGTGATTCCGTCGGGCGCGAGAAAGCTTTTCGATGCCGATACCGTCGCTGCCGCGTTCGACCGCATGGCCGGTCGGATCAACGCCGAGCTTCCCGACGAGGAAATCCTGTTGCTTCCGGTGATGACCGGCGGCATGTTTACCGTCTGCGAGCTTGCACCGCGGATCGAACGTCCGCAGCGTATCGATTACGTTCACGCAACGCGTTACCGGGGCGAGACCCGGGGCGCCGACATCGAGTGGCTGCACTGGCCGTCGCTGCCCGACGAGACGCGGACGGTGCTGCTGGTCGACGACATCTTCGACGAGGGACACACCATGGCCGCGGTGCGCGAGCGCCTGCCCGAGCGCTTCCGGGTCTACACCGCTGCGCTGACGCTGAAACGTCATTCCCGTGGACTGGACCGCGGCTGGGTCGATTTTCACGGGCTGGAAGTGCCCGATCTCTACGTCTTCGGGTGCGGCATGGATTACCGCGAGAATCACCGCGAACTGCGCGAGATCTGGGCCCTTGACGAATAGCGCACCGGCATCGACCGCCGGTTCGCTGCGCAACCGGAGAATCGAGGAGAACGAATCATGAACCTGGCGATCATCGGCGGCACCGGCGCAGTGGATCTGTTCGAGGCCGATCGTCCGGCCGCGATCACGACGCCGTTCGGCGCACCGTCGGATCGACCCCGGCGAATCCGGTTGGGAAACGACGATGCGTGGTTTCTTTCGCGGCATGGAACGCCGCACCGGATTCCGCCGCACAAGGTCAACTACCGTGCCAACATCCATGCGCTGAAGACGCTGGGCGTGGAAGCCGTCCTGGCCATCAACGCCGTGGGCGGACTCACGGAACGTGCGGCCGCCGGCGCATTGCTGATTCCGGATCAGCTGCTGGACTTCACCTGGGGACGGACGCATACGTTCAGCGACGGCGGCTCGGCCCCGCTGCAGCACATCGACTTCACGCATCCGTTCGACGGACCGCTGAGGGATGCGCTTTGCAGAGCCTGCAAGGCGAGGGATGCCGACGTCGTCGCCGGCGGTTGCATCGCCGTCACGCAGGGGCCCAGGCTGGAGACGGCCGCCGAGGTTCGCCACCTTGCCCATCTCGGCTGCGACGTCGTGGGCATGACCACGATGCCCGAGGCGGCGCTGGCGCGCGAGGCCGGCCTGGACTACGCAAGTCTTTGCGTGGTGGCCAATGCCGGCGCGGGGCTGGAGGATCGCCCCATCACCGTCGGCGATATCGAACGTGTGCTGTCCGGCGCGATGGAGCGCGTGCGCGGTCTCCTCCAGACCATTCCCGGCGAGATCGCGGCCGAATCCTAGGCGGCGTGCGGGGGAGGGTGTGAAATCGGGCGAGTTGTGACGCCCATCGCGCTGATTCGGTTGGCCGGGCATGCACGCTCCGTTAGTATAGTAAGACGTCCCCTTTCCACTTGCCCCTTCGATGGCAGAAACGCTCCGACTCAGCGCATTCCATGTCAGCAGCAAGGATCTCAAGGTCCTTCGTTCCCTGCTCGGTCTGTCCGGCGACAAGTCCGAGCGACCGTGGAGCGTCGATGCCGAGCGCGACGACGGCGACGCCGCCCTGGTCGACGTGGACAACCCCGAGGGAGCGGCGCTGTGGCCGGAGCTCAGTCAGCAGTCGCGGCCTACCGTGGCGTTTTCGAGGCGGCGCGACTTCCCGGCCAGGCTGCGGCTCTACAAGCCGATTCGATCCCAGCAACTCCTGCACCTGCTCAACGAGCTTTCCGATGCCGTCACGAATCCGCGGAGGGAGCAGGAGTGGCCGGTGCTGGCATTCGGCGGGGACGATGCCGAGCTTCCTCTGGCGGAGCATCTTCGAAGGCACAACTGGGACCAGCCGGTGATGATCGGCGGCGACTATCTTCCCGAACTGGTCATCGACCCCGGTGCGGGCGTCTGGTACTCCAGCGCCTCGGACCGGGAACTGGCCCGTCTGCTGCGGCGGCACTTCTCGAGCGACGACGCCGGGCCGCTTTCGAGCAACGAACTCGTCGAGCACACGTCGGGCCTCGAGCAGCAGAGCCTGGCCAACCTGAAGTGGCGGGCCGGCCTGGCGCTGTCCAGCGGTGCGCTGCACCCCGATCTGGACGGGGAGGTTCGTTTCATGCTTCCGCAGGTGCCGCTGCAGGCGCTGTCCGATACCGCGTATTCGCGGCAGGCCCGTATCCTGATCCGCGAGCCCGTGTCGGCCGATGAACTCATGGAGACCAGCGGTGCGGAGCGAAGCGACGTGGCCGAGTTCCTCAACGCCTGTCATACCTGCGGCTTCCTGCTGCTGGACCGATCGCAAAGCGATTCCGCCCGGGTCGGCTGAGGAGAAAAACAACCGATGAGCGATTCCCGGCAGGCTTCGGTCGGTATCGATGCACTCGCATTCGCCGGCCCGGCGGCATTCGTGGACATGACGGCGCTGGCTCGGGCGCGCGGCGTCGATCCGGCGAAATACCTGAACGGACTGGGTCAGCGACGCATGGCGATCGCGACGCCATGCGAAGACACCGTCACGATGGCCGTCGAGGCCGGCGAACGGGCCCTGGATCGCTTCGGCGTCCATCCGGACGAGATCGGCACGCTGATCGTCGGCACCGAGACGGGCGTGGACCACAGCAAGCCGGTGGCCGTCTACGTCCACGAATTGCTCGGACTGGACCAGCGTTGTCGCACGTTCGAGACCAAGCATGCCTGTTACGGCGCGATGGCCGGACTGACCTCTTCGATGGACTGGATCGCTTCCGGTCGCGCGCGCGGGCGCAAGGCGCTGGTGATCGCTTCCGACATCGCCCGGTACGGGTTGGGGACGGCCGGCGAGCCGACGCAGGGCGCGGGCGCCGTGGCGATGGTCGTCTCGGCCCGTCCGCGCCTCCTGCCCATCGATGCTTCGACCATCGGGGATTACACCCGGCAGGTCATGGATTTCTGGCGGCCCCTGTATTCCAAGTACGCGTTCGCCGACGGCCATTATTCGATCGAGTGCTACCTCGAAGCGCTGCACGGAGCGCGGCTGGACGCGCTCGGAGACCGGACCGACGTGCTCGAGCGACTTGCCGCATGCCTGTATCACGTCCCGTTCGTCAAGATGGCGTTCAAGGCGCACCAGCGGCAATTCGAGATCGACCGCGGCCGATCGCTGGAAGAAGGCGACGCCGAGGACCGTCGCCGGCTCATCGACAGCTACCAGCGCCTGACGGCGCCGTGGCTGGGATTGAACGCCGAGATCGGCAACATCTACACCGGTTCGCTGTTCCTGGCGCTGATCGACCTGCTGCGCCAGGCCGCCGAGAGCGTGGCCGGACGCGACATCAGCCTGTTCAGCTACGGCAGCGGTTGCGGGGCGACCTACTGCATCGGGCGGATCGCCGAGGGCGCCGCCGACTGGCGCGAGGCGCTGGACCCGGCCGATCAACTCTCGGCCCGGCGGCGACTGGAGATCGATGAATACGAGGCGCTGATCACCGCATCGGAAACCGCCGACAGAGCGGAATCGCTGGAGCCTTCGAGCTACGGGCTGAACGGCGGCCTGTACTACGTGGGCACGCGCGAGCACCGGCGTCAGTACGCCCGGGGCTGACGTCGCAGCGGACCTCGTTCCGTCGGCTAGTGAAAGTCCCGCGATTCGGTCTGCAGCCCGTCCAGCCAGCCGTCCAGCGATTCGAAGCCCGAGGCGACCACGTGCTGGCTCCCGCGCGCGTTCTGCAGCTTGCCGCGTACGCGAAGCAGCCCGGCGCCGAGGACCTCGGCACGCCAGCGCTCGGCCAGTTTCGGCCAGACGATGACGTTGACGATGCCGGTCTCGTCTTCCAGCGACAGGAAGATCACGCCGGACGCGGTGCCGGGCCGCTGGCGGTGGGTGACCAGCCCCGCGGCCTGCACCGCCCGCCCATCGGCAACGTCGCGCAGCCCGCGCGCCGTGAGCACCCCTGGCCCCAGTCGCCGGCGCAGCAACGCCAGCGGATGGTCCTCCAGGCTCATGCCGGTGCTGGCGAAGTCGGCGCGCAGTTCGTCGCGGCGCGACGGCAGGGGCAGGGCGGGCCGGTGTTCGGGCACTCGGCTTTCGGACAGCAGATCACCCTGACGACGGGCAGCCAGCGCCTCCCAGCGCGCCCGACGCCGGTGGCCTGACAGCGCCTTGAGCGCCCCGGCCTCGGTCATCGCGTGCAGTGACTTCCGGTCCAGCCGCGCGCGCTCGACGACGTCCTGGACATCGCGAAACGCCGCCTTCGCCCGCGCCTCGACCAGCCGTTCGGACGCGTCCCGCCCCATCCCCGCGACCATGCGCAGGCCGAGCCGGATGGCGGGCGCTGAAATGCCGTGAATCGTGAATCGTGAATCGTGAATCGAAGAGTCCGCTGAATCGATCCGGCGGGAGGTTTTTCCATTCACGATTTCCGATTCACGATTCACGAAGGAACGAGCAGGATCGCGCTCGCCCGGGGTTGGCCGCATCGGCTCGAGGTCGCAATCCCAGGCGCTGTACCTGACATCCACCGGCAGCACGCGCACGCCGTGGCGACGGGCGTCGTTGACGAGCTGTGCCGGCGCGTAGAAGCCCATCGGCTGGCTGTTGAGCAGGCCGCAGGTGAAGGCGGCGGGATGGTGGCGTTTCATCCACGCCGAGAAGTAGGTCAGCAGCGCGAAGCTGGCGGCGTGCGACTCGGGGAAACCGTAGTCGCCGAAGCCGCAGATCTGGCCGTAGATGCGCTCGGCGAAATCGGCGCTGTAGCCGCGCGCGCGCATGCCGTCGACGAGCTTGTCGCGAAACGGTTCCAGCCCGCCGCGCCGCTTCCAGGCCGCCATCGCGCGTCGGAGCTGGTCGGCCTCGCCCGGCGTGAAGCCCGCCGCGACGATCGCGATCTGCATGACCTGTTCCTGGAAGATCGGCACGCCCAGCGTGCGCTCGAGCACCTTCTTCAGCGGCTCGCTGGGATAGTCGACACGCTCCGGATGCTCGCGCCGTTCCAGGTAGGGGTGGACCATATCGCCCTGGATGGGGCCGGGACGCACGATCGCGACCTCGACGACGAGGTCCTGGAAGCATCGGGGCTTGAGTCGCGGCAGCATCGCCATCTGGGCCCGCGACTCGACCTGGAACACGCCCACGGCGTCACCGCGCGACAGCATCTCGTAGGTCGCCGGGTCCTCGCGGGGGATCGTGGCGAGAGTGAGGGGAGTGGGGGCATTGCTTTCGGCTCGGAGGCGACCGTTGGTGTCCGGAATGTCTGATTGTTCTTCGTGAATAGTAAATAGTGAATCGTGAATCGTGAAAGC
The DNA here is from genome assembly GCA_051428125.1 of Candidatus Wenzhouxiangella sp. M2_3B_020. Lineage (GTDB taxonomy): Bacteria > Pseudomonadota > Gammaproteobacteria > Xanthomonadales > Wenzhouxiangellaceae. The sequence continues at coordinate 124,671 of JBPRGD010000015.1, forward strand.
GCGGGAGCCTTTGGCACCGTATCCCACACCCGGCCCTTGGGGATTCCAAGGCGCTGACGATTCCCGGACTACGGCTACCTGTCCTGATGCTGACGGGGTGACGGCCTCTGCCGGTCTTTTTCTATTTACTATTTTCCATTCACCATTTACTTCTTGATCGAAGCCGCACGGGTCCGGGTCTTCGCGGGAATCCCCCCGGTTCACCAGTTCCATCGACTTCCGCAACGCCGTCAACATGCCCAGCGCGAGACAATCGACCTTGAGCAGACCCAGCGTCTCGAGGTCGTCCTTGTCCCACTGGATGATGGTGCGGTCTTCCATCGCGGCGTTCTCGACCGGCACGAGCCGGTGCAGCGGCTCGTCGGCGATGACCATGCCGCCGACGTGCTGCGACAGGTGGCGCGGGAAACCGATCAGTTCCGACGTCAGCGCCAGCAGCCGGCGGGCGGTCTCTCCGTGGGGATCGAAACCGCATTGCCGCAGCCGCTCGGGCCAGGCCTCGGGGTCGTCCCACCATGACAGCGAACCGGTCAGCCTGTTCATCCGCTGCGGGTCCAGTCCCAGCGCTCGGCCGACGTCCTTGAGCGCGCTCTTCGGCCGGTAGCAGATCACCGTGGCGGCCAGCGCGGCGCGCTCGCGGCCATACTTGGCGTAGATGTACTGCAGGACTTCCTCGCGTCGCTCGTGCTCGAAGTCGACATCGATGTCGGGCGGCTCGTCGCGCTCGCGCGAGATGAAGCGCTCGAACAGCAGCTGCTGCCGGGCCGGGTCCACTTCGGTGATGTGCAGGCAGTAGCAGACCGCGGAATTCGCCGCCGATCCGCGTCCCTGGCACAGGATGCCGCGCGAGCGCGCGAAGCGGACGACGTCGTGCACGGTCAGGAAGAACGCTTCCACGCCCATCTGCTCGATCAGGTCCAGCTCGCGTGCGATCAGCTTCCGGGTTTCCTCGGGCACACCGTCGGGGAAGCGCGCGTGCATGCCTTCCAGCGTCAGGTGACGCAACCAGCGCGACGGCGTGTACGGTCGGGGCACCAGCTCGGCCGGGTAGCGGTATTGCAGTGACCCCGGGTCGAACGTGCAGCGCTCGGCCAGGCGCGCGCTCTCGGCCAGCCACTCGGCGGGATACAGCCGCTGCAGCGTGGACAGCGGCCGCAAGTGGCGCTCACCGTTGGCCGCCAGAGCCAGGCCGCATTCGGCCAGGGGCCGGCCGATATCCAGTGCCCGCAGCACGTCGGCCAGCGCGCGGCGCGAGCGCCGGTGCATGACGACGTCGCCGCAGGCGGTGCACGGAATCGAGAATCGGCGCGAGAGCTTGTCCAGCGAATCGAAGAACGCGGTTTCACCCGGCTGCAGCAGCCGGGTCGCGCCGATGCGCAGGCGCTCTCCGAAGCGACGCTTCAGCCATTCCGCGTCGGCGTCGCGAGGCGGGTCGGTGGGCTTCCAGATCGCCAGCACCCCGTCCAGCCCGGACTCGAGGTCGCCACGCTCGAGCCGGTAGCTGCCCTTTTCGGCGCGGCGACGGGCGCGCGTGATCAGGCTGCAGATGCGGCCGTAGGCGGCCTGGTCGGGGGCCAGCAACACCAGGTGCAGTCCGTCGACGGTGCGCAGTTCGCTTCCGACGATCAGTCGTAAGCGGCATTCGCGTGCCGCTTCCCAGGCGCGGACGATGCCGGCCATGGAGCACTCGTCGGTGATCGCGAGGGCCCGGTATCCCAGCTCGGCGGCACGCCGGACGAGTTCACCCGGGTGCGACGCGCCGCGGCGGAAGCTGAAGTTGCTGCGCGCGTGCAGCTCGGCGTAGGCGGGCAGGGGGCTGTTCATGCATACAGTATAAACCCGCCATCGCAGCGCCGAGGTCAGGCGGTCAGGCGGCCGTCGCGATAATCACGCATCGCCTGCTCGATCTCTTCGCGCCGGTTCATCACGAACGGGCCGTACTGCACGACCGGTTCGCGCAGCGGCCGGCCGGCAAGCAGCAGCAGCCTGGCGCCGTCGCTACCCGCCGAAAGGGCGACTACATCGCCGTCGGAGAGCACGCCGGCCTGGTGAGCCTCGAGCAAGGCATCGGGCGAGTCCGAGCCGATTCCGGCCCGTCCCTCGAAGGCATAGGCCACCGCATTCAGGCCCGCGGCCAGCGGCAGTTCCACGGTGCTGTCGGGCGCCAGGGAAACGTCCAGGTAGACCGGTCGGGTCGCCATCGCCCGATCGGAGTCCACGGGTCCGCGCACGCCTTGCACTTCGCCGGCAACGACCCGGATCCGCGCACCCCCGGCCATGTCGACGACGGGGATGTCCGCCACCGCGATGTCGCGGTAGGCGGCCGGCTTCATCTTCTCGGCGGCTGGAAGATTGATCCAGAGCTGGAACCCGCGCATCCGGCCGCGCTCCTGCTGGGGCATCTCCGAATGGATGATGCCGCGTCCGGCCGTCATCCACTGTACGTCCCCCGGTCCGATCACGCTCCGGTGGCCCAGGTGGTCCTCGTGCAGCATCCGGCCGTCCAGCATGTAGGTGACCGTCTCGAAGCCCCGGTGTGGATGGGCCGGGAAGCCCGCGATGTAGTCGTCGGGATCGTCCGAAGAGAACTCGTCGAGCAGCAGGAACGGGTCCGTGGTGATCCGGGGCTGCGTCCCGATGCTGCGCCGTAGCCGGACGCCGGCGCCGTCGGACGTCTCCACCGACGCCACGCGGTGCTGCAGGCCTCTGGTGTTCATGCGGCCTCCATGACCCGTTCGGCGGTGGCCAGACGCTCCAGCTCGGCGCCGGCGCGTGCGAGCTCGGCTTCGGCATCCCCGGTGGCCAGTCCTTCGGCGAAGATCTCGTCGACGGCGTCGATCCCGAGAAAGCCGATAAATTGCCGCACGTGCGGTGCCAGGTGATCGGCGGCCGTCCCGGCGTAGCGGCCGCCCCGGGTATGGACCAGCACCGCGCGCTTGCCGGTCAACAAGCCTTGCGGGCCCTGGTCGGTGTATCGAAACGTGACCCCGGCGCGGGCGACGTGATCGAACCAGGCCTTGAGCGTCGACGGGATCCCGAAGTTGTACATCGGTACGCCGACGACGAGCACGTCGGCCTCGCGGAGTTCGGCAACCAGTTCGTCCGAGAGCGCAACGCGGTCGCGCTGCTCCGCGCTGCGTGCGTCGGCGGATGCTGCGAAGGCCGAGAAGCTGCCGGCGTCGAGGTGGCGCATCGGCGCGGCCGACAGGTCCCGGACGGTGAGCGACGTATCCGGCTTCAGCGCGCGCAAGCGCTGCACGAACCTGGTCGCGAGTCGGCTGGACTGTCCGTCGGACCCCGAGAGGCTGGAATGGATCTGGAGGATTCGGGTCATGGTGGAACTCCGTTCAAGTCGATCCGAACTGTAATATTGAATCAATCAATGATAAATAGGAAAATTCCGGTTATAAATATCGACTGATCCGATATGAAAGCACCCCGAATCACGCTGGAGCAGTGGCGAACCCTCGTTGCCGTCGTCGATTCCGGCGGGTATGCGCAAGCCGCAGAGGCCCTCGAAAAGTCGCAGTCGACGGTGACCTACGCGGTCCAGCGGATCTCGACGCTGCTCGACGTGCGCGTGTTCGAGACCCGGGGGCGCAGGGCGGTGTTGACGCCGGACGGAGAGGTCCTGGTCCGGCGCGGCCGCGCACTGCTGGAGCAGTCGGAGCGGCTCGAGCGGACCGCTGCGTCGCTGGCACAGGGACAGGAGTCGCGGCTGCGGCTGGCCGCCGAGATCATCTTTCCGACCTGGATGCTGCTGGAGGCCATGCACGAGCTGGGCGAGGCGTATCAGGATGTGCGCTTCGAACTCCACGAGTCGGTGCTGGGCGGCACCGAGGAACTCCTGCTCTCGGGCGCGGTGGACCTGGCGATCGCGTCGCGCGTTCCGACCGGGTTCTCCGGAAAGCCGCTGCTGCCGGTTCGCTTCGTCTGCTGCGCGGCACCGCACCATCCTCTGGGCCGCACGACGAGGCGGCTGACGCTGGACGACCTGGCGCGCCATCGCCACCTGGTCGTGCGCGACAGCGGCGCGCAGCGAAGCCGGCGGGTGCTTGCGCTGGACGCGGAGCAGCGCTGGACCGTCAGTCACAAGGCGACATCGATCCGGGCCGCGTGCATGGGGCTGGGTTTCGCCTGGTTCGCCGAATCCAACATCCTGGGCGAACTGGAGCGCGGCGAACTGGTGCCGCTGCGGCTGGACGTGGGCGGCATCCGACATGGCCACCTCTACCTCATACAGCCCGATCGCGATGCCGCCGGGCCGGGCCAGCGGCGGTTCGTCGAAGCGCTGGAGCGGCGGGCAGCACGGCACGGCCCTGTCCACGGCGATGACGGGCGACAATGAAGTTCCCCAAACCGGAGGTCGCCCATGCACTGGATCTACCTCGGCCTGGCCATCGTCTTCGAGGTCGTGGCCACGAGCGCGCTCAAGGCCAGCGAGGGCTTCAGCCGGCCAGGGCCGGCGGCGATCGTCCTCGTCGGGTATCTCGCGGCCTTCGTATTCCTCGGTCTTTCGTTGAAGACGCTGCAGGTCGGCGTCGCCTACGCCATCTGGGCAGCGCTGGGCATGGTCCTGATCGCACTGGCCGGCTGGTTGGCGTTCGGCGAGCGGCTGGACTTGCCGGCCGTGGCGGGGATCGGCCTGATCATTGCGGGCGTGATCCTGATCGGTGGATTCTCGGACAGCGTGGGGCCGGGCTGAATCGCGCCGCAGAAGGCGCCGAAGGAAGTGGCGGCTGACCCGAAACGGTCATGAAAGTGACATATAACTGTCATATCGTTTCGCCGCCATCCACGGGGAGTCGAACAATGAAACAAGCGATTCGAAGCAGTCTCGTCGCTGCGGCGGTGCTGAGTGCCGTGTCGGCGACGAGCCGCGCGCAGCCGTCCGCGGCCGCCGATTGGCAGTGGTCCTCGGACCTGCGCGTCGCCTACGCGACCGGTTGGCGCGATCTGAGTAGCGGGGGCGAGCGTGACAGCGACTCGCTGGGCGCCCGCTTCCGGACGCGGCTGCGCGGAAGACTGAACGACAACTGGCAGTTCCAGACCCGATTCGCGACCACGTTCCGCGACGAGGGCAACGACCCGGAGTTCTACCTGCGATCCGGCCGCGAGAGCGCAACGGCGGTCGAGCCCGGCAGCGCGACCCTGGACGAGTTCTTCGTGCGCTACCGCACCGACGACGGCCGCGGAGAAGTGCGCCTTGGTCGCTTCCAGAGCACGCTGCGGCTGCCGCTGATCAGCAACAAGAGTCTCGATCGCAACCAGGCCACCAACATCAACATCGGGTGGACCGACGGTATCGAGTTCAGCCGGATGATCACCGATGAATGGCGAGCCAGTCTGACCGCGCAGTACAACGGCCCCGACGGCAACGCGATCGTGACTCGCGGTCCGCTGGAGTTTTCCGATTCCGGCAGCCGGGTAAGCGCGTTCGCGTCGTTGTCCAGCGACGCCGAGATCGGGCCGATCTTCCTGCGGGCGCTGACGCTGACGCATTACCCGGACGCGCTGGCCGACGACGGCGTGCAGGTCCCCCGGCGCGAGGACTACACCACGGCCACGGCCAAGCTGGCGGCCGGCTGGGACGTCGGACACGCGATCGGCGCTGCGGGCACCCGGCTGATAATCGCCGGCGGGGTGGGGCGGGCCTTCAACCGTCCGGGCAATGCCGCGGTGGGACTGCGCGGCGGCGGCGATGTCGACGGTTTCGCGTGGCACCTGGGCGCGGATCTCGTGGGCGTGATGCCCGACCACGCCGTGGGCGTGATCGTCGGCCAGGCGGATGCCGGCTGGCTGGTCTCCAACGACTATCGCCAGAACGACTCGCTGGCCGAGGTCCGCTGGGTGTGGTCCACGACCGAATCGCTGGATCTCGAGTTCCGGGCACGCTGGCGCCGCGAGCAGAATCTCCGGGAAGGCGCCGTCATACGGCAGCGCGACCGCGACATGCGTCTGCGGGCGACCTGGAAGTTCTGACGCTGCGGCCGTTCCGTTCGGCCGCTCAATCGTGGCCGAGCCGGAAGAACTCGTAGCGCACGAAATCGCCGACCACGTCGAAACTCTGGATCATCGTGAACCGTGCGTCGCTGATCGATTCGAAATCGATGGACATCGAGCTCATCGGTCCCAGCGTGTAGAAGAAGCCGCATCGCCGAAGGGGATCGGTCGAATAGAACGTGCAGAACAGGCTGGCGTCTTCCGGGAGCAACGCGTCGGGATCGGACGTGACGGCGTGCTCCACCTGGGCGGTCGGCGTGCCGGGCGGCGGCACGGGGATGATCGGAAAGGCTCCGGTGCGCGGTCCCAGCTCGATCGCGCCGGTGGCGTCGGGCAACCGCGAGTCGGCGCCGAACTTCGCGACCATCCAGGGGCCTTCGAGATCCGGCAGCACGGCGTCGGGCTGGCGGGAATCGGGGGCGGCTGCCGCGACGCCGAAATAGATCGGACGGATCTCGACGGGGTCGCCTTCGTCGACGCGGAACGTGGCCCGACTGCGCCCGGAGAACCGGACGTCGATCCGGCCCAGCGGCTCGACGATCAACGGGCCCGGGGTCAGCGGAGGCTCAGGGCAATCGACGATGCAGCCGCCGCCGCGGAACTGCACCAGGTCGGACTGCAGCTGCCAGCCGCGCTGGTCGTCGGGATACTCCGGGTTCGGAAACCGCGGTTGCAGGCGGCCGCTGAAGCTCAGCCACAGGTTGTCGCCGACCGCGTCGGCGCCGACGTACAGGCCGGCCAGCACGCCGTCCTGCACCTCGATGAAGAACCCGGTTTTCGACCCGTCGTCCGCGAACCAGCGGCCCGATTCCGGCCACGGTTCCCGAGGTCCGAAGGCTTCGGCGACTGCGGCGGCGAACCATGACGAGAGGGCGATGACGAGCGCGATCCGGGTCGTGGTGGCTGATTTCATGAGCAGGCTCCGGCAACGGAAGGGCAACGGGTTCCGTCAAGACGAATATAGCCGATTCAGGGCGCCACGGGACGTGATCGGCGCGATCGCCGGCCGTGGGGTGAAGTGGTGCGAAGCCTCGGCTAGGATAGGGCGCGGATCTCCCCTTGGGTGCAATCGATGGATCGGAACTCCAGGAGCCGGGTGCTGGCAGCGGGTCTGGCCGCATGCACCTTCATTTCTCCGCTCGCGCGCGGACAGGAAACGCGAATGACCGAGCCGGAAGGCTACGAGCGACTCGTTTCGCTGTTTGAACAATGGCGTGCGTTCGCCGAACCGCCGCTGCGCGACGGTGCGCCCGACTACGGCGCCGAGCGCATGGCCGCGGTTGCCGCCGGCGTGGAGCGCTTCGGTGAGCGGTTGCGCTCGATCGAGATCGACGCCTGGCCGGTCGAACGCCAGGTGGATTGGCACCTGCTGCGCGCCGAAATCAACGGCCTGGATTTCCATCACCGCGTGCTCAGGCCCTGGAACCGGGATCCGGCGTTCTACCAGACCGTATGGACCTACCAGAGCGACACGCCGGCTCACGAGGGGCCCACGCACGACCGACTGCTGGAGCTCTGGACCTATGCGTTCCCGCTGACCGATTCGGAGCAGCGGCGCCTGGCGGACGATCTCGCGGTGATCCCGCCGCTGCTGGCCCAGGCCCGCCGGAACCTGACCGGCAATGCCCGCGATCTCTGGATCAGCGGCATCTACAACCTTCGGCAGCAGCGGGACGACCTCGAAGCGCTGGGCGAGCGGCTCGAGCCCGGAGTGGATCCGGCACTGAAGACCGCGCTGGCCGCCGCGATCGACTCCACCGCCGGCTTCGTCCAGTGGCTGGAGGAGCAGGCGCCGGGCAAGACCGGACCGTCGGGCGTGAGCATCGAGGACTACACCTGGCACCTGCAGCAGGTCTGGTACGTGCCGATGACCTGGGCCGACGAAAGACGCCTGCTGCAGCGCGAACTGCAACGGGCGTGGTCGACCCTGAAGCTCGAGGAGCACCGCAACCGGGACCTGCCCGAACTGGAGCCGGTGACAGACCCCGAGGAATACGACCGTCTCGCCGAGGCCTCGGCCGACCGGCTGATGCGCTTTCTCGACGAAGAGGATATCCTGCGGGTCGAACCCTGGATGTATGCCGCGCTGCGAGAGCGGCTGGGCGAGTACATTCCGCCCGAGCGGCGCAACTTCTTCACGATCGGTTCGCACCTGGACCCGACGCCGCTGTACACGCACTTCTACCACTGGTTCGACCTGGCCCGGATGCGCGAGGAGCCGCATCCCAGCCCGCTTCGGCGCGAGCCGCTGATGTTCAACATCTTCACCAGCCGGGCGGAGGGCATGGCCACCGCGTTCGAGGAACTGACGATGCACGCCGGCCTGCACGACGCGCATCGCCGGGCGCGCGAAATCGTATGGATCCTGCTCGCGCAGCGCGCCGCCCGCGGTCTCGGTTCGCTGGACGCGCACGCCAACCGCAGGACGATGACCGAGGCCGCCGAGTTCCATGCGCGATGGACGCCGCGGCAGTGGATGGATCGTGATCTCGAGAAGGTCGACGCCGGTGATTTCGGTGTCGAGGGCGACGAGGGCTACAGCGATCACATGAACCTGCTGGCGTTCGAGCAGCAGCTCTATCTACGCCAGCCCGGGTACGGAACCAGCTACGTCACGGGCAAACACCAGCTGGACCGGATGATCGGCGTCTACGCGCGCATCAGGATGGAGGCGGGCGAGGATTTCGTGCTCGCCGAATTCTTCGAGCGATTCAACGAGGCCGGACTGATTCCGATGTCGCTGATCCACTGGCAACTGACCGGCGACAGGAGCGGCATCGACCGGATCATGGCCGCGGCCGACGCGGTGCCGCACTGAGTCGATTCGACCGCGCCGGGACGCGTGCCGCCCGGCCTTGTTCGAGGCTCGCCTGCGCTGCGTTACACTAGTTCCGGCAATCCACCTCAGGAGTCCGATGATGAAAGCGCTACGCTTCGCCGTTTCAGCCGCACTGGTTGCATCCTTCTCCGCCAACGCCTCCGCCGAGGGCGCGCTGGCCCGCATGCATGATCCCGACGGCCAGGCCGTGGGCACCGTCGAATTCCGGCCGTCCCCGTACGGCGTCGTGCTGCATGCCCGGCTTGCGTTCCTGCCGCCCGGCGCGCACGCGTTCCATGTCCACGAGACCGGGAAATGCGAGCCTCCGTTCAAGTCGGCCGGCGGTCACTACAACCCGGACGGAAGCGAACACGGGCTCATGGACGACGACGGCCTGCACGCAGGCGACATGCCGAACATCCACGTGCCTTCCACCGGCCTGCTCAACATCGAGGTCTTCAACCACCGGGTTCGGCTCGATGATGCGCTGTTCGACGAAGACGGCGCCGCCGTCGTGATTCACGAGGGTCCCGACGACTACGAAACCAATCCGGCCGGAGCGGCGGGCCCGCGCATCGCCTGCGGCGTGATCGAGCGTAGCGGCGAATAGCCGGAGGAAATTCCGCCGACCAGCGGTCCGGCTGACGGCCGGACTAGCGTTCGTTCCGCGTGATGCAGCCCAGCTCCCCGCGCAGCGGATCGTGCGGGACGGCGCGGAACGCGGCGGTAAGGTCGATCACCGGCGCCTCGCCGGTGTCTTCCTTGTAGACGCCCTGGCCGTGCAGCGTGGCCGACAGCGTTCCGGTCAGCATGTTCTCCCCGTATTGCGTGATGTTCAGCGAGGCGTCGCCGGGCGCGCCCGGCGCCCACTCGTAGCGGATCTGCTGGCTGAACGAATCGGTCCAGTCGCCGGGGTGAACAACCACCCGCCCCGGCTTCAAGGCGCCGCTGAAACCCGGCTCGACCGGCTGGTCGAATACCGACAGCTGGAGCTTGAACCCGCCGGCAATGGCTGCAAGCGCGGAGCTCTCGTCGGTGGTGTCCATCTCGATCAGGGACAGGCCCAGCGTTTCGGTCGGAAGTTGCTCCATTTCTCGCTGCCATTGCTCGCGCGTCTCGCGCATCCGCTCTCGTTCCTCGTCGCTCATGCGATCCCCGCTCATCGATTCGAGGAATGCGGCCATCCGGTCCATGTTGCCCGGACTGGTCATGATGCCCTGTGTCGTCGCGCCGCCGGAGGTCGAGAAGTGCGCGACGTTGCCCCGCGCCGATGCGTTGTTGGTATCGCCCGAGATCGATGCGGTGAAGTCGCAGGCGACCAGCGGAACGAGCTTGATGTCCAGGGCGTAGTTCTTGCGATCCCGATCCGATTTTTTTGAAGCCGCACCTGAATCCTTCGAATTCCCGGCACCGGACCGGTGATCGCGCCTGGCATGGGCGACGCGGACGAAGAATTCACTCGGCTCGCCGCCCCCCACGGGAGCAGTGAAGCGATTGTGCTCGCGCTGCCAGCGCTGATCCCGGTGCTCGACCTTGAGCATGCGCTGGTCGGCAGGCATCGCGCTCAGCGGATCGATCCGGCTGTAGACCCGGTCGTCCACGATCAGGTGGAGCTCCGGATCGAGATCGCGGATGCGGATCTCGATCTCCGCCAACTTGCCGTTCGGCACCTCGGCTTCGACCGTGACCGGGTCCGCCGCGAGCATTCGGACATGCCCTCGGTGCTCCTTTTCGGCTTCGGGCTCGTCGTACCGGATGGTGACCGACCGGTCGCCGTGATCGTACATTTCCCGGAGATTCGCTCGCTCGGCGATGAATGCGGGAAAGATCTCGTAGAGCCGGGTATCCACTCGAGCGAGAAATTTCTCGAAGTCGTCGAGCCCGTGGTTTCTTTCGAATTCGCCGACCTGGAAGAGGTCGTGCAGATAGGCGATCTCGGAAGCGCTTCCGAGGCGTCGGCCTAGCCACAGCCAGAAGATCGAGGTCCGATACGCGTGCGAGGTTTCCTCGTCGTCGCCGCCGCGGGGTAAGTGCAGCGGATCGTCGAAATAGCGGGTCTTTCCCCGGAACTGCCAGCCGCGCCGCTTGACCCAGGCCAGCTCGACGGCTTCGGCCGTGCCCTCGATGATCCAGTCGTGCCAGCCCTCGGCATCATCGTTGGGATAGTTGGCCTGGATGGCGTGGAAAAGCTCGTGGGGCAGGGTCGCCAGGCCGTCGTCCGTCGCCTCTTCGAAATCAGCGTAGTCCTCGCCGACGAAGTAGTCGAAGTCGACGAACATCTCCCCGTCGACGTAGACGCCGGCGTCACCGTCGGTGTCGGCCCGCGCCAGGGATGCCTGCCAGGCTCGAGCCTCCTCGCCCCGCCGTGCCGTCGGCACCACGGGTTCGCGAAAGCACAGCGACTCCAGCCATCGACCGGCGTCGACGAGAACGTCCCTCGCGGCCGTCGCGGGACTGTCGCCACGGGCCGACGAGCAGACGATCTCGCTGGAAACACCGGTTTCGACAAGGTTGCCGATCTGGTCGAGCTCGGCGACGACATCCTGCGTACAGACGACGGCCCAGTCCGTCGTCGTCCACGCTTGGCAGGTCGACTGCGCCCCGGCCGGGGAGGCGCCGGCGGCCAGCGCCGCGACGAACAGCGCGGCGGCCGGCCGTAGGCGTGTCGATGACCCGTTCAGAACAGCAGCGCCAGCAGGCGGTAGACGATGTAGAAGCCGGCGAGAAACGCGGCGGCCGTTTTGAGCTTGCCCGGGGCGCAATACCCATAGGCGGCCAGGAACACCAGCACGTAGATGAATGCCATCGACAGGCCGCGCAGCCAGCCATGGATGCGGATGTCGAGCAGGTCGAGGATGACGGCGCCGAGAAGCAGCAGCGCCGGCAGAACGAGTCCGGCGGCGATCTTCTCGAAATAGAAATCGGTCGAGCGCGATTCCCCGGCGCCGCTGCCGAAGTAGTTGAGCGCGAAGATCGCCAGGCCGATCGGAATTCCGATGGTCAATACGCTCTTGACCGCGTCGATGATGTATCCGAATTCGAAGTCCCAGCCGGCGTACCCGGTCACGCGCGCAATCAGAGCGGCCAGGAAGACGGCCGCTAGATAGATCCCCATATCGATGACGGCATGCCCGCGGTCGCCGCGCCGGTTCGCGTCGAAGACCGCATCGGGCGCGGTCAGTACCGATCGGACGTGATCGATGTATCCGTCGCTGCGGTCGGTACCGGTGTCCGGCGACTCGTCGGGGCCGGGCCGGGGTTTACGGTTGTCGTTGTTTTCGGACATGTTTTGCGCTCCTTGGCTACGTGGCCATTCGCTGCTGTTTACGTAAAAGACCCGTCATACCGGACGACGGCGCTCCGATCGGACCGACGGCATGCCGCTGCCGGAGTCATGCCGGCGAGAGGGCGGCGACGCGGCGCTCGGCGTTTCGACGCGATTCCTGCCGTTGCGCTTGGCCACATACATGGCGTCGTCTGCTTCCCGGATCAGGCCGCTCCAGGTCTGATCGCCGGGCCGATACTCGGTGACGCCGAAGCTCGCGGTGATGCGGCGTTCGCGGCCTTCGGCGAGCGCCACGGAGGTGGCCTCGAGGTTCCTGCGGATGCGTTCTGCGATCTGCTCCGCACCCTCGAGGCCGGTATCCGGAAGCAGGATCAGGAATTCCTCGCCGCCCAGCCGGAACACCATGTCGGCGTCCCGGACGTTGTCCAGCAGAAGATCGGCGACGCGCTTGAGGGCCTGGTCGCCGTCGTGGTGGCCGAATTCATCGTTGAGCCGCTTGAAGTGATCGAGGTCGACGACGATGACGCTCAGCGCGTTCCCGTAGCGCTCCGTGCGTGCGATCTCCCGAGCGGCGGATTCTTCCATGCTGTAGCGGTTGCCCAGGCCGGTCAGCGGATCATGGCGGGCGAGGTATTTCAGGTCCAGCTCCTTGGTTCTCAGCAGCAGCACGGCGAAGGCCAGCGAAAGCGAGAAGCTGACCAGCGTGGCGACGAGGAACACGCCGACCTGAAGCGTCGTCGGTGCGAACGACTCCAGCGGGCCGTCCAGCAGGAATACGACGCTCATGCGCAGCACGAGGAAAAGAGAATAGATCAGCAGGATCGCGGCCACGACCCGCCGGTAGGGCGTCAGGCCCGCGGCCGGGCTGACCGCCATCAGGATGCCGGCCGCGGCGGTGGCGAGGACGTACCAGATCGAAAAGACGATCTGGCGCGCGCGGACCGGATCGCGCAGGTCCGGAAACGCGATGATGATCACGGCGACGACGAGCGCGCACGCTGCCATCGCGAGATACCACGGCCGTCGCTCGAGGTAGGCCTGTATGCCGAACAGGACGAAAACGAACCCGCAGCCGATCAGGAAATTGGCCAGGCTGGCGACGACCGGCGGAGCGGCGGCGGTCGACAGGACCGGGATCAGGAAGCCCGTCAGATAGCCGAGCAGCCACAGCAAGCCGGCAATGCCCCAGAATCCCAGCGCACGTCCGTGGCGGGCACCGGCCACGTGCAGCCCGAGCATCGTTGCGGACATCAGCGCCCCGCCGATGGCGGCGACGAAAGACAGCGTCCGGACGTCGAGTGCGGAAAGTTCCAAGGAGTCGCTTTCTCCGGGCCCGATGCCTGTCACGAACCCCGAAGGCGATCGCTACCGGAACCCGGGCGTCATGGCGAATGCCCGGCGCGCGGCGCCGGCGCAGCGTTTTCCTCGGCCCGCCGGGCTCCGCGGAACGATCCGGACGCCGTGAACCATCGCCGAGCCGAAAAACCGAGTATCGGCACGGCGAGCGAGGATGTCAACGGCGCCCTTGAAAAGCCGGGCCGACGGCCGGCCCGGAAACGGTGCTCAGTAATCGAGGTTCGGGCGCAGGTACTTTTCGGCCTCTTCGATGCCGATTCCCTTTCGCTCGGCATAATCGGCGACCTGGTCCTTGCCTACCTTGCCGACGACGAAGTACTTCGATTCCGGATGACCGATGTAGTAGCCGCTGACGGCCGCCGCCGGGTGCATCGCGAACGATTCGGTCAGTTCCAGCCCGATGTTGCCCGGTGCATCCAGCAGTTCGAAGATCTTCTTCTTCTCGCTGTGGTCCGGGCAGGCCGGGTAGCCCGGCGCCGGCCGGATACCGCGGTACTTTTCCTTGATCAATTGCTCGTTGGACAGGTCCTCGTCCGGGCTGTAGCCCCAGATCTCGCGTCGGACCTTGGCGTGCAGCGCCTCGGCCAGCGCTTCGGCCAGGCGATCGGCCAGGGCCTGCAGCATGATGCCGGCGTAGTCGTCGTTCTCCGGAAGCTTCTTCTTGGCTTCCTCGATGCCGTGGCCGGTCGTGACCGCGAACAGTCCGGCCCAGTCCTTGACGCCGGAGTCGGCCGGCGCGACGTAGTCGGCCAGGCAGAGATTCGCGGACGACTTGTCGGACTGCTGGCGCAGGCAGACCATGCGCTCCTGGACCTCCTCGCGGGACTCGTCGGTGTAGAGAAGTATGTCGTCGCCGTCGCGCCCGGCGGGCAGCAGCGCGCACACGGCCTTGGGCTGAAGCCACTTCTCCTCGACGATGCGCTCGAGCATTTCGCGGGCGTCGTTGAACAGGTTCGTCGCCGCCTCGCCGACGACCTCGTCTTCGAGGATGTCGGGATACCGCCCGGAGAGCTCCCAGGTCTGGAAGAACGGCGTCCAGTCGATGACCTCCACGAGGTCATCCAGCGGCCAGTCGTCGATGACGTTCAGGCCGGGCTTCAGGGGCTTTTCCGGCGTGTATTGCGACCAGTCGAATTCGAACGCGTTCTCGCGCGCCTTCTCGATGGATACGAGAGGCTTGCGCTTCTTCTTGTTGGCCTGCCGCTCGCGGTAGTTTTCGTAATCCTCGGCAATGTCCCTGGCGTAATCTTCGCGGTGAGTCTTGCTCGCCAGCTTGCGCACCACGTCCACCGAGCGCGACGCATCCTTGACCCAGCACACCGGCGATTCGTAGTTCGGGTCGATCTTCAGCGCCGTGTGGGCGCGCGAGGTCGTCGCTCCGCCGATCAGCAGCGGGAGATCCATCCCGCGCTTCTGCATGGCCTCGGCCACGGTCACCATCTCGTCCAGCGACGGCGTGATCAGGCCGGACAGGCCGACGATGTCGGCGTCTTCCTTTTCGGCCTCGTCGAGAATCTTGTCGGCAGGGACCATGACGCCGAGGTCGTGGACGTCGAAGCCGTTGCACGCCAGCACGACGCCGACGATGTTCTTGCCGATGTCGTGGACATCGCCCTTGACCGTGGCCATGAGCACCTTGCCCTTCTTTTCGTCCGTCTTCTTCTCTGCTTCGAGATAGGGAACGAGATGAGCCACCGCCTTCTTCATCACGCGGGCGGACTTGACCACCTGCGGCAGGAACATCTTGCCGGCGCCGAACAGGTCGCCGACGTAGTTCATGCCGTCCATCAACGGGCCCTCGATGACCTCCAGCGACGTGTCGTGCTGCTGCCGGGCCTCCTCGGTGTCCTCGACGACGTACTTGTCGATTCCCTTGACCAGCGAGTACTTGAGCCTTTCGGCGACCGGTTTTTCGCGCCACTCCTCGTCCTTTTCCTGTTTCTGGCCCTCGCCCTTGTACTTGTCGGCCGCGTCCAGGAGACGTTCGGTCGCGTCTTCGCGCCGATTGAGCACGACGTCCTCGACGAGCTCGCGCAGTTCCGAGTCGATGTCGTCGTAGACCGCCAGCTGACCGGCGTTGACGATGCCCATGTCCATTCCCGCCTGCATGGCGTGATAGAGGAAGACCGAGTGCATGGCTTCGCGCACCGGGTTGTTGCCGCGGAACGAGAACGACATGTTCGACACCCCGCCCGAAACATGGCTCTCGGGGAAGCGCTTCTTGAGTTCGCGCGTGGCCTCGATGAACTCCATCGAGTAATTGTTGTGCTCTTCCATGCCGGTCGCGACCGGGAAGATGTTCGGATCGAAGATGATGTCCTCGGGCGGGAAGCCGACCTCTTCGGTCAGCAGCTCGTGTGCCCTGGAGAGGCATTCCACCATCCGTTCGGCATTGTCTGCCTGACCGGTCTCGTCGAACGCCATGACGATGACTGCGGCGCCGTAGAGCTTGATCTTTCGCGCCTGCTCGAGGAATTCCTCCTCGCCTTCCTTCAGGCTGATGGAATTGACGATGCCCTTGCCTTGCAGGCACTTCAGGCCGGCCTCGATGACCGACCACTTCGACGAGTCGACCATGACCGGCACGCGAGCGATGTCGGGTTCGGCCATGATGAGGTTCAGGAAGTCCGTCATCGCCTGCTCGGAATCGAGCAGGCCCTCGTCCATGTTGACGTCGATGACCTGGGCGCCGTTCTCGACCTGTTGAAGCGCGACCTCGACGGCTTCGTCGTATTTTTCCTCGGCGATGAGGCGCTTGAACTTTGCCGAACCGGTCACGTTGGTCCGCTCGCCGACGTTGACGAAGCCGAGGTCCGGCGTAAGGGTCAACGGCTCAAGGCCGCTGAGGCGCGTGTAGCGTTTTGGTGCCTGTTCAGTCATGAATTCCTCTGTTCGCTGAGTTGGAGATTCAGCAAGAAATATTGAAGCTTCGATCCCGGATGGTGCCGGGGAATTGCAACTACAAGTAATCGTGAAAGCGTTACACGAAGCTCACGAAGAACTGCACGAAGGGCACGAAGAGAAAGGTTTCGTGAACGACTGTTTTCTCATAGGAGGCCGGTTCTTCGGCATGTCTTCATGATTCTGTCTTCGTGTTCTTCGTGCTCGTCTCCGTGTTCTTCGTGTCACGCTTTTGACGTTCGACCGGGTCTGCGCAGATTCGGCTAAGCCGCCTTGCGCTGCGGTATCCCGCGCGGTTCGAATTCGGCGACGGCCTTGCCGATGGCTTCGAGGTGTTCCGGGGTCGTGCCGCAGCAACCGCCGATGATGTTGACCAGGCCGTCCTCGGCATAGGTCTTGACGATGGATGCCATCTCCTCGGCGCTCTGGTCGTATTCCCCGAACTCGTTCGGGAGACCGGCGTTGGGATGCGCCGTGACCAGGCATTCGGCGATGCGCGCCAGGTCCTCGATGTGTTTCTTGAGCTGGTCGGCGCCCAGCGCGCAGTTGAAGCCCACCCCGGCGGGTGCGGCGTGGCGCACGGAGTGGTAGAAGGCCTCGGCGGTCTGGCCGGAAAGCGTTCGACCGCTGGCATCGGTGATGGTGCCGGAAATCAGGACCGGCCAGCGTTCGCCGCGGCGCGCGAATTCTTCCTCGATGGCGAAGATCGCGGCCTTGGCGTTGAGCGTGTCGAAGATGGTCTCGATCATCAGCAGGTCTGCGCCGCCGTCCAGCAGACCCCGCGCGGCTTCGGTGTAAGCGGCGACCAGGTCGTCGAACGTGATGTTCCGGTAGCCGGGGCTGGATACGTCCGGCGAAATCGATGCCGTACGGTTGGTCGGGCCGATTGTGCCGACGACGAATCGGGGCTTGTCCGGCGTTTCCTTCTCGATCTCGTCGCAGGCTTCGCGTGCCAGGCGCGCGGCTTCGACGTTGATTTCCTCGGAAAGATCCTCCAGCGAATAATCGGCCTGGCTGATGCGATTGGCGTTGAAGGTGTTGGTTTCGACGAGATCGCAGCCGACTTCCATGAAGTCCTTGTGGATGCGCTTGACGAGACCGGGACGCGTGAGGACCAGCAGGTCGTTGTTGCCCTTGAGATCGTCGTCGTGGTCGCCGAAACGATCGCCGCGGAAGTCGTCTTCCTCGAGCTTTTCGCCCTGGATCATCGTGCCCATGGCGCCGTCGAGGAGCAGGATTCTGTTTTCGGCCGCATCGAACAGCTTCTCGACGCGCTCGGGATCGTGCCATTTGGTCTGTGTCATGGTTGCCTTGCCAGTAGCGTGATGATTTCGAAGTTCGGCGGTTTCTGTTCCACCGACGTGATGTCGCAGAATTCGACGACCAGTCCGATCTCCTCGAAGATCGCGGTCAGCGCTTCCTTGTCGAAGCCGTTGTTGACGTGTCCATAGGCCCCGACCTGGTTCGTGTGCCGGTGCTTGTTGAGCGTCGAGCAAACCAACCTCCCGTCGCTTCGCAGCACCCGGGCCGCTTCCGCGGCCGCCTTTCCGGGCTGCTCGCTGTAGGTCAGCGCATGCAGCAGCAACACCGTGTCGAAGCTGCCGGCCTCGAACGGAAGCGCATGCATGTCGCCCCGGTGAAAGCGCACGTTCGTCAGGCCCGATACCCGTTTCCGGCCGGCCTCGACGACCCGGGGCGAGAGATCAATGCACTCGATGACGCGCGCCCTGGGGTGAAGCAGCTCCCCGATCACTCCGTCGCCCGAGGCGATGTCGAGAACGCGGCCGGGAGACAGCAGTTGCACAATGGCCCTGGCCGTCGCTTCCCAGGTCCGCCCCGGCGAATAGTGCCGCTCCATATCGCCGGCGACCGCGTCGGGCCAGTGGCGCCCGGATGCGCGCTCGGCGAGCACGTCCGGGAGGCGTGCCGCGTCGGACTCGACCTGCGGGTCGTCGAGCCCGGCGCGAAGCACGCGCCAGAGACGGCTCAGTTCACCGGAATGCTCGTCGGTCATCGAGCGGTAGTAGACCGAGACACCCTCGCGCCGGTCGGCCACGAGCCCCGCTTCCCGCAGACGGGCGAGGTGGGTCGACACGCGCGGCTGGGCCAGTCGCGTGATGCGGGCCAGCTCGGCGACGGTCAGTTCCTCGATGTCCAGCAGGGCCAGCAGGCGCAGCCGGGTGGAATCGCCCAGCAGACTGCAATGGCGTCCGATCACGTCGAGCTCGATGACTATATCCTTTTATCAAGATCGAAAGATATTTCGATAGGATAGCGCGTCGAGCGGGTATTTTCAACCGGACCGCGTGCTGCAGCCGCCGTCGAGAGGTTGCCTACGAGGCGTCCTTCCAGGCCCGGATCACCCCGAGCACTTCGGCTGCCGATGCGCCGGCCTCGGGATCGCGCTGCCGGGCCGCGCGCACCACATCGGTCTCGCGCGTGCGCAGGAACGGGTTGTAGGATTTCTCGTCGCCGATCGTCGACGGAAGCGTGATCCGGTCGGCCGAGCGAAGTTCGCGTACCTGCTCGCAGCGGCGTTCGAGCGCGGCGTTGTCCGGCTCGACGCGGCGCGCGAAGCGGCAGTTCGACTCGGTGTACTCGTGGGCGCAATAGACGCGGGTACCGTCCGGCAGCGACGCGAGCTTGTCCAGCGAATCCTGCATCTGCGGGGGATCGCCCTCGAACAGCTTGCCGCAGCCGGCCGAGAACAGCGTGTCGCCGCAGAACAGCATGCCGTGGCCGGCGAACGCGATGTGGCTTGTCGTGTGGCCCGGGGTTTCCAGGACGTCGAACGCCAGTCCCAGCGGCTCGATGCGGACCCGATCGCCTTCGCCCACGACTTCGAGATCGCCGGGCATGCGCCGGTCGGCGGGACCCCAGGCCGGAGCCGGGTGTGATGCGCGCATCTCGTCGACTCCGCCGACGTGGTCGTGGTGGTGGTGGGTCAGCAGCAGGCCGACGAGCTCCAGTCCGCGGTCGGCGAGAAAATCCAGCGCCGGCCGGGCGTCGCCGGGATCGACGATCACGCAACGCCGGCTGTCGTGCAACGCCCAGATATAATTGTCCGAGAACGCTCTGATCGCCTCGACTTCGATGGTCATCGGAACCTCGTTCGCCGTTTTGACTTACGCTGATTCTAAAGGGCAAGGGCAACGATGATCGCAGGCTTCGCGAGACTCCAGAACGTCGAGAACGCCGTGGTTCCGGACATCGTCCGTTCTGCAGGCGTCGACTGGATCGCGGAATTCGCGCCGGCCGCCAGCCCGTCGGCGGCCGCCGGAGCGCCCCGGCACCGCATGCTGCTCGACGATACCGAGTGGGTCTGGCCCTGCCGGGTGCCGGCCGGGTTGCTGCCGTTCTCCGATGACTCGCTGCCGGCCATCCTGCTGAGACACCTGTTCTGGCTGGACAGCGCCGACGCGATGCTGGACGAAGCCGTTCGCTGTCTCAAGCCCGGCGGTCTGCTGGTTTCGGTATCGGCCAATCCCTGGCACCGTCGAAGCTGGCAGGAACTGGGGCGCCGGGCGCTGAAGCTTCCGGCTTGGCCGTGGTTCCTGATGCAGCACGGTCGACACGATCTCCACCTCGAGGTGCCGGCGAGTGCCCGGATGCGCGGCATGATTCCCGGCATCGCGCCGTTGCTGGTCGTGGCCGGCCGCAAGCCGCCGCGCGCGGCGCGGATCCGGAGAATGGAATTCCGGCGGGTCGTCGATGCCCCCGGCCGCGCCGTCCCGACGAGCTGCCGGGCGGCCTGAGCGTGTCCGCGGGAACGGTGCAGATCTGGACCGACGGTGCATGTCGCGGAAATCCCGGTCCGGGCGGCTGGGGCGCGGTGCTGCGCTTCAACGGCCACGAAAGGGAACTCGCCGGCGGCGAACGGGACACGACCAACAACCGGATGGAACTGATGGCCGCCATCCGGGCGCTTGAGGCGCTGAAACGGCCGTGCCGGGTCCATCTCGTGACCGATTCGAACTACGTGCGGCAGGGCATCACCGAATGGTTGCCGCGGTGGCGGGCCAACGGCTGGCGAACGGCCGGTCGCAAGCCGGTCAAGAACGCGGACCTGTGGCAGCGGCTCGAGGAGGCGGCCTCGCGTCACGAGGTTCGATGGTCGTGGGTGCGGGGGCATTCCGGGCACCCGGAAAACGAACGCGCCGACCGGCTGGCAACCGCCGCGGCCGACCGGCTGTGAACGGAGAATTAGCGATGCGCCAGATCGTGCTCGACACCGAAACTACGGGGCTGGAACCGGATGAAGGTCACCGGGTCATCGAGATCGGCTGCCTGGAGCTGATCGATCGGCAGCCGTCCGGGCGGAGGTTCCATCGCTACATCAACCCCGAGCGCACCGTCGAGACGGGGGCGCTGACGGTGCACGGCCTCAGCGACGAGTTCCTCGCCGACAAGCCGAGATTCGCCGAAATCGCCGGCGAGTTCATCGAGTTCATCTCCGATTCCGAACTGATCATCCACAACGCGCCGTTCGACGTCGGATTCCTTGACAGCGAGCTCGGGCGGCTGGACGGACGCCCGCGCATCGACGAGCTGGCGTCCGTGCTCGATACCCTGACGCTGGCCAAGGAGCTTCACCCCGGCCAGCGCAACAGCCTCGATGCGCTCTGCCGACGCTACGAGATCGACAATTCGAACCGCACGCTGCACGGTGCGCTTCTCGACGCCGAACTGCTTGCCGACGTTTATCTGCTGATGACCGGCGGCCAGGTCTCGCTCGGGCTGGATCTCGACGGGCCGGCGATGCCGGCGGCCGATCCCTCGGTGCCGGCCTTCGACGTGGGCGCGCTCGTCGTCCGGCGGGCCGAGGGTGACGAACTGAGCGCGCACCGGGCTCTGGTCGAGAAGATCGAGAAGGCCGCCGGCGAGCGCGGCTGTCTCTGGAGCCGGCTTGAGCGCGGAAACGGGTGAGCCGACCGAAGCGCGGCCGCTGCCGCCGGCGCTGGTGGTCTGCGGTCCGACCGCCGCGGGCAAGACCGGGATCGCGATGGCCGTGGCGGACGCGCTGCCGGTCCGGCTCATCAGCGTGGATTCGGTGCAGGTCTACCGCGGCCTGGATATCGGTTCGGCCAAGCCCGATGCCGCCACGCTGTCGCGATACCCGCACGCGCTGATCGACATCCGCGAACCCGAGCGACCCTACAGCGCGGCGGATTTCGCAATCGATGCCGACCGCGAAATGCGTGCTGCATCGGACGCGGGCCGGCTGCCGGTGCTGGTCGGCGGCACCGCGCTGTATCTGCGTGCGCTTCGCTACGGCCTCGATCCCATGCCGGCCGCCGATCCCGACATTCGCGCTCGGATCGAGCGCGAAGCCGCCGAGCACGGGTGGCGGGCGCAGCACGCGCGGCTTGCCGAACTCGATCCGGCTTCCGCCCGCGGGATTCGGCCGACCGATCCCCAGCGAATCCAGCGCGCCCTCGAGGTCTGCCTGGCCGGCGGCCGGCCGGCCAGCTCCTACAAGCAGGGGCCCGGGCCCGATCGGCTCGGCGATAGCCTGATGCTGATCATCGCTCCGGCCGATCGCTCGGAGCTGCATCGGCGAATCGACGCCCGCTGGCACGAGATGCTGGAGGCGGGCCTGCTCGACGAAGCCGAGGAGCTGA
The DNA here is from genome assembly GCA_051428125.1 of Candidatus Wenzhouxiangella sp. M2_3B_020. Lineage (GTDB taxonomy): Bacteria > Pseudomonadota > Gammaproteobacteria > Xanthomonadales > Wenzhouxiangellaceae. Next base: position 146,656 of record JBPRGD010000015.1, read on the forward strand.
TGGAGCGGCCGGGATTCCGACGCGATCTGCCGGCTGCGCGGGCCGTCGGTTACCGGCAGTGCATCGAGTTTCTGAGCGGCGAATCGAGCCGGGAAACGCTGGAGCGCCGGGGCGCGGCGGCGACGCGCCAGTTGGCCAAGCGGCAGCTCACGGCGTTCCGAAAATGGGAGGGAGGAATGTGGTACGACCCGTTGAATCGCCGGACAATCGACCGCATAATCAGCAGCGTAAGGGATTTCAGTGCGTCGGCAGGCAGAAGCAGCGAGAAAGCCCCCCACCATCGCCGGGGGCGCTGATGGCCTCACTACGGACCCGCGATAAGCTACTCGGACAACGAACGGAGAATTAGAAATGTCAGGAAAGGGTCAATCGTTGCAGGATCCGTATCTGAACGCGCTTCGCAAGGAGCGGATTCCGGTGTCGATCTTCCTGGTCAACGGCATCAAGCTGCAGGGGCAGATCGAATCCTTCGACAATTTCGTCGTGCTGCTCCGCAATTCGGTCAGTCAGATGATCTACAAGCACGCGATCTCGACGGTGGTTCCCGCGCGCAACGTTCGCATCGCACCGCCGCAGCAGGACGACGCCGAGAACGATTGAATCCCGAGACATTCCAGCCTTCGGCCGAGTCCGGCCAAGCCGAGCAGGGCAACCGTGCGATTCTCGTGCAGCCCGAGATCGGCGCGGCGGCCGGCGCCCGCGACGTAGAGGAATTCCAGGCGCTCGCCCTGGCGGCGGGCTGTACCGTCGCCCGCGTGATCCGGGCGCCGCGCGGTCAGGCCGAGGCGCGAACGCTGGTGGGCAGCGGAAAGGTCGAAGAGATCGGCCAGGCGGTGCGCGACGAGGATGCCGCGCTGGTGTTGTTCAACCACCGGCTCAGCCCCGTCCAGGAGCGAAACCTCGTGCGCTCCCTGAAGGTTCCGGTACTCGACAGGACCACGCTGATCCTGGACATCTTCGCGCAACGCGCCCGGTCCCACGAAGGCAAGCTGCAGGTCGAACTCGCGCAGCTGCGCCACCTGTCGACCCGGCTCGTCCGGGGATGGACCCACCTCGAGCGCCAGCGCGGCGGAATCGGCATGCGCGGGCCGGGTGAAACCCAGCTCGAAACCGACCGCCGGCTCCTGGCCGGGAGGATTCGCCAGCTAAAGTCCAGGCTCGAGCGCGTCGAGCAGACGCGGGCGCAGGGGCGAAAGGCCCGCGATCGCAACGCGAGGCCTCTGGTCGCGCTGGTCGGTTACACCAACGCGGGAAAATCGACTTTGTTCAATCGGATCACCTCGGCCGACGTGGTCGAGCGCAACCAGTTGTTCGCCACGCTGGACCCGACCGTTCGTCGCATCGAGACCGACAGCGGAGGCGATGTGCTGGCGAGCGATACCGTCGGGTTCATCCAGGACCTGCCCCATGAACTGATCGCGGCGTTCCGGGCGACGCTGGAAGAAACCCTCTCGGCCACGCTGGTGATCCAGGTCGTCGACGCCTCGGATCCCGAACGCGACGCCCAGAGCGCGACGGTCGACCAGGTCCTCGACGAGATCGGCGCGGCGGAGCTGCCACGGCTGACCGTGTTCAACAAGATCGATCTCGCCGAGCTGCAGCCCGGCGTGGAGCGCGACGGGGACGGACACGTCCGGCGGGTCTGGGTTTCTGCCCGTACAGGGGCCGGCATCGATGAGTTGCTGGCGGCGATTTCGGAACGGGTCGGCGACGGCAGGATCCGGATGCGGGTCCGCCTGCCCGCGAGACTGCAGAAACTGCGCTCGCGGCTCTACGCGCTCGGAGCGATCGAATCCGAACGCGTGGGGCAGGACGGATCCAGCCGGCTGGAACTGGACCTGTCGCGCCGCGACGCCCGTGAACTGGGCCGGCTGGGGGGACCCGACGGCACTTGGGTTCACCAACACCTGTTAAACTGAAAGCTTGTTCGGCCGATTCGATTCCAGGGGGTTCCAGGAACTCCCAGGCTTCGTCGCGGTCCGTCAGCAGCACGATTCGCAGCACCACATTCGACGGAGACAGCAATGCCCTGGAACGAGCCCGGACGTGGCGGCGGTAACGGTCAGGATCCCTGGAAGGGTGGCGGACAGCAGCCGCCGGATCTCGACGAAGTGTTCGCCAACGTCCAGAAGCGCCTGAAGAAGATCATCGGCGGTGGTGACGACGACGGTCCCAGGGGATCGTCCAACGGGCCCGGCTGGGGCGGTATCGGAGCCCTGGTGCTCGTGCTGGCGCTCATCTGGACGGCCTGGAATTCGATCCACATCGTCGACGAATCGGAGCGGGGCGTCGTACTTCGCTTCGGGGAATACTCGCGGACGCTGATGCCGGGTCTCCGGTTCACGTTCCCGGCGCCCATCGAGACGATCCAGAAGGTCAACGTCACCCGCGTGCGTTCGCAGGAGAACCAGTCGCGGATGCTGACCAGCGACGAGAACCTCATCGAGCTCGGATACGCCGTGCAGTATCGCGTGATGGACCCGGCCCCGTTCCTGTTCGAGGTCGAACAACCCGAGCTCACGCTGGCCGAGGCCTCCGACAGCGCGATCCGCGAAGTGATCGGTACCAACGAGATGGACTTCATCCTCGAGCAGGGCCGCGGAGAGATCGCAAGCGGAGCCCGCGACCTGCTGCAGGAAATCGTCCAGCGCTACGGCACCGGCATCGAGATCCTGTCGTTCAACCTCCAGCAGGTTCGACCGCCGAACCAGGTCCAGTCCGCGTTCGACGACGTGGTCAGGGCGCGCGAGGACCAGGTGCGGTTCGCCAACGAAGCCCAGGCCTACGCCAACCAGGTCGTGCCGGAAGCACGCGGCCGGGCCGCCCGCGTCCGCGAGGAGGCGCGCGGCTACCGCGAGTCGCTGATCGCGCAGGCCGAAGGTGAAGCCGACCGCTTCATCGCCGTCTACGAGGAATACGCGAGGGCGCCCGAGGTGACGCGCCAGCGTCTCTACCTCGAGGAGCTCGAAAATCTCTACAGCAGCACGCCGAAGGTGCTGCTCGATGCCGGCTCGTCGAACAACCTGTTGTACCTGCCGCTGGATCGGCTTGCGACGGGCGGCGGGCGTCGACTGCCGCCGCCGCCGTTGATGTCGAATCAGGAGCAGCAGTCGACTTCGGCGGGAAGCCAGAATTCCAGTGACAACCGGGGCCGCACCGGCCGCGAGAGACGTTGAACATGCGTATACTCATCCCGATCCTCGTCGTGGCAGCGATCTTCACCCTGCTGCAGAGCCTTTTCATCGTCAAGGAAACCGAGTACGCGGTGAAGTTCCGGCTCGGTGAAGTCGTCCGGGCCGATTACGAGCCCGGGCTGCACTTCAAGACGCCGTTCATCAACAACGTGGTCAAGTTCGACCGTCGGCTGCAGCTTCTCGACATGCCGCCTGAACAGATGAACACCGCCGAGCAGAAGTACGTCGATGTCGACTACTACATCAAGTGGCGCATCGAGGACCCGCGCGAGTTCTACATCTCGACCAGCGGCGGCGATGTGCTCATCGCGCGCACGCGCCTCGCGCAGCTCATCCGCGACGACCTGCGCGAGGAATTCGCGAAACGGTCTCTCAACGAGGTCGTGTCCATCCAGCGTCGCGACATGATGGAGGAGCTGCAGCGACAGGCCAGCGCCGGCGCGCTGGATTTCGGCATCGCGATCAACGACGTTCGCATCAAGAAGATCGAACTGACCGAGGAAGTCCTGGATTCGGTCTTCAACCGGATGGAAACGCAGCGCACCGAGTACGCCAACGAGCTGCGTTCGCTGGGCCGCGAACGCGCCGAGGAGATCCGCGCCGAAGCCGATCGCCAGGTCCGCGTGCTGCTTGCCGAAGCGGAGCGCGATGCTGCCCGCATGCGGGGTGAAGGCGAAGCGCGAGCAACCGAGATCTACGCGAACGCCTACGAGCGCGACCCGGAGTTCTATTCCTTCCAGCGCAGCCTGCAGGCCTACCGCAACAGTTTCCGCGCCGACGGCGACATGCTGCTGCTCGACGCCGAATCGGATTTCTTCCGTTATCTCGACCAGCGGGAATGATCCGCGGCCGCCGGGCCGGTAACCGTGCTTGAAGATCTGCTGCTCGCATTCGCGTTGGTCCTCGTTCTCGAGGGCCTTCTTCCAGCGCTGAACCCGGGCGGCTGGCGGCGGGCCGTCGAGCAGCTGGGCGGGCTGCCCGATCGCTCGATCCGCACGTTCGGCATCGTCATGATCATCGCCGGCGCGCTGTTGTTCCACCTGGTTCGCTGAAACGCTCCGAGCCGGACGGAGCCGCATCATTCACCGAGGGAGCCAATCCAGATGTCCAGATCCGTCGTGATTCTAGGCACACAATGGGGCGACGAGGGCAAGGGAAAGATCGTCGACCTGCTGGCACGCGACGCCGATGCCGTCGTCCGTTTCCAGGGCGGTCACAACGCAGGCCATACGCTGCTCGTCGACGGCCGAAAGACGGTGCTTCACCTGATTCCGTCGGGCATCCTGTCCGACGATGCGCGCTGCCTGATCGGCAACGGCGTCGTGATTTCGCCACCGGCCCTGATCGACGAGATCCGCGGCCTCGAGGAAGCGGGCGTGGAAGTTCGCTCCCGTCTCGGCCTGTCGGGCGCCTGCCCGGTGATCCTCGGGTCGCACGTGGCGCTGGACCGGGCGCGCGAGCACCGGCGCGGCAAGAAGGCCATCGGCACGACGGGGAGGGGCATCGGCCCCGTCTACGAGGACAAGGCCTCACGGCTGGGGATCCGGCTGGCCGACCTGGCCGACCCGGCACGGCTGGAGGAAAAGCTGGGCGGGGTCCTCGACTACCACAACTTTCTGCTGACCGACTACTACGGCGCCGAGGCCGTGGACGTGCACGAGGTCGCCGACGAGGCCGGCCGCCTCGGCGCCGAACTGAAGCCCATGCTGTGCGACGTCACCGAGGAACTGCGTGATCTCCGCAAGCAGGAACGGAGAATCCTGTTCGAGGGCGCGCAGGGCAGCCTGCTGGACATCGATCACGGCACCTATCCCTTCGTGACGTCTTCGAACACCACCGTCGGCGGCGTGATGACCGGCGCCGGTGTAGGGCCGAACGACATCGATTACGTGCTGGGCATCACCAAGGCGTACACGACTCGCGTCGGATCGGGCCCGTTTCCGACCGAACTGCACGACGAGACCGGCCGGCGAATCGCCGAGCGGGGCGTGGAATTCGGCGCGACCACCGGTCGACCGCGGCGCTGCGGCTGGATCGACGCCGTCGCGCTCAAGCGCATGGTCTGGGTGAACGGCATCACCGGCCTGTGCATCACGAAGCTCGACGTGCTCGACGGCCTCGAAGAGGTCCGGATCTGCACCGGCTACGAAGGCGTGGAAACGTTCCCGCAGGGCGCAGAGGAGTGGGCGCGCGTCGAGCCGGTCTACGAATCGGTACCCGGCTGGTCCGGGGATTCCCGCGGCATGACGGATGCGGCCGATCTGCCGTCGAACGCGCGCGCCTACCTCGAACGGCTCGAGGAACTGGTCGAGGCTCCGGTGCACATGCTCTCGACGGGTCCCGAACGCGAAGCAAACGTCATCTTCCACCACCCCTACGGCTGAAGCCGGGCAGCCGGCGATACAATCGGCATCGGCAACCAATCGACCGCAAGGCAACCGAACATGCTCGACCCGCAACAGCTTCGACACGATCTCGACGGCGTGGCCGCCGGTCTGGCCCGGCGCGGCTACCCCCTCGACATGGAGCAGTTCGCTTCGCTGGAGTCCAACCGCAAGAAGCTGCAGACGCGCGTGGAGGAGCTGCGCAATCTGCGGAACACCCGCTCCAAGGCCATCGGCAAGGCCAAGGCTGCGGGCGAGGATATCGAGCCGCTGAAGCGCGAGGTCGCCGAGCTGGCCGACGAACTGCAGACCCGCCAGGAGCAACTCGAGGATGTCCGGCGCGCGCTCGATCACCTTATGCTCGACATGCCGAACCTGCCTGCCGACGACGTTCCCGATGGCGAGGATGAAAGCGACAATGTCGAGGTGCATCGAAAGGGCGAGCCGGCGGAATTCGATTTCGAGCCGCGCGATCACGTCGAGATCGGCGAACGCCTCTCCGGGCTCGATTTCGAGCGCGCCTCGAAGCTTTCCGGCAGTCGGTTCGCGGTACTGTCCGAAGGCGTCGCTCGATTGCATCGCGCCCTCGCGCAATTCATGCTGGATCTGCACACCACCGAGCATGGCTACAGGGAAATGGCGGTTCCCTACCTCGTGGGCGCGGACGCGATGCGGGGCACCGGACAGCTGCCGAAGTTCGAGGACGATGCGTTCCGTATCGACGACGAGCCGCCCCGCTACCTGATCCCGACGGCGGAAGTGCCGTTGACCAACCTGGTCGCCGACGAGATTCTCGACCCGGCGGAATTGCCGCTGAAGTTCGTGGCGCACACGCCGTGCTTCCGGCGCGAGGCGGGATCGCACGGCAAGGACACCCGCGGAATGATCCGCCAGCACCAGTTCGACAAGGTCGAGCTGGTACAGATCGCGATCGCCGACGAGGCCGAGGAATGCCTGGAACGGCTCACCTCGCACGCCGAGGAGGTTCTCGAGCGCCTGGAACTGCCGTTTCGGCGGATGCTGCTGTGCACCGGCGACATGGGATTCTCGGCACGCAAGACGTTCGACCTGGAGGTCTGGCTGCCCGGACAGAAGGCCTATCGCGAGATTTCCTCGTGCAGTCACTTCGGCGACTTCCAGGCCCGCCGCATGAAGGCACGCTGGCGTAACCCGGACACCGGCAAGCCGGAACTGGTCCACACGCTCAACGGTTCCGGCCTGGCGGTGGGGCGAACGCTGGTTGCCGTGCTCGAGAATCACCAGAACCGCGATGGTTCGATCGACGTTCCGCAAGCCCTGCGACCCTGGATGGGTGGCGTCGATCGCATCGCGCCTTCCGGCGAATAAGCGCATCGGTCGCGCCCGGCGTTCCGGCGAACGCTACGTCACGAAATTGGCGCCGAGGTCCAGGCGCGCGACGGTGATCACGCGGTTCCGGCCGGAATCCTTGGCATCGTATAGCGCCTGGTCGGCATGTGCGTAGAGCACGTCCAGCGTCGACTCGCGCGCCAGTTCGGCGACGCCGAAACTCATGGTGACGTCCGGCTCCTGGTCGTCGATGCGCTGGCGGTTGAGGATGGCTCGCAGGTGTTCGATGCGCGCGACGGCCGTTTCCATGTCGCAATCGGGCAGGGCGACGCCGAACTCCTCCCCGCCGAGCCGGCCGATGATGGCGTCTTCCCCGAATGCGCTGCGGAAACGCGCTCCGATCCTTGACAGCACCGCGTCCCCGACCAGGTGACCGTACTCGTCGTTGACACGCTTGAACAGGTCGATGTCGGCGACGATCAGAGAGAACGGCGAGGCGGTCTGGCGCGCGCGCTGGAAGGCCTGCTCGGACAGCTCGAAGAACCGCGTGTGGTTCAGCAGGCCGGTCAGTCCGTCGCGCTGCGAGAGCTTGCGGAACATCCTGCGATCGCGGGCCGTCTTGATCAGCAGGGCGAATACGAGGACGCCGGCGACGACCGCACCGGAGCCTGCGTAGGTGATCGCCAGTTCCTCCTGGCGCCGGTTGGCGCGGTCGAGCACATTGAGGTTGTTGCGGCTCCTGAGCAGATCGAGCTCGCGTTCGCGGGCTTCGTCGTCGAGGTCGCTCATGACCATGTTCAGTCGCATCGCGCGCATGCGCCTGGCTTCACGCTGCTGAAGCGTCATCGCGCGTCGCCGATGCTCGAAGGCCTCGGCCGCCGATCCGGCGCGTTCGGCCAGGCTGGCGTGGACCCGGAGCGCATCGGTCCGCGCCGCGAGATTTCCCGGCTGGCGAATGAGCGGCCAGGTCGGCTCCATGACCTGGCGCGCCTGCGCGGGGCGGTCGAGCTCGAGCAGGATCTCGGCCATCATCGTCCGCGCCTGCAGTTCGCCTTCCCGGAAGCCGGCCTCGCTCAACGTGTCCAGGCCTTCGGCGAGTATCGCCTCGGCTTCACCGGTACGGTCGTCGCGTCGAAGCACGTCGGCCAGCCCGACCAGCGACAGGCCGCGAAACAACAGATCCGGCACGCGTTCGCACAGTTCCGCGGAGCGGCGATAGTCGCGTTCGGCCGCTTCCAGCCGTTCTATCCCGGCATGGCTGCGCCCGCGGCGCTCCAGTGCGATGCAGTGATGACGAAGCCCATCGGGACGCTCCAGCTGCGCCATTGCGCGATCGGCGTATTCGATGGCCGTCGAGTACTCTCCGATCCGGGCATGCAAATCGGCCGCCATGTTGTAGACGTGCGCGCGCACATCGGCCGAATCGACGACGGGAGCCGTCTCGACCGCCCGGCGAAATTGATCGAAACCGCGCTCGAACTGGCCGTCGACGACCAGGATGTTGGCCGAAAGGGTCAGAGCGCGCAGCTCGATATCGCCATCGGCCGCCGTCTCGCCTTCTATGATGGGCCGCAGCAGTGCGATGGCTCGTTCCGTCCGGTTGGTCACCGCGGCCGTTCGCGCCTTGAGAATCGTGAACCGGGCCCGCTGCCGCGGCGTCGCCTGCGCGATGTCCTCCTCCAGCGCGGCGATGCCGCTTCGCAGCGACTGCTCGGAAGCGCCGTAGGCAAGCTTCTCGAGCGCCTCCAGCCGCGCACCCCAATCGTCCGCCGGTGCCGGTATCGCGATGACGAGCAGGAGTGCGACGGCCGGCAGCGGAATGCGGAAGTTCGAGGATCTCAACGGACGGCTCCGGGATGACGTGATCAGCTTAGCGCTTCAGGGATCACCATGTTAGCCGAACCACATCCCGCTCGGAATTCGACGAAAGCCCGTTCGGAAACGATCGGTCCACTGTCGGAAGGCATCGATTGCTCCCCGATCGCACTCGCCCCGGACGGCGCCGTCCGTCTTTTCTGCCGAGCAGCGCGACGAGCGGAGCGCGACATGGAATGCCTTCGACGTGTTTGAGGCCCGCTTGCGCTATCATCAGCGATTGACGAACCCCGCTCCGTTACGCACGATGCGACCCAAGGCTTTCGATCAGACACAGGCGCTGGACGCGGCGATGATGCAATTCTGGGAGTCCGGATACGAGGGCTCCTCCATGCAGGATCTCGTCGATCGCATGAGAATCAGTCGCCAGAGTCTGTACGACACCTACGGGAACAAGCGCGAGCTGTTCGAGGCCGCGCTGGCCCGTTATCGGGCCGAGGTCATCGAGCCGGCGATCCGGGCTCTGATGGACTCTTCCAGAACGCCGGCACAGGCCGTGCGTCACCATCTGGAAGCCATCGCCTCGGGTCGGTACGATCGGCCGCCGGGGTGCCTGGTCGTCCGGTCGGCCACGGAACTCCCGGTCGAGGATGACGCGATAGGTGCGATGCTGGGGGCGTGCGTCCGCGAGATTCGCGACGCGCTGGAGGTCCGCATCGAAGAAGGCCGCAGAGCCGGCGACTTCGACGCCCAGCGGTCTTCTACGGAATTGGCCGGATCGGTCATGGCCGCGAGCATGGGGCTGCACGTCATGAACCGTCTCCCCGACCGAGGTGCCGGAATCCGACCGTCCGTCGATGCGTTGATGGCGGGGCTCGCTCCCTGCGGCAAGGACTGAGCCCGCTTCCGTGGCCGAATCGGCAACGAAACCCAAACCGCTCGTCGTCGCGATCTCGTCGCGCGCGTTGTTCGATCTCGATTCTGCGCATCAGCTCTACGTGGAGCGCGGTCTGCAGGCCTATATCGATTACCAGCAGCAGCGCGAGGATGAAATCCTGCAGCCCGGGGTGGCGTTTCCACTGGTACAGAAACTGCTCGCGCTCAACGACGACGAGATGGACCATCCCGGCGTCGAGATCGTTCTGCTGTCGCGCAACAGCGCCGATACCGGGCTGCGCATCTTCAATTCCATCGAACACCACGGCCTGAACATCGAGCGGGCGGTCTTCACCAACGGCGCCAGCCCCAGCGACTACATCGAACCCTGCGGCACCGACGTGTTCCTTTCGGCCAACGCCGACGACGTCCGGCGCGTCCTGCGGGCCGGTTACGCGGGGGCGACCATTCTTCCGCAGGCCACGCGCGAGAACCGGTCGGGCCAGCTCCGGATCGCGTTCGACGGGGATGCGGTCATCTTCAGCGACGAGGCCGAGCGGGTCTACAAGACGCAGGGGCTGGAAGCGTTTTCCAGCAGCGAACGCGAAGCCGCCCAGAAGCCTCTTCGCGCCGGCCCGTTCAAGGCCGTGCTCGAAGCCATACACCAGATCCAGTCGGCCTATCCGGCCGACGAGAACCCGATCCGGACCGCGCTGGTCACGGCACGCTCGGCGCCGGCCCACAAGCGCGTGATCCTGACGCTAAGGGCATGGGGAATCCGGGTGGACGAGTCGATGTTTCTGGGTGGCCGGGACAAGTCGTCGTTCCTGCGCGCCTTCGGCGCCGACATCTTCTTCGACGACCAGCAGCTGCATTGCGACAGCGCAAGCAGAATCATCGCCACGGGGCACGTGCCCCACGGCGTCGCCAACGAGCCTTCCGACGACAACGGCGGCGGAAACGAACACGCGCCGACCGATTCAGATTGATTCCAATACGCACGGGGTAGTCCATGTACAAGTTCCTGATGTTCGCGCTTGCGGGCGCGCTGGTGCCGTTCGCGGCAGTGATCGCCCAGCCCGCCGAGAATGGTGGCGACGGTGATTCCGAAGGCTGGTCGGTGCAGGACCCGCCCGGCGAGTGGCAGAGCATCCAGATCGATACCGACGAGGTCAGCTGGTCGACGGTGACCGTCCATCCGGACGGCGAGTACCTCGTCTTCGATCTTCTGGGCGACCTCTATCGCCTGCCCATCGGCGGGGGCGAGGCCGAAGCGCTGACCTCGGGAATCGCCTGGGACTTCCAGCCCCGGTTCAGCCCCGACGGAACCCGCATCGCGTTCATCAGCGACCGCGGTGGCGCCGAGAACGTCTGGAGCATGAAGGCCGACGGCACCGGGATGGTCCAGGTCACCGACGAACGGGCCCAGCTGCTGCACAACCCCGCCTGGTCGCCGGACGGCGACTTCATCGCCGCCCGCAAGGCATACGTTTCGGCCCGTTCGATCCCGGCCGGTTCGATCTGGCTGTACCATCGCTCGGGAGGTTCCGGCGTGGAGCTGGTGGAGCGGCTGCACGGGGAGCAGTCGCAGAAGAACATCGCCGAACCGGCGTTCTCGCCGGACGGCCGTTATGTCTACTTCAGCCAGGACGTCACGCCCGGTCAGGTCTGGCAGTACAACAAGGACGCCAACCAGGGCGTCTTCGCGATCCGGCGTCTCGACCGCGAAAGCGGCGAGACCGACACCGTCGTTTCCGGACCCGGCGGCGCCGTCCGCCCGGTGCCGTCGCCCGACGGCACGCTGCTGGCGTTCGTCCGTCGCAATCCGACCGAACTGACGAGCAGGCTGATGGTCAAGGACCTCGAATCCGGCATAGAGCGAACGCTGGACGATTCGCTGTCGCGCGACATGCAGGAAACAAGCGGCGACCGCGGCAACTACCCCGGTTTCGACTGGATGCCCGACGGCAAGTCGCTGGTGCTGTGGAGCGATGGCGGGTTGATCCGCGTCGCGCTCGACGGCGAGCGGCAGACGATCCCGTTCCGCGCGGCGGGCACGCGCGATGTACAGCCGGCGCTGCGCCAGCGGATCGAGGTTTCGCCCGACCGCGTCGACGTGCGCATGCTGCGATGGACGCAGCGCAGTCCGGACGGAAAGCATGCGCTGTACCAGGCGCTGGGCTACATCTGGATCGAGGACCTCGAGTCCGGCGAACGCGACCGCCTGACCGACCAGGATCAGCACTGGGAATTCCACCCGCGGTTCTCGCCGGACGGCCGGTCGGTAATCTACACGACCTTCGACGACGGCGATCTCGGCTCGGTGCGCGTCAAGCGCATAGGGCGCGGCCGCGAGCGGGTCCTGACCGAGGAGCCCGGCCACTACGTCGAGCCGTCGTTCTCGCCGGACGGTTCCAGCGTGGTCTACCGCAAGACGACCGGCGGCTACCTGACGTCGCCGACCTGGTCGGAGCGGCCCGGAATATACGTCGTGGATCTCGACGACGGGACGCCGAGGCGGATCACCGATGAAGGGTCCGAACCGCAGTTCTCGGCCGACGGCGAACGCATCGTCTACAGCGAGCGCGTCGATACGACGACGCTGGCGCTGAACAGCGTCGATCTCGAAGGCCACGACAAGCGCGAGCACCTGACCGGCGACTGGGTCACAGAGTATCGGCTGTCCCCTGACGGCCGCTGGGTCGCGTTCACCGAGGGTTTCAAGGCCTTCGTCGCGCCGTTCTTCGCCGCAGGAAAACCGGTGGCACTGGGCGCCGACACGAAGGCGTATCCGGTTCGCCAGGTCTCGGCGCGGGCCGGCGAAATGCTGCACTGGCTCGACGAGGGGCGAGCGCTGGGCTGGTCGTACGGTCCGTTGCTGTACCGGCGTGATCTCGAAGACGCCTTCGCGTTCCTCGACGGCGCCGCGGAGGAGTTGCCCGAACCGGAAACCGAGGGCCTGGACCTGGCGTTCGAAGCATCCGCCGACCGTCCCGACGGGCGGATCGCGCTGCTCGGCGCGCGGGTCGTGACGATGCGCGATCCGTACAGGACCGAGGAAGTGATCGAAAACGGCGTGGTTCTCGTCGAGGGACACCGCATCCGCGCCGTCGGTTCGTCCGACGAGGTGGAGATCCCGGACGGCTTCGAGACGATCGACGTTTCCGGTCATACCATCATTCCGGGCATCGTCGATGCCCACGCGCACGGCGCGATGAGCAACGAGCAGCTGCAGCCGCGCCAGAACTGGATGCAGTACGCCAACCTGGCGTTCGGCGTCACGACCATCCACGATCCCTCGAACGACAACTGGGGCATCTTCTCGATGGCCGAGCTGCAAGCGACGGGACGGACCGTCGCGCCGCGCATCTATTCCACCGGTCGGATCCTCTACGCGGGCCTGGTGCCCGGCGCGACGGCGCGGGTCGACGACTACGAGGATGCGTTGTTCCACGTCCGGCGACAGAAAGCCGTCGGCGCGATCTCGGTGAAGAGCTACAACTACCTCGGCCGGGACCAGCGCCAGCAGGTGCTGCAGGCCGCGCGCGAGCTCGGCCTCATGGTCGTGCCCGAAGGCGGGATGCGGCTGGAGCAGAACATGACGCAGATCGTCGACGGCCATACCGGCATCGAGCACAGCCTGTCGATCAAGCGCATCCACTCCGACATCGAGCAGCTCTGGCGCCAGACCGACGTGGTCTATTCGCCCACGTTCGTCGTCGCCTACGGCGGACTGATGGGAGAGGAGTACTGGTATGACCGCACCGAGGTCTGGAAGGACGAGCGGCTGCTGACGTTCGTCCCGAAATCGGTGGTCTATCCACGTTCCATCCGTCGTAGCCGCGCACCGGACGAGCACTACAACCACCGCTTCGTCGCCGAGGAGGCGAAGGAACTCAACGAGATGGGCGTGCCGGTGGTCATCGGTGCCCACGGCCAGCTTGCCGGCCTGGCTTCGCACTGGGAATTCTGGATGATGGAGCAGGGCGGCTTCACGCCGTTCGAGTCGCTGCGCGGCGCGACGTGGGACGGTGCCCGCTACTTCGGCCTGCACGAGGACATCGGTTCCCTGGAAGCCGGCAAGCTCGCCGACCTGGTGGTGATTCGCGGGAATCCGCTGGAGAATCTCCGGTCCAGCCGCAACGTCGCGTACACGATGCTCGGCGGACGGCTGTACGACGCCTCGACGATGAACCAGGTGGCGCCGGAAACGCGCGAACGCGAGCCGTTCTTCTTCGAGCGTCCCGGCGGCGATGCCTGGATGCCGGCGACCCGGGAACGGATCGAGGCCGAGGCGCGAGCGATGGGGTGGCGACACGCGCACCGTTGACCGTGTCGATCTCGCGGTGAACCGGCGGAGCACGAAGCCGTCGGGTCAGCGCGCCGATGCATCGAACGGCGCGTTTCCCGGCGTCCGGTCCAAGCGGATCTTCCCGTAGATTCGATGATCGACGCGTCCGGCTCTCCGGCCGGACGTCCTTCGCTCTATCTCGGCCGAACGTCGGGGTCCGCGCGAACCCCGCCCTCGGGTACCATCGGCTCACGGTTCGCGAATCGGGTGTTCCGATGGGATGGATTGTTCACAAGTTCGGCGGCAGCAGTCTTTCCGATGCCGACGCATTCGCGCACGTCGGAGGGCTGCTTTCCGGCATGGGCGACGATCGCCAGTGCGTCGTCGTTTCGGCGATGGCGGGCACTACCGATACGCTGGTGTCGATGGCGCACGAGGCCGCGTCGCGCCGGGGAGGAAACGACGCCCGCTGGCTGGACGACTTCGACGAACTGAAGACGCGCCATCTCGATTGTGCCGATCGCCTCGGCCTGGACGAAGACGACCGACGCGAACTGCTGAGATCGTTCGACGAGCTTCGGCACCTGCTCGAGAGCCTGGAGCTGCTGGGGACGGTGCCCGGCGAGGTGCTCGACCTGGTATCGGGACTGGGCGAGACCTGGTCGGCCCGCCTGTTGGCCGGATGGTTTGCAGGGCGTGAAGCAGCCGGAACCTTCGTCGACGCACGCGAGATCATCCGGATCCGGCACGGTGAACTCGGGCCGGTGCTGATGTCCGAGGACAGCCGACGCGCGCTGCGCGCGCACGCCGACGCGCTGGCGTCGAAGCGGATGGTGGTCACCGGCTTCTGCTGCCGCGACGAGCTTGGACGGATCGCGACGCTGGGCCGCAACGGCAGCGATTTCTCGGCCACCATCATGGCCGCTCTGCTCGACGCCGATGCTGTCGAGATCTGGACCGACGTCGACGGCGTGCTGTCGGCCGATCCCCGGCGCGTGCCGCAGGCCGAGGTGGTCGCGCACCTGTCCTACCGCGAGGCGTTCGAACTCGCGTATTTCGGCGCCCGGGTGCTGCATCCGCAGACGCTGGCCCCGTTGCTGGAACGCGAGATCCCGCTGCGCATCCGCGCTACCCGGCGTCCCGAGCTGCCGGGTACGCTGATCGACCGCGGCGGGTCCCGGCGGCCGCCGGTCAAGGGTGTCTCCTGCATCGAGGCGCTGGCGATGGTCACCATCGAGGGGGCCGGCATGCTGGGCGTTCCCGGCACGGCCGAACGCGTGTTCGAAACGCTCAACCGGGCCGGGATCTCGGTGTCGATGATCAGCCAGGGTTCGTCGGAGCATTCGATCTGCTGCGTGCTGCCCGGTGCCGACGCCGAGCGCGCCCGGGAGCTGCTCAACCAGCACTTCCGGCGCGAGATCGAGTCGGGGCAGTTGCAGCGGATCACGATGCTCGACGACATCCACGTGCTCGCCATCGTCGGCGACGGCATGGCGGGGGCTCCGGGCGTCGCCGGGCGCCTGTTCACGTCGCTGGGGCGGGCCGGCGTCAACGTCCGCGCCATCGCCCAGGGCAGTTCCGAGCGCAACATCTCGGTCGCCGTCGACGCCGGTTCGTCGACGCGGGCGCTGCGCGCGGTGCACTCGGCCTTCTATCTCTCGGAGCAGACGCTGTCGATCGGGCTGGTCGGTCCCGGTCAGGTCGGCCGGGCGTTGCTTGGCCAGCTTCGCGCGGCTCGACAGGGCCTGTTCGAGCAGGCCCGCATCGACCTGCGCGTCCGGGCCCTCGCGAATTCGCGCCGGATGGAGCTGGCCGATCGCGCGCTTTCGGAAGACGGGTTCGCGGGCAGGCTCGATGAGGGCCAGGCCGTCGACATGGACCGTTTTGCCGGCCACGTGCAGGCCGAGCACCTCCCGCACGCCCTGATCATCGACTGCTCGGCCAGCGATGCGGTCGCCGACCGCTACGCCGACTGGCTGGCGCGCGGAATCCACGTGATCACGCCCAACAAGCATGCCGGCAGCGGCGAATTCGAGCGCTACGCGCGGCTGCGCGATCTGTCAGACGGCGGCTCGGCGCGCTGGCGCTACGAGGCCACCGTGGGGGCCGGGTTACCCGTGGTCCAGACGCTGCGGGACCTCATCGATACCGGCGACCGGGTCGAGCGGATCGAAGGCATCTTCTCCGGGACGCTGGCGTGGCTGTTCAACCGGTTCGCGCCGGGCGCGTCGTTCGCGGAACTGGTCCGCGAAGCCCGCGAGTCCGGGTTCACCGAGCCGGATCCGCGCGACGACCTGTCCGGCACGGACGTCGCGCGCAAGCTCGTGATCCTGGGACGCGAAATGGGCCTGGAGCTCGGCCTGGACGATGTCGATATCGAAAGCCTGGTTCCCGACGGGCTGGCGTCGGCCGACGTCGACGGCTTCCTCGCGGCGCTGGGCGAACTGGACGCGCCGATGGCGGAGCGCATCCAGCGAGCCGACTCTCAAGGCTGCGTGCTGCGCTACACCGCCAGCCTGGACGCCGACGGGCGTGCGCGCGTCGGACTGGAGGCATTGCCGGGCGACCACGCGTTCGCGCACCTCGCGCTGACCGACAACGTCGTGATGTTCACGACCGCGCGCTATCGAGACAATCCGCTGATCGTGCAGGGGCCGGGCGCGGGGCCGGAGGTGACGGCCGCAGGAGTTTTCTCCGACCTGTTGCGGATTGCGCAAAGCCTTTGAAGGCAGGGGAAAGGGGCTAGGGGAGAGGTGCCAGCTAATACCCGCAAGAGCTCTCGGCAATACCGACTAGACCCTACTCCCCCTGGTCCCTTGCCCCTTCCAACCCACAATGCCAGCATTCCTCGGCAATCCACTGGTGCAGGCCGGAGCCCACCGTTCCCCCGATCGGGCTGCCCGGCGGAACATCGGGGCCGTCGTCGACGGCTTCGCGCGCCGGGGCCGGGCGGTCGAGATGGCGTTCGATGCGGTTGTCCAGCCATTCGCCGAACGGGTCTTCGGCGCGTTCTTCCTGCAGCCGCTTCGGCAGCATCGCGAGGTGTCTGCGCGCGACGGCCCGCACGCGTGGTGAGCCGTCGCCGGATTCGAGTTCCATCAGCGCGGCCGCGAAGCGCGCGACGACGCGTTGGGCGATGATTCGCGATCGTGCCTTTTCGGCGTCGGAGAAACCGTCGACCGCTCGTTTTGCCGTCGCCGTCACGACCCGGTCGAACGACGGGAGGGTGTCGTCGAGGGCGTGCTGCCGTGCCAGCCGTTCGGCCCGCACCGGATCGAGAATGGCGTCGAAGGCCAGGTCGGCCGCGGATTCGGCAGCGGTGAACGGGTCGAAAGCCGGTTCGGTACGGCCCGGCAGGGTTTCTTCACGAGTGCCGAACCAGTAGCCGCTGTAGGCCGGCGGCATCAGCCCGAGAATCGCGTCGGGAACGTCGAGAAAGTCCGGCTCGAGCGTCGAGAGCAGCGCATCCAGCGCGCGCCGTTGTTGCCCGGCCGGCACCGGCCGCGGCGTCTCGCCCGGCCCGCCGCGCTGCGCGTACTCGAATCGCAGGCCGCCCAGCGACTTTGCCGCGGCGGCCAGCTGGTAGCGATGGTAGAGGTAGATCGGCACGAGCACCTCGCGCAGTTCCGAGAGCGGGCGCCCGGTGCGAACGCGGTCGGAACCGAAGCGTTCCAGCGCGTGGTCGCGAACGGCGATGACGTTTTCCAGTTCCGCGACGGCATCGGCGCCGTTGTCCCAGACCGAGCCCTGCGGGTGCGCCGTGGAGACGCGGCGCGCGTGCCGGTCGGCGACGAACATCAGGCCCCGCTCGATGCCCTCGTCGACGATGGCGTCGAGTTGCTCGACCTCGTCCGCGCCGGGCGGGAACTCGCCGTAGAGCCAGCGCGCGGTGAGCTTGTCCCATTCGCCGATGCCCCGGTCGTAGGCGCGCGAGAAGTCCAGTCCGTCGTCGTCGATGCCGATCCACGGTGCGGGATAGTCCATGACCGATGCCCGGTCGTTGGCAGAGGCCGCGAAGTTGTGGCCGAAGCCGAGCGCGTGGCCGACCTCGTGGGCGGCCAGCTGCCGGATCCGATCCAGCGCCAGCTCGACCGGGTCGTCGTCGGCACCGGTGCCGGTCGCACCCACGCCGGCCAGGCCTTCGAAGATCATCCGGTCCTGTCGCACGCGCTGCGAGCCGAGGATGACGTGGCCCTTGATCATCTCGCCGGTGCGCGGGTCTATGATGCCGCCGCCGTACGACCAGCCGCGCGTCTGGCGGTGCACCCACTGCACGACGTTGTAGCGGATGTCCAGCGGGTGCGCGCCGGCGGGCAGCGGCTCGACCCGGAAGCCGTTGTCGAAGCCGGCCGCCGCGAACGCATCGGCCCACCAGGATGCACCCTGGATCAGCGCCTCGCGGATTCGCTCGGGTGCGCCTGCATCGACGTGGAAGACCAGCGGTTCGCGGATACCGGAACCGGGATCGCCGGGCTCGTTGTACTGGAGGCGGTGGCGCATCGCGAATCCTCGGACGATGGGCTCGTCCAGCGAGGCGGCGTAGTCGTGGAACCCCAGCGTGAACGTGCCGGTGCGCGGGTCCGCGGCGCGGGTGCGGTACCCGTCGTCCGGGAGCCGGACGAAGCTGTGGTGCTGCACCAGCGTGACGTTGTTGGCGTCGGCGGCCGTGGCGCGGACCTCGGGTCCCGGCTCGTCGCCGGCGAACGTGATCCAGGCGTCGATCTCGACGTTGTCGGGAAACACCAGCAGCGACCCGGCGTCGGGCATGGAGCGATCGTCGACGCGCGAGAACTCGCCGCCGTCTTCGCTGAGTACCCGGGCCAGCCCGAGTCCGTCGGCGGTCAGGAAGCCGGCCAGATCGATCAACGGTCGCCCTTCCGGGTCCTCGGCGAGCACATCGGTCGCCCAGAGGAACGAGTTCGCGAACGACGTGGCCACCGCGTCGCGTTCCAGCGGGTCGTCGGTGGCGGCTCGATAGCGATGGTTCTCGGCCTCGGCGACGACCCGGTCGCCGATCCGCCGGAACCGGATGATGCGGCCGGAATTCCCCCAGCCGCGATCGAGGCCCAGCGGATTCGAGCCGAGGCCCTGCGTCAGCCGGAGGGCATGGATGAAGCGAAGCAGGACGCCGTCATCGCCGGCCGACGGCAGAAGCGCGAGCACCTTGCCCGACTCGGCGCTGCCGTAGACGTCGAAGAAGCCCGAGCTGCGCTCCAGGTCGCCGGTAAGGTCTTCGAAGCCGGCCGGCTCGTCCCCGGTCTCGGCGCGAAGCGGCAGCGTCGTGAAGAAAATCGCGGCGGCCAGGGCGGCCGCCGCTCGAGTCCATGTCCGCATGGTTCCTGTCCGTGGTAGTTCCGGTCGCGCAGTATGCCGCACGCCGGCCGATCGGGCGGCCGGTGCGTGCGCGACGGGTTCAATCGCTGTCTGCGGTCATACCTGCGTAGTTCAGTTCGACCCACCGGTCCGGCCCGATGAAACCGCCGCCCCACTTTTCATCGTATTCGGCGGTGATCTGCTCGGCCAGCACGTCTTCCAGCGACGCGCCGTCGACGATGAGCTCGATGAGTTCGCGATGGACGTCGGCCAGCATGTCGCGGTATTCCTTCAGCTGCTGCTGGTCGATGACCGGGCCGCCGTGGCCGGCGATGATCGCGGTTTCATCGTTGGCCAGCGCGAGGATGGCGTCGACGCCTTCGATCATGCCGGCCAGGCTGCCCCCGCTGCCGTAGTCGATGAACGGGTACATGCCGTAGAACACGACGTCGCCGGCGTGGATGACGTCGGCTTCGACGAGGTGCACGATGCTGTCGCCGTCGGTGTGCGCGCTCGGCACGTGGATGGCGCGCACCGTGTGGCCGCCGATGTGGAACGTGGCCTCGTCGTTGAACGTGACGACCGGAAGCGCGTCGTCCGGTGCCGGCGGCACCTCGCGGTCGAAGAATTGCATGAACTGGCCGGCCGACATCCGTTTCCGGACGTTGTCGTGGGCGATCAGCAGCGCGCCTTCCCCGGCCAGGTTCTCGTTGCCGCCGGTATGGTCGCCGTGCCAGTGCGTGTTGAGCACGAAGCGGATCGGGCGGTCGGTGATGTCGGAGACCGCGGTCCGGATGCGCTCGGTCAGCGGTGCGTACTGGTCGTCGACCAGGAACGCGCCGCGTTCGCCCACGACCAGGCCGATGTTGCCGCCGGCGCCGACCAGCGCATGGACGCCGTCGGTGACCTTCGTCGTCGAGATCTCGACGTCGGAGAAGTCCTGTGCGACGGCGGTCGCCGCGATCGTCAGCGTGGCGCAGAAGGTCAGGAAGTGTCGACTCAGGGTTTCACGAAGGCGTTTCATGGCGAATTCTTCCCGTCGATGGTCCAGCGCGTATCGTACTCCCGGAGGCTGAACAGTGCCCAGCAAGCGGCCAGCATCGGGATCGCGGCGAAGAATAGCAGGTTGGGGCCCTCGAACGGGTCGAGGTACTGCCGCCACGTCGACAGCGTCGAGATCGCGTGGATGACCAGCACGAGTCCATAGCTGATCGTCTTCTGCCACCCCGCAACGAAGGCGCCCAGCAGGACCAGTTCCAGCCCGCCGATGACGTAGAACGCCGCCGGGCCCAGTCCGCCGAGGCCGTAGAAGTTCTCGTAGACCCCGGCGGCGTGCTCCGGATTGATGAACTTGTCGACAGTCCACATCAGGATCACGAGGAAAACGGCAAGCCGCATCGGCAGCAGCGCATTGGCGATTCTTCGTCGGTCGTTCATTGCAGGTCCTCCCGGTGTTCGGGTCTCATCGTTTTGCGTTCGGCTCGAATCGGCCGGGCTTCAGCCGCGCCGCCAGCGGAAGAAGCGCTCGGCCCAGCGCAGCGCGCCTTCGGGCTTGCGCGCCTTCTTCCACTCGCCGGCGGCGAACTTGTTGGCCTCGCTCATCGTCGGGTAGACGTGGATGGTGCCGAGGATCTTGTTCAGCCCGAGGCCGTGCTTCATGGCGAGGATGAATTCGGTGAGCAGTTCGCCGGCGTGCTGGCCGACGATGGTCGCCCCGAGGATGCGGTCCTTGCCGGGCTCGGTCAGCACCTTGACGAATCCGGCGTCGGCGCCTTCGGCGATCGCCCGGTCCAGGTCGTCGATCCCGTAACAGGTCACCTCGTATTCGGTGTCCTGCTCGCGGGCCTGGATTTCGTTGAGGCCGACGTGCGCGACTTCGGGATCGGTGAACGTCGCCCAGGGAATCACGCGGTAGTCGGCCCGGAACGACCAGAAGGGCGCCAGCAGCGCGTTGACCGAAGCGAACCAGGCCTGGTGGGCCGCGACGTGCGTGAACTGGTACGGGCCTGCGGCATCGCCGCAGACGTGGATGTTCGGGAAGTTGGTGCGCAGGAACGGATCGGTGGCGATGGTGCCGTCGTCGGCCACGGCGACGCCCACGTCGTCGAGTCCGAACCCGGACGTGCGCGCCTTGCGCCCCAGCGCGACAAGCACGCGGTCGAACGCGATCTCGACCTCCTCGCCGTCGTGTTCGCAGACGAGAAGCTGACCGTCATCGCCTGATTCGAAGCGCACGGCCTCGTGCCCGGTGGCGAGTTCCACGCCCTCGTCGCGCATCCGCGCCATCAGCCGGTCGCTCGCGTCGGGGTCCTCGCGCGGAAGCAGCCGGCCGGTCATCTCGACGACCGTGACCTTCGAGCCCAGCCTTCCGAACGCCTGCGCCAGTTCGGAGCCGATCGGGCCGCCGCCGAGCACGACCATGCGTTCCGGCAGCTCGTCCAGCTCCCAGACCGTGTCGCTGGTCAGGTATTCGATCTCGTCCAGTCCCGGAATCGACGGCACCAGGGGCTCGGCGCCGGTGGCCAGCACGATGGAGCGCGCGGTGATCTTCCGGCCGCCGATATCCACGGTCCACGGATCGACCAGCCGGCCTTCGGCCTCGATCACGTCCACGCCCATCTCGCGGTACCGCTCGGGCGAGTCGTGCGGCTCGATCCTGGCGATGACGTCGCGCACGCGCTGCATGACGTCGGCCAGCGAATAGTCGGCCGACATCTCGCGGATTCCGTAGCGCTCGCTGTCGCGGGCTTCCTGCACCAGCCTGGCCGTGCGCAGAAGGGTCTTTGACGGCACGCAGCCGGTGTTCAGGCAGTCCCCGCCCATTTTTCCTTTCTCGACCAGCGCGACCTTCGCCTTGACGGTCGCACCGATGTAGGCCGAGACCAGCCCCGCCGAGCCGGCGCCCAGCACGACGACGTTGTAGTCGAACGACTTCGGCCTGTCGAAGCCGGCATAGACCTTGCGGTTCTGGAGAAAACGCAGCACCAGCCGCAGGATCAGCGGCAGCAGCCCCAGCAGCGCGAAGGCGCCGATGAGTTCCAGCGACAGGATGTCGGACGTCGACTCGACCTGGCCGAGCTGGGTGCCGGCGTTGACGTAGACGACGGTCGCCGGGAGCATGCCGACCTGGCTGACCCAGTAGTAGGTCCAGGTGCGGATGGGTGTGAGCGCCATGACGAGGTTGATGACCCAGAACGGGAACACCGGCACGAGGCGAAGCGCGAGCAGATAGAACGCGCCGTCGCGCTCCACGCCCTCGTTGACGGCGCGCAGGCGTTTCCTGAAGCGCCGCTGCACCGCGTCGCGGAAAAGGAACCGTGCGGCCAGGAAGACCAGCGTCGCGCCGATGGTCGAGGCGAACGACACCGCGATCGTTCCGGCGACGAGCCCGAACAGTGCGCCGCCGGCGATCGTCAGCACCGCCGCGCCCGGCAACGACAGCGCGGCCATGACGATGTAGACGCCCATGTAGGCCGCCAGCATCCCGTAGAAGTTGCGGTCGACGAACGCCATGAGCTCGTCGCGCCGGCGCTTGAGCTCGTCGAGGCTGAAGTACTGCGCGAGGTCGAACCAGAAGAACGCCGCGACCGCCAGCACGAGCAGGAGCACCAGGCCGATTCGGACGAGGGCGGATTTCATCGCTGCGGCGCTCCGGTTCGGATTCGGATTCGGCTCAAGGGACCCGCGGATCCGCGTTCGGCTTTCAGCGGAGGGTCCCGACCGGTCCCGATTAGAGCACGGGGCCGTCGCGAGGGGGTGGCCGTTTCGAAGGGCGGGTCGTTCTGGAAAAGCAATGGAACCGCGGATGGACGCGGATGAATTGCCGGGCGGCGGGTAAGGGGGCTTGGCTCGCGCGGCGCCGGACCTGCCGTTCGGGGGGGCGTCCGAAATGATCAACGGCATGGACCACAAAGGGCACGAAGAACACGAAGAAAATCCCGACGCGCAAGGTCCGGGGTGAGGCGCTGAACAAGCGCCGATGCCGGGGACGCCGCATCCGTCGGCAAATCCCGTCGGTCGCTGCTCCCCCGAATGGACTCTCCATGGAATCGGTTTTCCTTCGTGTCCTTCGTGCTCTTCGTGGTTAACGGGTTTTTCGGCCCTAAAACGAGTTGGTCCTACGTCGCCGGATTCATCGCAACTGATTGCAAGTCGCCGAACGCGACAAATCCGCGCTCATTCGCGATCATCTGCGGTTTTCTTCCGGTTTCAATTCGGGAGTGGCGTTCACTCCCACGGGTTGCAGTCGTAGCCGGCGATGCGGACCAGTCGCTCGAGATCCATCGAGCCGGTGCCCTTGCCGAGCGGCCGGAAGTCGTAGTTCACGCGGATGTTGTTGCAGTCGAGAACCCGTATCGTGATGCTGCCGGCATCGCTGCGCGACAGGCTGCCGGACGGCGGCTGGTTCGGATCGGAGATGAACGCGCCGTTTTCCAGCGTTTCCATTTCAATGGTCACCGGGCCCGGCTGTGCGAGCTGCGGCGTGGTGTTGCCGACCACCCAGACGGGCTGGCCGTCGAGATAGGTGAAGAAGATCCCGAACACGAAATTCGAGTCGATCTGCTCGGCGACCTGTAGCACCAGACCCTGGCCGGGCGCGCCGGGCCGGGTCCACTGGCCGGAATAGCGGCCGTTGAGCACCGGCTGATCGAACTGGGGCAGGTCGAAGACCGGTTCGAAGCGGTCGATCACGAACCGCTGGCTTTCGGGCTCGGCGGTCGCGAAGCTGCCCCAGTTGAACTCGACGGTGATGTCGTAGTTGTAGTCCTCCGGCAGGAACGTGGTCTGTCCGTCGATGGACGTCGGATTCACCGCCAGCATCCAGGTGTCACCGGCCGTGGTGATGATGTTGCCGGTCGCGCCGACGTTGCCCGAGGCAGGAATCTTCAGCAACTGGGCCTGGTGGAACGGGATGGACACGTTGCCGGCGTCGGCGAAGACCTGCGGCACGACGACCGGGTCGGCCCCCTGCGTCTGGCGCAGGCGGACGAGCACGACGGAATAATCGTCGTCGGCGCAGGCCACGCGCCAGATGCGGACCCGGACGACGCCGTCGCGCGAAGGGCTGTTGATCGTCGGCACCGCGATGCCCGTGTTGACCAGAAGGCTGTCGGTGGACCGCGGTTGTTCCGGAAGCTGGATCGACAGGCAACCCGGCGGAAACGGAGAGCCGAGTTCGGTCAGCAGGTTGATCTCGCCGGTCTGGGCCGGGGCGGCGGTCCATGCGGCCAGCAGGGCGGTAAGCAGGAATCGTCTGAACATGGCGCGTTCCGGGATCTGTGGGACGTTGACGGAATTGTACCGGCCGTTCCTGACCGGAAGCTGAATCGGCGGCTTGGTGATAAAATTCCGGGCTTGTCCAACCGCGGATTCGATTCTCCATGGCAGGTCACAGCAAGTGGGCCAACATCCAGCATCGGAAAAAGGCCCAGGACGCCAAGCGCGGCAAGATCTTCACGCGCCTGGTTCGGGAAATCACCGTCGCCGCGCGCGAAGGCGGGGGCGACCCGGATGCCAATCCGCGGCTGCGGCTGGCCTGGGACAAGGCCAACGCCGCGAACGTGCCCAAGGACAACATCGAGCGCGCGATCGCCAAGGCCACCGGCGAGCTCGAGGGCGTGGACTACGCCGAGATCACTTACGAGGGCTATGCGCCCGGCGGCGTCGCGGTGATGGTCGACACCGTCACCGACAATCGCAATCGCACCGTCGCCGAGGTCCGGCACGCGTTCTCCAAGCACGGCGGCAACCTCGGCCAGGAGGGCTCGGTGGCGTTCCTGTTCGAGAAGAAGGGCGTGATCAGCTACGGACCGGACGTGTCCGAGGACCGGGTCATGGAAGCCGCGCTGGAAGCCGGCGCCGAGGACATCGAGACCAACGAGGACGGCAGCATCGAGGTCATCACCGAACCCGAGGAATTCTCCGGCGTGCTCGACGCGATGAAGGGCGCGGGCCTGGAGCCGGAGGAAGCCGAGGTCACGCAGCGACCCGCGAACTGGGTCGAGCAGGACGAAGAATCCGGCCGTAAGATTCTGAAGTTCCTGGACATGCTCGAGGATCTCGACGATACCCAGAACGTCTGGCACAACGCCGAAATCCCGGCCGGAGCCTACGAGTGACGTCGGCGGCCTGATGCGCATTCTCGGCCTCGACCCGGGCTCCAGGATCACCGGCATCGGCGTGATCGACGGCGAGCGCCTGGTCGAGGCGCGACAGCTGAACCTCGGCGACGGCGAGATGCCGGACCGCCTCGGCGCGATCTTCGCCGGCGTCTCCGAGGTCATCGCCGAGTTCTCGCCCGCCGCCGTCGCGATCGAGACCGCGTTCATGAGCCGCAATCCCCAGGCCGCGATCAAGCTCGGACAGGCGCGCGGCGCGGCGATCTGCGCCGCCGTCCAGGCCGGCGTCGAGGTCCACGAGTACGCCCCGCGCCTAATCAAGCAGGCCGTGGTCGGGCGGGGCGGCGCCGACAAGCGCCAGGTCCAGCACATGGTCCGCGCGTTGCTGAAGTCCGAGGCCTCGTTCGGCGCCGACGCGGCCGACGCGCTGGCCGTCGCGCTCTGCCACCACCATTGCCGGCAGACGGCGAGCCGCCTTCCGCAGGGCGTCGTGCTGCGATGAGCGCGTCACGATGATTGCCCGGCTGGCCGGAACGCTGATCGAGCGGCGTCCGCCGCATCTGCTGATCGACGTCGGCGGCGTCGGCTACGAGGTCGAGGCGCCGATGACGGTGTTCGACCGCCTGCCCGAGGCCGGGCAGCCGTGCACGCTGCTGATCCACCAGGTCGTGCGCGAGGACGCGCACCTGCTGTTCGGGTTCGCGAGCGCGTCGGACCGCGAGCTGTTCCGGACGTTGCTGAAGATCTCGGGCGTCGGCCCGCGGCTGGCGCTGGCCATCCTGTCAAGCGTCTCGGCCAACGACTTCGCGCTGATGGTCGAATCCGGCGACAGCCAGTCGCTGACCCGGCTGCCCGGCATCGGCAAGAAGACCGCCGAGCGTCTGATCCTGGAGATGAAGAGCCGGCTGGACGACATGGAACTGGCCCCCGGCGAGTCGGCGCCGGCGGCCGGCGGAACGGGTCGCGATGCCGCGTCGGAGGCCCGCGCCGGCCTGGTCGCGCTGGGCTATTCGCAGGCCGAGGCGCTGAAGATGATCAAGTCGCTGGACGACGAGAGTGCGAGCGCCGAAGCGATGATCCGGCAGGCGCTGAAGAACCGGATGAAGGGCTGAATCCGGTTTTCGGGATCCGGACCGCGGACGTCCCGAAATATCGAAAATCGCGGTTTCAGCCCGAGTTCCGCTATACTCCCGTCTTGGGAAGTTGCGTTGGCGAGATCGCGGGGAAGTCCTGATGCGAAGCGTCTATCTTGTGATTGCGACTTTCGTGTCGATATTGGCGAACCCTGCTTTCGCCGACGACGGTTTTTCGTATGAATACGATCTCGGTTACCCCCCTCCGGACGTGGGCCGCACTTTCTTCACGCCGGAACGGCCGCCGAGCGCCGAAGCGTTTGCGGTCACCGTGATCGCTCATGGATGCACGGTGCCGGATCGAAACCCGGACGATCAGCTCTCCGAAGTCCGATTCCTCGAAGATCGCAGAATCGCGGTCCTCGTCTCGGCGGTGGAGTTCGCCGCCTGGTGCGGCCTGGTCAGCCCGCCTCCGCCGGCACAGCGCTTCACGCAGCAACTTCCCGGCCTCGAGGCCGGTTCGTGGACGGTCGATCTGTACCTGTTCGACCCATCCTCGGTGTTTCCGGGGGATCTGTCGGGCTCCGAACCCTTCGCCACCGGTGTCGTCGTTGTCGGCGGGGAATCGTCTGCGCGCGCAATCGAGACGCTGTCGCCGTTGTCGATGTTGGTGCTGGCACTCGCCCTCGCGCTGCTCGGCCTCCTGCGCTTCCGCCACGACTGAATAGCGAGCGGATTTCGAGCCGCAGGTTTCAATCATCGGGTTGCCGGTGAAGCACGAGCATCGCGTTGGTCAAACAACGCCATTCTTGTCGGTCGCATGCCGCACAACTCCTGAAACCCGGATACGAACGATTGCCGGGAGCATTTCCTATCCACGATGAACGACCTGATCGACGTAGCCGCTCGTCCGATCTTCGCGGCTTCAACAGGCTGTATTGTCGGGAAAATAATTTCTGGACGGAAGGCCAAGCGCATCGGGGCCCTCGAAGCCGAGGGGCAGCGCCACGATCTGCGCAGCCTCGACTGCCACGTCGACGACGGCAACTACGTCTTCCGGCCCGGTTCACGCCGGAGCAGGGCGAGCGCGTCGTCCACGCGATCGAAGCGGCGACGGACGAGGAGTTCCGGGAGCGCAAGGACGTTTCCGCGGAAACGTTTTTGCGCTGAAGCTCGAGAATCGAAGAAACGGGCTGGAGATCGGGCCGGGCACGCCGATCCCGCTCTGGAACGGCGAATCGATGGACTACGGAATGGCGGTGGACGGGTTGCTGCAACTGGAATAGGATTGTCCAGCCCGGGAGATCCGCTTCGGCGAATCCCAGCCCGGATTCGGGCACCGGTGCAACGTGGCCTGTTCAGTCCCGCTTCGGGCGCGGAACGATCAACACGTCGCGCGGGCTCGTCGCCAGGATATCGAAAGCCGTGCTTCCCAGCAGCATCCGTCCCACACCGCTTCCGGCACCGGCCCCGACCACGAGCAGGTCGGCGCCCAGATCCCCCGCGACCGCCTCGATTCCGGTGACGATCGACGTTCCTGCATGTCGGACGATGCGCTGCGCCCGCTCGACGCCTGTGAACTCCAGGAATGCATCCAGCGCCTTGGCGGCGAGCTTCTGCTCGTCGGCAACGTAGTTCCGGATTTCAGACCTGCTCAGCGAGCCGAGGGCGATCGATCCGGTGGCGGGTGCTTCGAACAGGTAGAGGACCGACAGCACCGCATCGCGGTTCAGACCCAGTTCCAGCGCAGTGCGCAAAGCAGCGGCCGAGTTGGAGGACAGGTCGACGCCCGCGAGGATGTGCACGTAGGACTGCTCGGCATCGGTGTTGACCATCAGGACCGGTATTCCGCTGCGCCGGATCGCCCGCTCCGCGGTCGTGCCGACGAATGTATCCTGCAAAAGCCTGCGGCGATAGGCGCCGATGACGAGCAGATCCGGCTCCAATCGATCGATCGCACTGGCGATTCCCTGAAATGCTTCGCCTTCGAACATGTGCGTCCGGGCTCGGATCTCGAACCGGTCGAGTAGGGAGCCTCGCTGTTCTTCGAGGAGGTCGCGGCCGAGACCCATCTCGGCTTCGACCAGCGTCTCCGGGCGGTCCGGGTCGACAACGTGGACGATGTCGAGTTTCGCGCCGGTCGTCCGTGCCAGGAGCGCCGCCCGATGCAGGGCGCGGTCGGCGCGAAGCGAGAAATCCGTTGCAGCGAGAATCCGGCGCATGATCGCGTCTTCCGAACAGCCTGCTTGATAGGATATCTTTATCCGGGCGCGGGCGCTCGCGGTGGGCCGTCTCTCTGGCATCGAAATGATCGATCTGATCGTTCACTCGGTTTTCGGCGAGGTCGCGATCCTGCTGGCGCTGGCTGCGTTGGTCGGTTTCCTCGGCCTTGCGCTGCGGCAACCGCTGATCGTCAGCTTCATCGTCGTCGGCCTGCTGGCGGGCCCCTCGGTTCTGGACGTGGTCCATTCCGACGACCAGATCGATTTCCTTGCCGAACTCGGGATCGCCGTGCTCCTGTTCCTGGTCGGCATGAAGCTGGACG
Source organism: Candidatus Wenzhouxiangella sp. M2_3B_020 (assembly GCA_051428125.1). Taxonomy (GTDB): domain Bacteria; phylum Pseudomonadota; class Gammaproteobacteria; order Xanthomonadales; family Wenzhouxiangellaceae. The sequence goes on from JBPRGD010000015.1 coordinate 175,574, forward strand.
TCAAGCTGATCCGGTCGCTCGGCGCGGTCGCGCTCACCACGGGTCTCGGCCAGGTGGCGTTCACCGCCGTCTTCGGGTTCCTGATCGGCCTGGCGCTGGGGCTGGAACCGGTCGCCAGCATCTACGTCGCGGTCGCGCTGACTTTTTCCAGCACCATCATCATCGTCAAGCTCCTTTCGGACAAGCGCGAGATCGACTCGCTCTACGGCCAGGTCGCACTGGGCTTTCTGATCGTTCAGGACCTGGTCGTCGTGCTGGCCATGATCGTCCTGTCGACCGTCGGACTGGGCGCAGGCGATGGCGAAGGCGGTCGGGCACTTGGTGCCGTCCTGGGCACGGCGCTGGCGATGCTTCTTCTGGTGCTGGTATTCGTACGCTACCTGGCCGATCCTCTGACGCGGCGCCTTGCCCGTGTCCCGGAACTGCTGGTGATATTCGCGATCGCGCTGGCGGCGATCTTCGCGGCCGCGGCGGATGCTGCCGGCCTGGGGAAGGAACTGGGTGGATTGATGGCCGGAGTGGCACTCGCGTCCACGCCGTACCGGGAAACCATCGCGTCAAGGCTGGCGCCGCTGCGCGATTTTCTTCTGCTGTTCTTCTTCATTGCGCTCGGCTCGAGCCTGGAACTGTCCCAGCTCGGCCAGCATTTCGGGGCAGCTGCCGTCTTTTCGTTGTTCGTCCTGATCGGTAATCCGCTCATCGTGATCGCGATCATGGGCGCGATGGGTTTTCGGGCGCGGACCGGGTTTCTCGCCGGCCTGACCGTCGCGCAGATCAGCGAGTTCTCGCTGATCTTCGTGGCGATGGGCGTGACGCTGGGTCACCTGGGACAGGAGATGCTCGGGCTGGTGACGCTCGTGGGCCTCGTCACGATCGCGCTGTCGACCTACATGATCACCTATTCCCACCGCCTGCTCGAGTGGGCCGAGCCGTTCCTGGGCATCTTCGAACGCGAGACGACGCCCCGGGAACCGACCGATGGATACGACGCCCGGCTGTCCGCGACGGTCGAGGTCGTCGTGTTCGGTCTCGGCCGCTTCGGCACCGCGCTGGGCCAGCGACTGCAGCGTCGGGGCGCACAGGTGGTGGGCATGGATTTCAACCCTCTGGCGGTTAATCGCTGGCGAAGCCTGGGTCTGCCGGCGGTGCATGGCGATGCGGGCGATGCCGAGCGCGTCGGCATGCTGCCGGTCGGCGAGGCGCAATGGGTCGTCTCGACGATTCCCGCCCACGCGGCGGGGCTGCAGCACGAGGAGCCGCGCTTGAGCCTGATCCAGGGCCTGAAAAGCGCGCTTCCCGCCGTCAAGGTGGCGGCTACTTCGCATTCGGCCGAGGAAACCGAGGCGCTCCGGGAGGCCGGCGCCGACCTCGTCCTGGAGCCGTTTCAGGACGCCGCCGACCGTGCCATCGAGTTGCTCTCCGGCGCACGCGAGCGCGAACGCACCGCGTCGCCGCCGTTGCCGTCCGAGGCTCCGGAATAGCTCGCCGGTTCGGAGATCTCGTTCCGGGGCGTGGTGCCCGCCGCGTTACCGCGGTAACGCTTCTCGCGTTGTCGCCGGAGAGCGGACGCAGCGCCCGTCCGGTTTCGCCGCGACGATGCCGGCGGACGTTTTCCGCTACCATCCCGACTGGATCGAAGCCTCCCGCCGCCCCGACCGCCGGATGAGCGATAGCGAATTGCCCCAAGACGAATCCCGCCTGATCTCCGGCCGCCCGGCCGACGAGGAAGTGCGTTTCGAGGCCAGCGTGCGCCCGACGCGGATGTCGGAATACATCGGCCAGGCGGCGATGAAGGACCGGCTGGGCATCTACCTCGAGTCGGCCCGCACACGCTCGGAGGCGCTGGACCACGTGCTGATCTTCGGTCCGCCGGGGCTGGGCAAGACGACGCTGGCCAACGTGATCGCCGCCGAGATGGGCACGCAGCTGCGCCAGACCTCGGGTCCGGTGCTGGAAAAGGCCGGCGACCTGGCCGCGATGCTGACCAACCTCGAGCCGGGCGACGTGCTGTTCGTCGACGAGATCCATCGGCTGTCGCCGGTGGTCGAGGAAGTCCTGTATCCGGCGATGGAGGACTACCGGATCGACATCATCATCGGCGAGGGCCCGGCGGCGCGCTCGATCCAGCTCGACCTGCCGCGCTTCACGCTGGTCGGGGCGACGACCCGGGCCGGGCTGCTGACGTCCCCGCTGCGCGACCGTTTCGGCATCGTCGAGCGACTCGAGTTCTACGGCGTCGACGACCTCGCCGAGATCGTTCGCCGCTCGGCCGGGATTCTCGGAATCGATTGCGATGCCCGCGGCGCGGCCGAGATCGCGCGCAGGTCGCGCGGCACGCCGCGCATCGCCAACCGGCTGCTGCGCCGGGTGCGCGACTATGCCCAGGTCCGGGCCGACGGCGCGATCGGCGCAGACGTCGCCGAGCAGGCGCTGGAGATGATGCAGGTCGACGCCGAGGGCTTCGACCAGCTCGACCGCCGGCTGCTGACCATCCTCGTCGAGCACTTCGACGGCGGACCGGTCGGCGTCGAGAGCCTGGCCGCCGCGCTGTCGGAGGAACGCGGCACGATCGAGGACGTCATCGAGCCGTACCTGATCCAGCAGGGTTTCCTGGTCCGCACGGCTCGCGGGCGGATGGCCACGACGCGCACCTGGCAGCACCTGGGGCTCAAGGTACCGGCGCGCCCGGGTCCGCCGGACCTGTTCGATTCGAAGGACTCCGAATGACGGCGCGGTCGCGGGCGATCGCGGCCGGCTTGCTGATGTTTTTCGTCGCCGGCTGCGGATCCATCCCGCTGGGCACGATGTGGAAGATGGCGCGCATGGGGCCGGAGGCGCTGTTCGAGGCGGATCCCGAACAGGTGCGCGTGGCCGTGATGAGTGAATCGTGGGCGCTCGATGCCGAGAATTTCGATTGGGGTGCGCTGTCGTTCGAACTCGACCTCGCCGAGGCGGCGGACCGCGAGTACTCGTTCATTCTCCATGATGTCTCGTCGCGCGAGGCGTTGCGGCTGGACGATCCGCCGGCCGCACAGAGATGGCGTGTATACCGTGTCCGGCCGGAGGATCTGGAGCGTTTCCAGCGCATGCAGCGGGAGTTGCCCGAGGTTCTCCAATCGGTGAATGGCGAGGGAAACAGCTTCTCCATCGCAGTCTCTTTCCTCGGTAAGCGCGACCCCGAAGAATGGCTGGCCAAGGATTGGGTACCCTCGACCGACGGGTTCGACCCTTTGGAAGATGAGCGGCTTTCCCAGCGAGAAATTCGGTATCGCGTCGATCTCCAACTGACCGAAGATGACGGCTTCTTTCCGCTGATCCGTGAATCGACGATCAAGGCCGCATGGCTGGGTATCGAGAAATCCGACGGTGAATAACCACACGTTCCGCTACCGCGTCTACTGGGAAGACACCGACGCAGGTGGGGTCGTCTACCACGCTCGCTACCTGCAGTTCCTGGAGCGCGCGCGTTCGGACTGGCTGGCCGGACTGGGATTCGCCCAGACCGAGCTCCGGATCCGGCCCGGCATCGTGTTCGCGGTGACCCGGATGGAGATCGACTTCCGGCGGCCGGCGCGGCTGGAAGATGAACTCGACGTCTCGGTGCGCGTCCAATCCGCCGGCAAGGCGCGGATCGACTTCGGCCAGCGGATCGAGCGCGGCGGCGAGTTGCTGGTCGATGCCTCGGTGCGCGCCGCTTGCCTGGACGCCGAGCGTTTCGCGCCGGTCCGGATGCCGGGCGACCTCGCTGCGGCGCTCCGCAACCGTGTCTTTGAATAGCGTCGTATAATTGCAATAAAAACATTGCTCTGAATAAAAATTCTGGAATCTACATGAATTCTGACATGAACGTCTGGAGCCTGATCAGCGAAGCCACGCTGGTGGTGCAACTGGTCATGGCGCTGCTGTTGCTGGCGTCGATCGCTTCTTGGGTGATCATCTTCGCCCGGCGCGCTGCGCTGGCGCGCTTCGAGAAACGCACGCGCGACTTCGAGGAGCGTTTCTGGTCCGGCGCCGATGCCGGCGAGTTGTACGAGCGGATCAGCAACGACGGCAGAACCGCCGAGGGCCAGGAGCGCCTGTTCGAGGCCGGGTTCCGCGAGTTCCAGCGTCTGCGCGAGGACGCCGGCACCAGCCCCGATACGCTGGCGGCCGGGGCGCGACGGACGATGCGGGTCGCGATGACGCGCGAGATCGATCGGCTCGAATCCGGCCTGAATTTCCTCGCCACGGTCGGATCGACGTCGCCGTACGTCGGGTTGTTCGGCACGGTCTGGGGAATCATGCACGCGTTCTTCGCGCTCGCCGGCGTGCAGCAGGCCACGATCGCGATGGTCGCGCCGGGCATCGCCGAGGCGCTGATCGCCACGGCGATGGGGCTGGTCGCCGCGATTCCGGCGGTCATCGCGTACAACCGCTACACCGACCGGGTCTATCGCCTCGAAGTCCGGATGGACAACTTCAAGGAGGAGTTCGCCGGCATCCTCCATCGCCAGGCCCGCCGGCTGCAGGAGCGCTGAGCATGGAAGCCGAGGCGCCAATCCGTCGTCGCCGCCGCGCGATGGCCGAGATCAACGTCGTGCCGTACATCGACGTGATGCTGGTGCTGCTGATCATCTTCATGGTTACCGCGCCGCTGCTCAACCTGGGCGTCGAGGTCGAGCTGCCGAAGGGCAATGCCGAGTCGATGGGCGAGACCGACGAACCCCTGATCGTCGAGGTCCGTGAGAACGGCGACCTGTACCTCAACGCAGGCGATGTCCCCGAACTGGTCGACGGCGAAACGCTCGTCGAACGGGTATCGACGTTCGTGGGGCGCAATCCCGATCTGCAGGTGCTCGTCGGCGGCGATCAGCAGGTACCTTATCGTTACATCTACGAGACGATGGTGCTGCTGCAGCAGGCCGGCGTCGGCGCCATCGGCTTCATGGGCGATCCGCCGGAGCAGTGAGCAGGCACGCATCACGAGGCGCCGCCCGGCGCCGGGAACTGCGCGACGGTCTGCGGGCGCTGGGTCTCGCGCTGGCGGTGCACGCAGGAGCCGCAGCGCTGCTGTGGCTCGGCACGCTGACCTGGCAGCCCGAGCGCGTAGAGATCGCGCCGTCGTTCACGCTGGTCGATGCCGCGCCGGTGGTGGAGGCGCGCCGGGAGGAACGACTGGCAGAGGAACAGGCCGAAGCGGCGCGCCGGCGTCTCGAGGAAGCCCGCCGCGAGGAGGCCGACCGGCAGCAGGAGCTCGAACGCGAGCGCGAGCAGCAGCGCGAAGAGGACGAGCGCCAGGCGCTGCTCGAACGCCAGCGCCGCGAGCAGCTCGAGCGCGAAGCCGAGCGTCAGCGCCAGGCGGACCTTCAGCGGGAGCAGGAGCGCGAACGGCGCCAGGCCGAGCAGCGCCGGCTCGACGAGCTGCGCGAACTTCGCCGGCAGCGCGAGGAGGCGCAGCGGCAGCGCGAGGAGCAGGAGCGCAGATTGGCCGAACTTGCCGAGCAGCGCGCTGCCGAAGAAGAACGCATCCGGGCCGAGCAGGAAGCCGAGCGGCTCCGGCTGGCGCGAGAGCAGGCCGCGGCCGAGCAGCGGCGCGCGACGCTTCGCGAGGAATACGTGGCGACCATCCAGGAACTGGTGCGGCGCAACTGGCTGCGGCCGCCGACGACGAACCCGGGTGTGCGTTGCACGGTGCGGGTCGTTCAGATCCCCAGCGGCGTGATCATCGACCAGGCGATCGCTTCGCCGTGCAACGCCGATCCGCTGACGCGCGAATCGATCCTGAGCGCGGTGCAGCGCACCGAGCAATTACCCTACGAAGGCTACGAAGAGGTTTTTCAACGTGAAATCGTTTTTACTTTCCGCTACGACGGCAATTAGCCTGTTGCTGCTGGCGTCGGGCACCTCCCGCGCCCAGCTCGAGATCGAGATTGTCGACGGCGTCGAGAGCGCGCTGCCTGTGGCGGTGGTGCCGTTCGATTTCTCCGGCGCCGAAATGCGCCCGGAAACGCCGATGCACGAAGTCATCGCCGCCGATCTGCGGCGCAGCGGCCTGTTCGATCCGATGGCCGTCGAGGACATGATCGACCGCCCGACGCGCCCGGCCGAGGTCAAGTCCGGTACGTGGCGGCTGCTGGAAGTCGACTACGTCGCCATGGGCCGCTGGATGCCCGGCGACGACGGGCTTTCCGGCGAGATCGAGTATCACCTGGTCGCGGTCCACTCGGGAAGGACGCTGTTTTCCCGCGCGATCCCGGCCGGCCCCGGCGTTTTCCGGCTGCGCGCGCACCAGATCGCCGATGCGATCTACGAGGAACTGACCGGAACCCCGGGCGCGTTCGCCAGTCGCATCGCCTACGTCAAGGTCGTCGCTGCCGGCACCGACGACGAGCGCTTCGAGCTGATCGTCGCCGATTCGGACGGACACGATCCGCAGACCATCGTCCGGCACAGCCAACCGATCCTGTCGCCGAGCTGGGGGCCTGAAGGACGGCGACTGGCCTACGTGTCTTTCGCGACGGGGCGGTCCAACGTCGTCATCCAGGACATCTACAGCGGCCAGCGCGAGATCATCGCCGACGGCAGCGGCATCAACGGCGCCCCGGCGTTCTCGCCGGACGGCAACAAGCTGGCCATGAGCCTGTCGCGCAGCGGCAATCCCGAAATCTGGGTGCGCAACCTGGAAACGGGGCGAATGAGCCAGCTGACGCAGCACTGGTCCATCGACACCGAGCCGGCGTGGTCGCGCGACGGTCGGCACATCTTCTTCACCTCCGACCGGGCCGGACGACCGCAGATCTACCGGGTGCGCAGCGACGGCCGCGACGTCGAGCGCATCACCTACGAGGGCGCCTACAACTCGCGCGTCGACGTCGATCCGTACACGGGTCTACTGGCCATGGTCCACGGTGGCGATGCGAACTTCCGGATCGCCGTGCTGGATCGCGATTCGGACCGTTTGCGTGTATTATCACCGGGTCGCATGGACGAGTCGCCGAGCTTCGCTCCGAACGGGCGGATGGTGCTGTACGCGGCTTCCGAGGGAGAGCGGGGCGTACTCGCCGCGGTTTCGGTGGACGGCAGCTTCCGGCAACGTCTCGTGCTGAGCGACGGCGACGTCCGCGAGCCGGCCTGGTCGCCGCTGATGCAGTGACGGTTCGACGCCCGTTGCACGAAAGTCCAACAATAAAAGACCCTGTACTGAGGCATTCTGGAGGAAGCATGAACTTCGCTTTGAAAATTTTCCTGGTTTCCATACTGGCGCTGATGCTCGGCGCCTGCGCCACCGACACCGGCGACGTGCCGCCGGAGCCCGAGCCGGCACCGCAGCCGACCGAACCTTCCGAGCCCGTCGAGGTCGACCGCGTCGATCCTGCAGACCATGCCGATTCGCGCAATCTCGACAACCCGGATTCGGTGCTCAGCCAGCGCGAGATCTATTTCGCGTTCGACCGTTCCGACGTCCGCCCCGAGTATCTTCCGATCATCGGGGCCCACGCGGAGTATCTACGGGCCAATCCCAGCGCGCGCATGCTGCTGGAAGGCCATGCCGACGAGCGCGGCTCGCGCGAATACAACCTGGGCCTGGGCGAACGCCGCGGCAACTCGGTGCGCGATCTGATGCTGGCCGAAGGCGCCTCGTCGAACCAGATCGAGGTCGTCAGCTACGGCGAAGAGCGGCCGGTTTGCCGCCAGTCCAGCGAAAGCTGCTGGGAGCGCAACCGACGCGTGGAGATCGTCTACACCGCCCGGTGATTCCATGATGGCAGTACCCGCAATGCTTGCAGATCGACTTCGTTTGCTGACCGTCCTGGTCGTCGTCGCGGTGGCCCCGTCCGCCGCGGCGCAGAACGACAACATGTCGTCGCGCATGATTCTCGAGCTGCAGCAGATGCGCGAGGAGGTTCGCGAGCTTCGCGGCATGGTCGAGGCGCAGGCGCAGGAGATCGAGAATCTCAAGCGCCGGCAGCGCGATCAGTACCTGGATCTGGACCGGAGGCTCAGCGAGCTGCGCGGGCAGCCGGTCCCGACAGGGAGCGCGGAGCCGCAGCCGGGTCGTGAAGCGATCGCCGATGCCCGACAGCAGCCGACGCCGCCGCCCGCCGAGTCCGACGAGGAGACCGCGGCCGCTTCTCCGGAGATCGCCGCGCCCACCTCGCAGCTGCCGGAGGTCCGCGAGCCGTCCGACGAGCAGCCGGAGGTCGCAACGCTGGCCGAGCCCGACGACGGCCCGGTGCGGCAGCTCGAGGAGCCGGACGAGGCCGAGCAGGAAGCCTACGACCGGGCGTTCCGGGCGCTGCGCGAGACGCGCTATGCCGACGCAGCCGAAGGATTCGATCGGTTCCTGCGCGACCACCCCCGGTCGGCCTATGCCCCCAACGCGCTGTACTGGCTGGGCGAGGTCTACTACGTCACTCGCGATTTCCAGACCGCCCTGGAGCAGTTCCAGCGACTGCAGGAAACCTATCCTGACAGCGGCAAGAAGCCCGACGCACTGCTGAAGATCGGTTTCAGCCACTACGAACTGGGCAACTGGGAACGCGCGCGCGCGGCGCTGGAGCAGGTCATCGCCGAGTACCCGGGCACGAACTATTCGCGGCTGGCCGAGAACCGGCTGCGGACGATGCGATTGGAAGGGAAT